>JAGCDD010000027.1 GCA_017651345.1 Bacteroidales bacterium | reverse complement strand
GTCAAGATGTTAATATCCTTGCAAAACATCAGATAACAGCCGTTGGAAATGTGGTTTTGGTCGTCGATGAGTTCATACTTGTGCAAAAATTCCATCGGGTCGGTGATGTTGAACCTGTCGTTGCGCTTGGCAATCACCCGCATCACCTTCTTAACTTTCTCAATATCAATATCCGAAAGCGTTTTGCCGGGGCACGGATAATAATCCCAACTCGAATTTTTGGTCTGCAAAATCGAATTGGAGATTTCAAACGCCGTCATTAGGTGGTTGCTGTTGGCCTGACGGACATAATAACGCCCTTTGGTTGAGACAGGTTTTACGGGGTACTCCTGAACCGAAAGCACCACCACCTGTTTGCCGTCAACGTCAATTACATCGATGTCGGGGATTATCGACGGCTCGGTCTTTTGCTTGATTTCATTGAGCCAAGTTTGCTGAGCCTCTTTGCCCAACGACACGCCGCACACCGTACCGTTGTCGCGCATACCGACATACACCTTCCCGCCTTTGGCATTTGCAAAGGCAACAAGGGCAATTATCACATCGTCGGTGAACGATTGTTTAAACTCTGTTTTTATGTCTTCCTGCGTGGGTAGCATAATGTGTTTTGTTTTGGGCAAAGATAATATAATAAAGTGTTTGACACAAATTTTTTTGTTAGATAAAAAAAACTTTCTACCTTTACGCTCTAAATGTTAACAACATTAATATGAAATAGAAATAACTATAAACTAACATATTAAAACATTGGGCTTAACGCTCTTATTCTCAACCTATAAAAACGCCAAATTTTATTCACACGAGAATAAGCATTGCGAGAGGCTCACGCGATATATGCGTGAGTCGTTTCGTGCTTATTAGTGTGAAAGGTGTTTGGCGATACCTATAGGTTTAATAAGCATTCTATAATGAAACGGCTTCACGCTTTTCTATTGGTGCTTATTGAGAGAAAATGTTTGAAACAAAAACTTGTACTCAAATGAACACAATACACATAGGGAAAGAAATACAAGCGGTATTCGACGAAACGGAACATTCCATCTCTTGGTTTGCCAAGAAACTGAATTTTGACCGTACAAATATATACCGAATATTCAATCGCAAAAGCATTGATACAGACCTACTTTTTAGAATATCAGAAATCCATAACTTTAATTTCTTTTCTTTGTACAATCCCAATTGTGACAAATAATCACTAATTTATTGCTAAACTTTCACGAAAATGTGGATAAGGATTCACGATAAAAATTTGGCGTAGAAAGGAAAATGAATGTAAATTTGCAGCAGACAATCACAAAGATTGTAAAGTTAATAATTAATCAATTAAACACAATGTAATATGGGTATATTGAACTCTAACGACTATCAGCGAGGCTACAAGGATGGCTACAATGACGGTAAAAACGGCAGAGACAAGAACTATTCAAGAGGTGGAATGTCTCTAAAATATGCCATCCACGGCAATAGAGCGTATGAAACCTATTGTGAAGGATACAACGAAGGCTATCGCAAAGGTAGTTATGACAGGAACAAACGGTAAACGCGCAATCTTTGCGCGAAGGAAACAAAATCGAGTATGTAATTGCTTGATGACGTTGCATTGATTAATTAACCTATTAATTCATTAGTATTATGGCAAACAGAATCACAAAGAAGGAGAAAAACTTGACACTCAGAGTCAATTTCTCCCGTGCACGAGAGGAAGGGGAATCGCAGAGTATCTGTTTCCCGACAGAAAGCAATTACCCCTTTGTAATTGCTGTAGCACAGAACTACAACATTGCAATGTGCAAGCACAATAGTTGCAATGGACAGTAACACCATCATTCGACAGTCAATCCTCCTATATTTGTTTTTTAAATAAATATGGAGGATAGTTTAATATGCATAAAACAATGAATGCTAAATATCAAATAAACGAACACATAATTCATCGAATAATTAAAAATAAACTATTCATATTTAATGAAATAACTTCGGATATGTTTTGCTTATCTGATGATGTAATTCTGTTCTGGAAGATAATGCAAGGCGAGTTTTCGGAAAAAGATATTTTGAAACGTAGTCGAAAAGACAATTTTTTTGTTAATAAGGACTTAATTCATTCATTTTTTGATTTTTTAAAAAGCAAGAATATTATAGAACCTATTATTTGCAACAAAAATTATAAACCAACACATAAAGAAGCCAACACACAAACAACAGAATTGTGGAAGTTTGTATACGAACATACGAAAGAATTTTTTCCGGTTACTATTGTTTGGGAAATAACATATAAATGCAATCAAAAATGTATTCATTGTTATGAAAATTGTTCCCTAAACAAAACAATTAATGACCTTGACACTGAAACAATCAAACGTATTCTTAACGATTTACACGACTCGGGCTGTTTTATGCTATATATAACAGGGGGCGAGCCTTTTGTACGCAAAGATATCTTTGAAATACTAAGTTATGCGAAACAACTTAATTTTTCGATTGTACTATTAACAAATGCATCATTACTAAGTGACGAAGAAATTGATTTTATCCATAAAATTGGTATTATTCAGGTCAGAATTACATTGTTTAGTTTGAATGGCGAAATACATGACAAGATTACAAATTGTAGGGGAAGTTTTGAGATAACATATTCAAATATACTAAAACTCGTAGAAAAGGGTATTTCTGTCAGGCTGAATGTTCCTATCACAAAATACAACTTTAACGGTTATCGGGATGTAATTGCTTTTGCACAAAATAACGGATGCGAATACAAAATTTCGCCAAGTTTACACCCAAAGGATGACGGAGATAGGAGTCCGTTGTCATTAAAAATATCAGAACAGGAGTATAAAGAAATACTGAAAAATCCATTGGCGAATATGAGCGATGAATATGCGAATAGTACAGAAAAGGGAGAAAATGTATTTTGTAAAGTTGTATTTGGCGAATTGGCTCTTTCTCCAAGCGGACAAGTTTTTCCATGTAATTCATTTAAATACGAATTAGGGAATGTGACCAAACAGTCAGTGATGGATATTTGGCAGAATTCGGATGTTTTATTAAAATTGCGTTCCGTAAAAATAAAAGATAGTGAAGAATGTGGTAATTGTAAATTGTTATCTTGGTGTTTCCCCTGTCCCGCATCTGCATGGGCGGAAAACCATACGCTATATGGTAAATCAACGGAAAATTGTTATAACGCACGGATGCAGCACCAAGTTATGCAGTGAATGTGATAGCATATAAAAGCATTAGCCTCCCATTTGTTCTTCTTTATTTGGACAATCGATGCTGCATCTACATCTTGTCGTAGCAGAACAAAAAAACGATTTCAATAATTATTCATCTCAAATAATTTGATTTACACCACCTTACAACTTTACATCAAAAAAACTCCCAAAAATATTTTGTCACTACAAAAATTTGTGGAAACTTTGGGGACATCAGAAAACATTTTTTAGGGGACAATAATTACTTGTCATCGTAGTGTCCGTATGTGGTAAGGACAAGTACGGTGATTTGGGTGTCGTTGATAGTATAAACTAAACGATGCTTGTCTGTGATGCGCCTCGACCATTGCCCGGCGCGGTCACCGGAAAGCCTTTCGGGTTTTCCAGTGCCGGTGGTTGGGTGTTCCATAATTTCTACAAGCAAGTCCATTGCTTTCTTGAAAGCATTTGGCTCGCTTTTGCGCAATTTTTTCAGGCCATCCTCCGCCCTTTTGGTGTATTCTACATTGTACATTTTAAAGCGAATTTAGCCATTTGACCATATCTTCTTTGTTGGTGAAGCGTGTTACTTCGCCGCGTTTTGCCTGTTCCAGAGCCTCGTCAACTTCGGCAAAAAACTCTTCCTTGGTCATCAGGGTTTCGTCTTTTGCTTTTGACTTTTTCTCCTTGACGAGATTTTTGAGAAACTTGACCGCACGTTCAAGGTAAAAATCATCGTCGGTAAGGTAACTTGCTTGGCGCAGCAATTCCGCATTTAAACTTAGTGTTGCCATTTTGATGCTGTTTTTGTTTGTGCAAATGTAAATGTTTGCTTTGTATTTCGCCAATTTATTTTTGATGGTAGG
>JAGCDD010000355.1 GCA_017651345.1 Bacteroidales bacterium | reverse complement strand
GGGGAATTGATCCTTGATTCTCAACGCCTGTTCGAGCGCGTTGAGATCCTCAGGATTGAAGATAGCCGGCAGGGCGGCACGGTTCATAGTACCGTCCTCCTTCATAGCATCCTTGCCAACATTGTGAGTGTCAGGCACTTGTTTTGCCAATACAATGATTTTGAATCCCTTTTTCATTTATATTAGAATTACGTTAAAGTTTTTCAATTATTTGAGAGCGTAAAGATAAAAATAATTTCGGATAGAAAAAAATAAAAAAACGCAGTGCCTGTTTTAAGGCTCTGCGTTGATGTTTTTTGTAAGTAAGGACACTGCAAAATTTTACTCTTCCGGCACGTAATTGGGGCTGCGCACGGGGCGGATTGTGAGTCCGAGGTTGCGGGTGCGAAGTGCTACATCTGTGTCATTCTGGCTAAACGTAAAGCATTGGGATTTGTTAGCGGCCTTGTCGCTGAGTGTGCGCGACCAATAGTAGCCGTTGGTGCTTACAAGAGCCTTCGACCTGTTGGAAAAAAAGCCAGCAGCCGGCAAAAACAATTTGCTGCCGTTTTTGCCAGTGATTTCGATGATGTTTTTGCCATTACGAACAGTCCACTTCCAGGTACATTCCTTTTTGAGTTCCTCAAATTGTTCCTTAGTAGGCATACACCAATCGTCGCCCCACTTTTGGGAGGCTACGTCGTCAGCCGTCTCCAATACCGCCAACGTGTCGGTATATTTGCCATTGCCCATAGCAGCCTGAGCACAATATTTGATAAACTTGGTAGCGTCGCCACCTTTTACATACTTGTAGGTTTTCCAGCTGTACTCAGATTTGTAATCGACCTCGCCCCAGGCAAAATAGTCGCCAGCGTCTTCAGGCACAGACGCGCCAACGTTAGTGAAAGCCCAGAGCGTACCAGACGGAAGACCGAGGTCCACCTGCAAATGCTCCTTCTCCCTCTCGTCTTCTTGTGCCCACATTACCGTAGCAATGAGCATGAAGACAACTATCAAATTTAATTTCTTCATTTGTTCAATTATCATTAATTTGTTTTACGTATCAATATCTTAACGAAACAAATACCGTGCATATTATATTATTTTTTTGTTTTTCTCACAAAAAAAGAGACCTCGAAAACAAATCAGACGCAGAATTGAATAAGATGATGGAGGAATTGTCTAAAAAATAACAAGTTTTAATAAATTTTTACACAGAAAAATTTGTCAACTTCGTTTTTAATTTTTACATTTGCACAATAATTATTACAAGTTTGCATTAACTTGTATAATTATCTAAATTACATTAGTTTAAAAACCACAAAGCCGACTGAAAAATGAAAAAGAAAATCACAATCGCGCTGCTTGCGATAACATCGGCAGTATTGGTATTTGCATTATCATCATGCAAAGTAGAACCGGCGAACACGTCCGACAATCAATGCTATTGGGCAAAACACGTGAAGGACTCTGTAATCAACGCCGTAACCAACGTAAATCCGTAAAATTGCGCTACACAATCTAACCTACATCAAGAAAGGCTGTCACACAAACGACAGCCTTTTTTTTAACAAATTTATCTAAATCATTCCCAATGTTTAACCACGTCCAAATATTGTTAAACCGCGTTAAGAAATTTTTTTAATAAGAAAACACGATATAATTTTGCCGTTGTAAAAACGAAACAGAAACAAATGTTCAATCTTAAAATACAAAAAACCATGAAAGATAATATGAACATCAAGACAATGGCAATCATGCTCGCCCTCGGACTTACGGGCGGCATTGCAGGCTACGCGCTCACGGGCGCCATCAGCAACAAGACAGACAAAAACGACGCACAGGCAATCAGCCAAGACAGCGGCGCACATGCACAGTTTGCGTCCAATATGCCCACATACTTCACATCGGCTACGCCCACCGAGTTCACAACGGCGGCAGAGAAGTGCATCGACGGCGTGGTACACGTAAAGACGATGTACCAACAGCAAGGCGGCAATCAAGGATACGCCGACCTGTTTCAATACTTCTTCGGTATTCCCGACCAACCAATGCAGATGCAGCCGCAACAGGCATCGGGTTCGGGCGTCATCATCAGCAAAGACGGCTACATCGTCACCAACAACCACGTAATTGAAAATTCGACGTCGATAGAGGTAGTGCTCAACGACCGCCGCTCCTTTGAGGCGACACTCATAGGCCGCGACCCGCAGACCGACATCGCACTTCTTAAAATAGACGCCGACGACCTCACCGCAATCCCCTTCGGCGACAGCGACAACCTCAAAGTTGGCGAATGGGTGATGGCTATCGGCAACCCCTTCAACCTGACCTCCACCGTAACGTCGGGCATCGTGAGCGCAAAGGCTCGTAACCTCAACATCCTTGAGCGCAAGGGCGCGATAGAATCGTTCATACAGACCGATGCGGCAGTCAACCCCGGCAATTCGGGCGGCGCGTTAGTGAATACCGACGGTCAATTGGTAGGCATCAACACCGCAATCTTCTCACAGACAGGCAATTTCGCGGGCTACGCATTCGCAGTGCCCACAAGCATCGTCAAGAAGGTAATCTCCGACCTTATGGAATTTGGCACGGTACAGAGGGCAATGCTCGGCGTGATGATTTCGGACGTAACACCCGAAGTAGCCAAAGAAAACAACCTCTCCAAAATCAACGGCGTATATGTGGAAGGCGTGAGCGAAAATTCGGCCGCAGCCGACGCTGGCATCGAGAAGGGCGACATCATCCTCGCCATCAACGACAAAAACACCAACACAATCGCCGAACTCCAAGAGTCGGTATCTCAATTCCGTCCGGGCAACACTGCCACTGTAAAGTACTCTCGCAATGGCGACATCCGCACAGCGCAAGTAACATTCAAGAATCAGGACAACAACACCGATGTAACCACCCGCAAGGCAATGGATCTTCTCGGCGCATCGTTTGAGCCACTCTCTAAGGACGACCTCGAAAACTACGACCTCCGTTACGGTGTACAAGTAACCGACCTCCAATCTGGCAAACTGATGAGCGCAGGAGTCCGCAAGGGCTTCATCATCACAAGCATCAACAACACTCCCGTAAAAACCACCGACGACATTGAAAAAATCATCAACAACGCCAAAGGCGGCGTTTATATCGAAGGCGAATACCCCAACGGCAGACCCGGATATTACGCATTTGGAATGAAATAATACGACGAATTGTTTTTAATTAAGAGATACCGGCGTTATAGATTGCTGCTATAACGCCGGTATTTTTTTGTTTTCGATTACCGTGGGTTCACACCCACGTCTATTATATATCACCCCTTCGGGGTTTGGCTATCGAATACTATCTGAAACCAAGTCCTGAAAGGACAATATAGAATAGCTGAGGGGAGAACCCACGGATTATAACAGCAACCAATATCGTTTGGGAAACGATATTTCTATAACCCCGTACATCATAGCGCGTTAGCGTATGATGCGCGGGGTGGAAAACAAAAGAAAGGGCGAACATACAAGTCCGCCCATAATATTTATTCAAGTTTCGCATGTATTTTTCATCACCGAATTTAACAAATAAAACTAACAACTAATAAAATAAGAATCAACAAGTTGCTT
>JAGCDD010000354.1 GCA_017651345.1 Bacteroidales bacterium | reverse complement strand
TAAGGCTGTTAATTATCTTACTCATCAAGATTATGCACATTGGATTCCTTTTGGCTCCGTATTTACCAAAATTGAACAAGTGGGTCATCAAATATATGAAAATTGGTATCAGCCAATTAAGTGTGTCGATGGTGGTGATTCTCGGGCATGTATACCACCTCATGAAACGACACAAAAAGTGTATAGTATACACATTGGTACTTCTCAGTATCCAAATTATAACCATGGTAATTAAATTACATATTAATGATTCAATTGTATAATTATGAAGAAGAATTTATTTTGCGTATTAGTATTGTTAGTTTCTGTTATTTCGGTGTTTAACCTCCAATTGTCGAATCAGCGTAATAATTTGCAATATGATTTGCGATTGGATGATTTGGAAGCGGAAGGTATAAATATCACAGAAGCTTTTATTGAGTATTTGATTCTCAAAGGTATAGACTCAAAAACTCAAGGAACATTTTGGTGTTATAGTGATCATTTTAGTAGTGAAATTCATACTATTTCCGGTTATGAATATCTTATTGTTTATCAAGATGCTGACTGTAAACCTAGTAACGATCATGTTGTTAGGTGTTCATTAGGCGATCATATGAAAATTGAAAGGTCCCGCCGACGTATATGATTTTATTTGATAAAACCAACTCGAGTGTCCCTTACATTAGGGACACATATTATTCTTATCTTATTCTTATGAACAATAATTTTATATTTTTCATTTTGTTAGCTGTATACTCATTTTTTGGAGTATCTTGTAACAAATTGTATAACGAAGCGGTTGTGTATGCTTCTATTGTAGATTCAAGTGCAATTGTTATTAATCTTGAAGATGATTTGGATAATGAATTGTATAATCTTTCTGATATTGCATACGATGTCAAAATCGTCCCGTTGGAAACCGCAGAATCCTCTTTTGTAGGTGAGATTGAACAGCTTGTGTTTGGTAATCAATACCTATATTTATTGGATAGAATCAATAATAATGTTTTGATATTTGATATTAATGGCACGTTTGTAAGAACCCTTACTCGTGGCAGCGGTCCTGGTGAAGTAGACAGAGTTATTGATATTATGTATAATAAATATGATAATCATCTCTATATATATCAACATTTTGGTATAAATGTCTATTCTGAAGATGGTTCTTTTTTGGAATATAAGTCGTTCTAGTCATTGGTAACAGATTTAATGCCAACAAATGATGGGGGATATTTGGCGGTTGCTTCCGAGATGCAAAATGGTACTGGAAAATACTGTTTTTATGAAATCGATTCTGTTTTTGAGATTAAACGTTTTCTTATTGT
The DNA here is from genome assembly GCA_017651345.1 of Bacteroidales bacterium. Taxonomy (GTDB): domain Bacteria; phylum Bacteroidota; class Bacteroidia; order Bacteroidales; family UBA3824; genus UBA3824. The sequence continues at coordinate 24,675 of JAGCDD010000354.1, read as the reverse complement.
TGATCCTATCTTTAAACCCCAATGGGGTATTTCTCATTATATCCAATATTCCCCCGATAACAATCAAGAACTTTTGATTTCTCGTCCGTTTGATAATCGTATTTATTCCTATCATTCAGAAGATAATTCAATTCATATTAAGTACAAGTTTGATTTGGGTAGCAAAGATTTGGATTGCAGTTCTATGAGTAATTCAATCGATTACGAAACTTTGTTTAAACTACTTGAAGATAACTCCAAGTGTAGTTTTTCAGGTTCTTTTTTTGAAACTGATAATTATGTTTGTGCATATTTTAAAAAGGGAGCAATTTACATTTCTGAAATTTTTTTTAATAAACAAACAAACAAAATTAGAGGAGGCTATTCCCGCGCTGTTGACATTCCAAATTCTGGTTTCGTTGAAGGTGTGTATGACAACTATTTTGTAAAAGTTTTAACCCCTGAGTCATTTTGTAATGATTCTGTTTTTATGTCTCGAATTAAGAACTCCTCACTTATTACCTCCGAAGATAAAGAAAAAATACTTTCATCCTCTTTTGAAGATAATCCTTTGTTGGTTTTCTTTAAACTCAAAGACATCCCCGCCGACACCGAATAGCGTATGAAAAAAATATTAGTAATCGTTGCCATACTTGTGTTTTCCGCATCACAGGTTTACCTTCTGTATGCCAACGGCAAGCTGAAACACGAAGTGGCATTGAAGGATAAAGTCCTTGGCGAGCAGGCTACAAAGTATTCCGCCGTGCAGCCGCAATTCGCCCTCGGTGTGCAGAACACGGGTAGGATAATCAGTGACGTAATATCTGTTGAGGACTCGTTGAAAAATAGTCACGCATTGCGCGATGTCGTCAAGGGGATAAACCTCGTCTGCCGCATTTCTGATAGATGCTGCGCTCAATGCGTGGAACACGCAGTTAGTATTCTAACAGACAATAAGTCGGCGTTTGATTTTACCAAAGTGCTGTTCCTATCAGATTGCAACAGTCCTCGTGTTTTCAAGCTTCAAATACGCGAGTACAGTTTGGAAGATTGCAATATGTTCAACTGCGGAAATTTAGGATTGCCGATTGAGGAGATAATGTTTCCATACTTTATGGTGATTGATTCGTCACTGACCGTCCGTGCCGTATATGCTCCGTCTAAATCCACCCACGGGACGGATTTTGACTTCAAGAATGTGAAAATGATGTACGATTGTTTGGTTGCTAATGATTAGAGTCAAAGGAATACGGTTCTCTAATGCCGTTTTGAAGCATATTGCAGTGGCTACTATGCTTATCGACCATATCGGAACGGTATTTTTCCCTACAAATCTTGTTTTTAGGATTATTGGACGGAGCAGTTTTATTATATTCTGTTTCCTCTTGGCGGACGGAGCGGTTCATACACGTAGCAGGGTACGGTATTTTCTGCGACTATTGACATTCGCATTGGTCAGTTTCGTGCCATATAGTTTGTTCGGGTTCAATGTATGGTTTTGCACGTGGCAACTGAATATCTTTTTTGTTCTGTCGTCGGCGGTGGCTATGATTGCGCTGTTCGATTGTGCAAAAAAAGTCAAGTTTCGTGTGCCTTTGTATTTCCTGATACTCGCGGTTTTTTCGTGTCTTGGCATTTATTTTCATTTCGATTACGATTTTATTGGCTTTGTGCTTGTGGCAATCTTCTATTTGCTGAGGTCAAAAAAGTTGTTGCAAATTATAGCATTTTTCATTGCAACGCTTTGCTTAATACCACTTTATTATCATTTCTACGATGGACGGAACTGGTTTATTTCAATCGCCGCCGGAGTTATAGAGGCTTGCGGTTTTGTCGCATTGTTTTTTGTACTGAACAATAGCGGTGAACGAGGTAGTCAGTTGCCAAAGTGGTTTTACTATTCGTTTTATCCCTTGCATTTGTTAATTATTTGGATTATAAAAACTTACGTTATATGAAACTATCAATTTTTTTATTATCAGCCGTGTCAGTCTTTTTTGCGGCGTGTTCTTCTCCCTCTCCTCTCGAATACGCATTATCTCAGGCAGGTGACAACCGTCCCGAACTCGAATCCGTTCTTGAACACTACAAGTCCGACCCCGAGAAACTCGCTGCGGCTGAGTTCCTTATCGAAAATATGCCGGCGCATTTTTCGTACCGCGACAGCACGATATACAATTATTATGCTATCGCTGATGAACTTTTGAAAAGCGACCTTCCTCACACCGCCATACGTGATTCGTTGCTGAATTTCAAGAAACATCTCTACCCCGATTTGGAACGTAAGCCCGTGTCGGACATCAAGTTAATGAGTGCCGACTACCTTATTTACACCATCGACAACGCCTTCAAGGTCTGGAAGGAGAGCGAGTGGGCGCAACATATTGATTTTAATGAGTTTTGCGAATCGCTTTTGCCATACAAGGTAGCAGAGTACCAACCCTTTGACTATTGGCGCGACACGCTTTCTGATGCTTTTTCTCAGAATCTAAAAACACAACTTTATGATGATGAGGAGACCAACACAACCTACCGCACGGTGGATATTGTGAGAAATGAGATTTTGTCAAAAGTCCGCCGCAATGGAGAATATACTGACGCTGGTTATCCTTTACTGACCGCCTCGCAGATGAAGAACATTGCCTACGGTCGTTGCGTTGATTATGTCAACTTGGCTGTGGCAACCTACCGTAGTGTAGGAATACCAAGTTATATAGACGCTACTCCGTTCTATGGACGTTTCCGCGCTGGTCATACTTGGGACGTGGTGGTTTTCTCCAACGGCGGTGATATGCCTTCTGAGTGGGACTTAGCTTGTGAACACGGCAAACGTTTCTTCCCTGCTCAGCGTTTCCCTAAGGTTTTCCGCAGTACTTACGCCATAAATCGTGAGCGTGTTAGATATCGCAACACATCTGTTCTCAAATATCCTTTTGATTTGTGTGTCAAGGATATAACTCCCCAATATACCAAAACATCTGATATTGATATAGATATTTACAAAAATGTGGAACTTGCTGAAAAATACTGTTATATAGCCATTTTTAACGGTCATAATGTTGAATGGTCGATATTTGATTTTGGTGAGATATCCGATGGCAAAGCACATTTTCAAAAGATTGGGCGTAATATTCTCTATATTGTCCAAGGATTTGACGGTCGTAAAATTGTACAACTCAGCGACCCTTTTATTCTTCATCAAAACGGTGAAATAGAATATTACAAGTTCGACGGCACACAGACCCGCTCTCTGGATATTCGCCGAAAATATTTTCAAAACCGCAATGTTGCCGAGATGCGCCTGAGGCTCAAAGGTGGTAAGATTCAAGCCGCCAACCGTGCGGATTTTTCGGATGCGGTAACGATGGTAACTATTGAAAACCAATATGTTCCCGATAAGTTTGATATTCCAGATAATAACGGCTACCGCTACTGGCGTTATCTTGGTGCCGACGGCAGTCACGGAAGCGTTGCCGAGGTGGTTTTCTTTGATGCCGATTCAGTTGTAACTGGTTCGCCAATAGGTTGCAAAGTGGCTACAAATGAGTCGATTTCTAAGGCGTTTGACGGTAACTATCTCACCAATTTTGAAACCGACGAACCTGACGGTGCATGGGTGGGAATGGATTTTGGCACAAAAAAACAAATCTGTAACGTGCGCATAATTCCCCGCAGAGACGACAACGACATTCTCGTTGGCGATGTTTACGAATTGCTTTATTACAATGGCACTCAATGGGTTTCGCTTGGCAAAAAGACCGCCACAAGCAACGTGCTGCACTACGACGATGTCCCCGCCCACGCCCTCTATTGGGTCAAAGACCACACACAAGGCTGGGACGAACGGCCGTTTATTATCAGAGAGAATGATCAAATAGAATGGAGGTAATTATTAACAACGAATTAATCGAAATAAACGAATGATTTATAAATGTTTAACTATTACGAATCCGCAAGCGGTTTACGAAAACAAATCTAAGTTTTTTTCTTTAATATGTATTTGTTTTATTCGTAAATTAAATTTCAACTTGTTGAGATTTAATTATTTGTATTATATTCTTTTTTCGTTTTATTTGTTTAATTCGTTGTTATAAAAACTATTAAAATATGGATAAGAAAAAGAAAGATAGGATAGTGAACACTATATTGTGTTTGGTGGTGACGGGGGTATTGATTTGGACGGCACGGATTTATCTGAAACTTTTTGTGGTGATGTCGTTCAAAGTGCCAACGGAGTCGATGTATCCTACGGTGAAGCCTGGCAACCGTGTGTATGTCAACCGTCTGGCATACGGACGGCGGATTTTTGCGCATAGTTTGGATTCTATTTCGCACGGCGACATCACTCGAGGATGGGGATATTCCGAACCCAAACGCAATGATATTATGGTGTTTAACAATCCTTATTGCTGGGGCTGGCATTTGCTGCATTTCGACAAGTTGAAATATTTTGTAAAACGCTGTATGGCTCTCCCCGGCGACACTTTTGAGATACACAACGGCCATTATTTCGTGCGTGGCTGCAATACACCTTTGGGCAATGTGGAGGCGCAGAATCAGGTGGAGTTTTATACAAAAGACAGCGCCACCATCACCGATTTTCACATTCCTTACGGGGCGTTTCCGCTCAGAAAAGAAATTCCGTGGAATATCCGTGAATTTGGTCCGCTTTATATGCCCAAACAAGGCGATACAATTGAATTAAATCTTCATAACTATTTGCTTTACGGTCACATAGTAGAGTGGGAGATAGGCGATACTCTTTCGCTTCACGATGACGGACATTATTACACCGCCAAAGATTCGCTTGTGGAGTATCACGTTATGCATCAGGGACTTTACTTTATGTGCGGCGACAATTGTATGAACTCAACCGATTCGCGCTCGTGGGGACTTGTGCCTGAGGAGTTTATTGTGGGGAGGGTGGATTTTGTTTGGTAAAAATATTGTAACGATATGAAAAATAGAATATTTGAGTGTGCTTTTTGTTTGGTTGCGTTTGCGGTTTTACTGAGGTTTCTGCTATTGAATTTTGGTGCAGAGCGTATGCCCGACGAGATTCCGCAGGTGAGCCAATGGCGCAACTTTTTTTTCCGTGGAATGTTTGCCGTGTGCGCGGTGGCTATGCTGCTGTTTGTCAGACGAAAAGTGGCTATTGAGGTGTTTTTGTGGAGCATCTGCGCAGCGGCAACGGCGGAGGCTGTGCTTGGTTTGATGCAGTTGTACGGGTTCAGATTCTCCAACCACGGCATTTTCCGTCTTACAGGCACGTTTTACAATCCCGGACCTTTGGGCGGATATGTCGCAATGGCAGTGCCTGCTGTTTTGTATCTTTTTATCAAAACTTCACAGATTTATCGTCGTAAATCATTGCTTGTTAAGCCTGTTAAATATTTGATAGTTATTCGTTACTGTGTGTTGCTGGCTATGATTTCGGTGATGCTTGTGGTGCTGCCTTCCACTATGAGCCGCACAGGATGGATTGCCGCCATAGTGTCGTCGGGATATGTGTTTTGGTTTTCCACTGATGTTTGCAAAAAGTTTTTTTACCGTTTCAACAAACGTATTTTTATATATCTTTCATTAAGTTTATTACTATTAACGCTCTGTGCGGTAGGTGTTTGGAAAATAAAAAGCGAGTCGGCCTTCGGGCGGGTTTTCCTTTGGAAAATATCCGCCTTGGCGGTTGCTGATGCGCCTTTGGCTGGTAATGACAATTTTTCCACTGCATACGCCGAAGCGCAGGAGCGTTATTTTCAATCTAGAATCAACGAACTTGGTATCAACAACTTGGGACACGAGGAGGACGTTGCCGCTATTCTTGATTATGCCTTCAACGAGTATTTTAATTTTGCTATCGAGCGCGGATTGCCTCTGTTTCTGATAGTTGCGGCATTGATAGTTGTGGTTGTGTTGGTTGGTCACCGCCGCCGCCGTTATGGATTATGCGGTGCGGTGGTGTCGTTCGCTGTATTTGCTTTTGCTTCGTATCCAGCTCATATTCCGGCGTTTATAGCCATTCTGCTTTTGTCTTTGATTGGATGCGTTTGGGGCAAAAGCCCGTTGAAGGTTGCGTTCAAAGTTGGTTTTTGCATTCTGGCTGTTGTTTTGTCGGGTGCAATGTACTACGGCTCTGTTTTCTATTCGCAACGTGCTGATTTTATGCACCAATGGGACAAATCGCGTTTCCTCTATACCTCAAAAATGTATGCCAAGGCGGCGGATTCGTATTCTAAGATTTTTGACGGAATGCGTTGGAACGGCCGTTTTCTTTACGAATACGGTCACGCCCTGTTCAAACAGGCTGATTACGTCAAAGCCATTGAAATACTGACGCTTTGCTCACATCGTTCTGGCGACCCGATGATTTTGAATATTCTTGGTGAATGTTCTCAGGCTCTTCACCGTTTCGATGATGCCGAGCAGTATTATCTTCGCTCCGTTTATCGTTTGCCAAACCGCCTCTATCCGCACTATTTGCTCTATTTGCTTTATTCAGACCCCGATTGGGTAGCGTCTCACCATCAGCAGCGGCGCTATGAGTATCAAATCATAACCTCCAAGCCCCTCAAAACCGAATCCTCTGCCACCGACGAGATGCGTCGCAAGGTGATAGATATAGAAAACACCCTGAACACCAATATGTTAGAATGATAATGAAAATATTTTCATTTTCCCCTGTAATATTTTTGTAATTATGGTGTCTAATGTGTACAAATAAATAAAATGTTTAATGTTAAATATAAGAATATGAATAAGTTAAGTATTTTGGCAATGACGCTTGTCTTGATGGTTTGCGGATGCACATCTACCAATAGCACGGAAAAATATCAGAGTTCCCGCGACAATGTGATTAATGTAAAGGACAAGATTCACGAGATTGATTTTGGGGATGTGGTGTTGCATAATGGTTCAATTTTGTACAATTTAGAGAATTATCTTGTGGCTATTGATCATAAGTCTTATGATGATATGATTTTTGTTTTTGATAAAAATGATTATCATTTACTTCGTTCAATAGGTCATTATGGGCAAGGTCCTTTTGAGTATGTCAGTATCGGAAAGGCTGTTGACAATCACCAAGGCGGTATGTTTGTAATTGATTTTGGTTCGTATCAGATGCGAAGTTATAATTTTGATAGTTTGATTAATTACCCTGATTACAGTCCATACATAAAGTGTTTTCTAAACAATTCTATTATACCAAATAATTTTCTATATTTGAATGATACATTTTCAATTTCGGAATTTACGATACCTACAAGTGTTAGTACATTTTATAATGCAACAGGTATTTGGAATATTAAAACAGGCGACACCAAAGTTTTTGATTATCCAAATGTGATTGAGAATAAGAAAATTACCTTCACAGTTTCAGAAAAAGATAAAATAATGGCAGAATGCAACACTCGTTATGATATGGTTAGTCTTGTAGATTTTGATGGTAATCTTAAATGTAATATTTTTGGTCCTGATTGGGGCACTGACGGTCTTTATACTTTCTCGGATTGTCTTTTTACAAACGATTACCTTCTTGCATTATACAATGGTGATGTTTGGACAGATTACACTCAACCGCATCTCTGTCAGGTGTTTAATAAAAATGGAAACTATGTTGCAACATTAGATTTGGGCTACTCAACATTTAGGCTGTCGTATGATGAAAAAATAAACCGTTTGTATTTTTCATTTATAGATACAATCCAATTCGGATATTTAGATTTGGATGAAATTAAATTTGATTGAGTAAAGTTTTATGCTAAATATTTTTTTGTATTATAAATAAATTCATTAAGTTTGTAACACTTACTAATTTAATATTTATGAGTGTAAAATATTGGTTATTAATTAGTTTGCCGTTTATAACAATGGGTTGCGGCAAGAGTGGCGGCGGCGATGAGGAGCGTCAGCAGAATATCATTGCCGATGAGCGTCAACAGGTGGAAACCGCTTTGGCAACCAAGTCGCAATTTAGTCAAGAACTTGTGAGCAATGGCAAACTTTCGGCTGGTCGTTTTGCTGACCTTTATTGGGAGGTAAACGGCACAATATCAGATGTTTATACTGCCAATGGACGAACAGTTTCGCAGGGTGCTGTGGTGGCTCGTTTGCAGGCTTTTAAACTTAAAAATCAGATGGAATCGTCGGAGGCTGCTCTTGAACAATCTAAATTGCAGATGAAAGAGGCTCTGATAGGGCAGGGGTATAGTCCCGACGACCCCGACATTCCCGAAAATATCAGGCATTTGGCTGAGGTGAAAAGTGGTTATCTTCAAACACTTGCGTCGTACAATTCTGCCAAATACGATTACGAGCACACCACGCTCAAAGCACCTTTTGCAGGTGTGGTTGCCAATCTCAGCGACAAGCCGAGCAACCTTGCGCAGCAATCAAAACCTTTTTGTAGAATCATCGACCAAAACTCTATGACAGTGGACTTTACAATCATCGAAAGCGAACTTTCGTTTGTGAAAACTGGTCAAAAGGTAGAAATTTCGGTGTTTTCGATGCCCGGCAAAATGTGGCAGGGCGAAGTTACCGAGGTGAATCCAACGGTAGAATCCAATGGTATGGTGAGGGTGAAGGCTAAAATTTTTAAACCGTCGCAACTATTTGAAGGTATGAATGTTAGTGTTAAAATCAGTCAAAATGCTGGCGAGTATATCTCTGTTCCCAAAAGTGCCGTGGTGATGCGTTCAAACCGTCCTGTGGTGTTCACAGCCAAAGATCATAAGGCGCATTGGTGCTATGTGGAAACTTCCATCGAAAACAGCACCCACATAGCCATAATTTCGGGTATCAACGAGGGTGATTCGGTGGTGGTTTCGGGTAACACTTATCTTGCCGACCGTAGCGATATAATTTATTGATTATGAATATGATGTGTAACCAAAAATATTGTAGCAGTGGATTTTTTAGTTAGGCGGCCCGTTGCGGTGATAATGGCGTTTTTGGCGTTTGTGATAATTGGTGCAGTGATGTACAACACTTTGCCGGTGTCGCTTTTGCCCGATATTGCCATTCCGCAGATTACCATTCAAACTTCAGATGCGGATATGTCGTCGTCGGAATTAGAAAACACAGTGGTGCAGCCGCTGCGCAATAATATGCTGCAAGTAAATGGTTTAGACGAGATAACAAGTCAGGTGCGCGACGGTATCGGCATTATTACAATGCGTTTTAAATTTGGCACCAACACCGATTACGCATATATCGAGGTCAATGAAAAAATCGATGCCGCAATGAATTATCTGCCGCCCTCTACCAAGCGTCCAAAGGCTATCAAGGCGAGTGCTACCGACATTCCTGTTTTTTATCTAAATATCTCACTCAAAGACGATAAGGGCGACCAAACAGAGTTTTTGCAGATGTGTCAGGCGGTAGAAAACATCATCCGCCGACGTGTGGAGCAACTCCCCGAGGTGGCTATGGCAGATATTACGGGTATTCCGTCGCAGTGCATTATGGTAACGCCTGATATGGACAAAATGCGGGTTTATGGTCTTGAAATTCAAGATATTACCTCTGCTCTTCAAAGCAACAACCGTGATGCGGGAAGTATGCGCGTAAAAGATGGAATCTATGAATATACCATCAAGGTGGCTACAATTCTTGCCGGTAAAAACGATGTAGAAAATATCTATATCAAATCGGGCGAAAGGATTATTCAGTTGAAGGATGTCTGCCGTATCGAAACCTCTACTGTGAAGGAGCAAGGATTGTCGATGGCTGGTGGCAAACGTGTTGTAACTCTTGCAGTTATCAAACAGTCTGACGAAGGTTTGGATGCAATGCGCGGCCGTATCAACGAAATTGTTGAGCAGTTTTCGGAGCAGTTTCCTAACCTTGATTTTCAGATTTGTAGAAATCAAACCGAACTTTTGGATTACACAATTTCAAACCTAAAACAAAACCTGATTTTAGGATTTTTGCTCATTATTTTTGTGGCAATAATGTTTATGGGCGGATTGCGATCGTCGATGGTGATAGGTATAAGTATGATAACGTCGGTAATTATCACATTTGTACCGTTTTACGTGTTTGGAAAATCTATGAATATTGTATCGCTTTCGGGATTGATTCTTGTGGTGGGTATGATGATTGATAACTCGCTGATTGTCTGCGAAAACATTGCACAATGGCAGCAGCGTGGTCGTACTCTCCGCGCATCGTGTGTGGGTGCTACTAACGAATTGATAACCCCGCTTTTAAGTTCGTCGCTCACCACTGTGGCGGTGTTTGTGCCGTTGGTTTTCATAGATGGTATGGCGGGAGCAATTTTCAGCGATCAGGCTTTTGCTATAACGGCTGGTTTGGCTGTGTCGTATATGGTGGGAATTGTGCTTCTGCCGGTAGTCTACCGTGTGTTTATGGCAAAATCTGTTGCTAAAAAAGGTTATGAAAACCGTGGACATATCCAAACAATTTCGGCAGGTTACAACCGTGTGTTTGATTTTATTTTAAATCACAAAAAAGTTGTGATTATCATTGTGTTGCTAACTTTGCCGCTATGTTGGCTTATGTTTACAGTTATAGGCAAGAGCAAAATGCCCAAAATTGATTATTATGAACAAGTGGCTTCTATTGAGTGGAACGACGATATAAACATCGATGAAAACCGCCGCCGTACTCAATTGCTGCTCAGCGCAGTAAATGATATTCCAATTGAATCAACGGCGTATATTGGTGTGCAAGATTATGTGGTAGACCAAGCCAACCAACTGTCTAAAACCGAGGCGGAACTATATTTTAAAACCTCTTCGCCCGACAGTATCGCTCCTTTGAATAATGCTATAAGACTTTGGCTAAAAGATAATTATCCTAATGCTTCGGTTAAATTTTCGCCTCCTGTTACTATCTTTGAAAAACTCTTTGAAACTGCTGAGGCTGATATAGTGGCGCAACTTTCGGAGCGTGGCTACGAGGCTTCAAGCGATGAGATTAAGGATATTGAAGGCAAGATAAAAACCGCTCTGCCTGAGCAACATTCGTCTACTCTTGCATTTGTGCCTCAAAAACTTTTGATTATCGACCGTCAGGCTCTACAATTATATAATGTAAATATTCAAACTCTGCAAAACCTTATCACCGAAGTGGTTGCGGGTGAGCAAGTTACCGAACTTCATTCTTATAATCAATATATGCCTGTATATATCAAAGGCGATGGTAATAATGTAGATAAATTCATTGCCGAAGGTTTTATAAATGTGTTTGATAACAACAGCAAAACAAATACTTACGTGCCTATCCGCCGTTTGGTAAGCCAGACCACCGCACAAGAATTAAAAACCGTTACCGCAGGAAAAAACGGACGTTATGTGCCGATATATTTCTATGATGTTGACGATGCCGAAACACTCTGTAATACAGTTCGTTCGGTTGTAAATTCTACCAATCGTTGGAATGTGGATTTTTCAGGTGCTTTTTTTGGCAACAAGGCTATGGTAAAGCAGTTGGCAGTGATTCTTTTGATTTCTATAATGCTGATGTACTTTATTATGTGCGCTCAGTTTGAGAGTTTTCTGCAACCTTTGATTGTGATGGTAGAGATTCCTATCGACGTGTGCTTTGCCCTTGTGGTTCTGTGGCTTAGCGGTTGCACGCTCAATTTGATGTCGGGAATTGGCATTATAGTTTCGTGCGGTATTATTGTCAACGATTCTATTCTTAAACTCGACACTATCAACGAGTTGCGCAAGCAAGGAATGTCTATTGCCACGGCTGTTCATACTGCTGGACAGCGCAGGCTCAGGGCTATTGTAATGACCTCGCTCACCACAATCGGCGCGGCTCTGCCTATCTTGTTTACCTCTGATATGGGTTCCGAATTGCAACAGCCTTTGGCTGTGGCTATGATTTCTACAATGGCTGTCGGCACTTTTGTTAGTTTGTTCGTGATGCCGTTGATATATATTGTTTTAGTAAAACCAAAAAGTTATGAAAAATAGTTTTATTATAATATTGTTTTTGATTTTTGCGCAAGTGTCTAACGCTCAAAAGGTTCTTACACTACCTGAGGTTATCCGTCTAGCTCAGGATAGTTCGCTTACGGCGTTTAGATATAAAAATATGTATATGTCAAGTTATTGGCAATGGCGCAATTACACGGCAGATAGATTGCCTTCGCTTACGTTGCAGTTAACCCCTGTGGCTTACAATCGTCAGTTGATTTCGCGTTACGATTCCGAAAGTGATATGGACGTTTACCGTCAGCAAAAATCGTATCTTGCCAATGGAAACCTTATACTTTCGCAGAATTTTACACCTATTGGCGGAACTTTTACAATTAATACAAGTCTCGATTATCTTAGATATTTTGGCGCAACTACCTACAATCAGTTTTCATCGGTTCCGCTCAGTATTGGATATTCGCACACAATGTTTGGATATAATAAGTTTAAGTGGGACAAGAAGATAGAACCCGTTAAATTTGAAAAAGCCAAACTGCAATATATCTACAATGCCGAACAGATTGCCTCCACTGCGCTTGCATATTTCTTTAATCTTGCACAAGCGCAATATCAATTGAAAAACGCAAAAAATCAAGTAGATAGATGCGATTCGCTTTATGTTATGGGTCAGCGGAAGTTTCAAATTGCCTCTATCACCAAAACTGACCTTATGACCTTGCAATTAGATGTTGTAAATGCCAAAAATTCGGTCTACGAGGCTGAGGTGGCGGTAAAAAAAGCATCGCTAAATTTGGCTACTTATCTTGGCATTGACAAGGAGACCGACATTATACTTATTCTCCCCGATAATCCCGAAGAATTTGATGTTGACACTCATCAAGCCCTTGATTATATGCATCAAAACAGTTATTTAATCTTAGAAAAAATGCAGTCGGTAACAGAGGCAGAACGCGAGTTGGATCGTGTAAAAAAACAAAACCGTTTTACTGCGAGTGTTAATGCAAGTATAGGTTTCAATCAACAGGCAGTAAAATTTGAAGATGTTTACAACGACCCTATGCGCCGTGATGTGGTGTCGGTTTCGCTTGCAATTCCTATTGTGGACTGGGGTGTGCGCAAGGGTCAGCGAAATCAGGCGGAAAACTCGCTCAACATTGCCCGTATCGATCAAGAACAAAATATTCAAGAGTTGGAACAAAACCTCATTGTTACCATAAGTGAATTAAAATCAAGATATTACCTACTGCAAAGCGCACAAGAAACTCAAAACATTGCCCAAGAAGTTTACAATGCCAATGTGCAACGTTTTCAAAATGCGGCTATTGATATTACCACACTTTCGGCTTCGCAACAGCGTTTGCAAACGGCTTTAAACAATTATGTATCAACAATGTATCAATATTGGCAATGCTATTATAGCCTTCGTCAGCAAACTCTTTACGATTTTGCCGCCGGTGTTTCGCTTTCCGAACAGTTTGACTTTGAAAATCTAAGATGAAAAACGCAAAAAACATATCGCCCTTTACCGTAATTGTTGCCGCTATATGCTTGTCGCTTATAGGGTTTGCGTTTTTGCCATATTTGCCGTTGAAACTCCAACCTTCGGAAAAAATGCCTGTGATTTCGGTATATTTTTCGATGAACGGAGCCACAAGCAAGGTGGTGGAATCTGAGGTTACAAGTCGTTTGGAGGCTATGTTTGCCCGAATGAGCGGCGTTGAAGATATTGAATCGTCGTCGCAAAACGGCAGTGGGCGCATTACGTTGCGTTTAGATAAGCATACCGACATCGATGCTGCCCGTTTTGAGGTTTCCACGCTTATCCGTCAGGTTTGGAGCGATTTGCCCCAAGGTGTCTCTTATCCTTCTATTGTTACGCAGAGTGCCGCCGACGATTCGCAAGGTCCTTTTCTCTCTTATACCGTCAACGCCCTTCTGCCGCCGTCGGAAATTTTGCAAACTACTGAAAATGTGTTTCAAACGGGCTTTGCCGAGATTGGCGAAATCACTAAGGTAGAAATCACTGGCGCCGAACGCAAAATCCGCCGTTTGGAATACGATTCCGAACTGTTGCAACGTCTTGGAATTTCCGAAATGGATATTCAGTCGGCTATTTCTAACTATCGCTCTCACAAGAATATAGGCAAGTATACGCTAAGCACCAACGTTGCCGACACGGTGTTTAATCTCGATGATATTTATCTGCCATTGCCCGATTCGTCGCTCGTTTGCCTCAACCGCCTTGTTAAGATGACCATCACCGACGCGCCGCCCACTTATGTGCGCCGTATCAATGGGTTAAACTCTATCTACCTTTCGCTCTACGCCTCAGAATCTGCCAACCAAATTGAACTCCAAAAAAAGGCTGTTGCCAAAATTGCCGAACTAAAACGCAAACTGCCTCACGGATACGAACTTAACCTTGCTTACGATGCCACTGAGCGCATTCGTGGCGAATTAGACAAAATTTATTTCCGCTCGTCGCTAACAGTGCTTATACTCTTGGTTTTCATTTGGTTAACAACTTTTAGTTGGCGTCACGTGCTTTTGGTAACTTGCAGCCTTGTGTGCAATTTGGCTGTGGCGTGCTTGGTCTATTACCTGCTTGGTGTGGAGTTGCAGTTGTATTCGTTGGCTGGAATCACAATTTCTTTGAATCTTATTATCGACAACACCATTATTATGGCAGACCATTGGCGTAGAGAACACAATCTTGCTGCCATTTTGCCTATTGTAGCGGCTACTCTTACCACTGTGGGAGCACTTTCGGTGGTGTTTTTCTTAGATGATAAAGTAAAACTCAGCCTCTATGATTTTTCAGTGGTTATTATTGTAAATCTTATAGTTTCGGTGTTTGTGGCTCTTTGGCTTGTGCCCGCAATTCTAAGTTTGCAGAAACAAAAATCTGTGTTAAAATTTTATAAGTTTAAACTTTTGGTGGCTGTACACCTAAATCGTGTCTATCGCAAGGTAGTTTACTTTCTTGTTCGTTTTAAAAAAACGGCTCTTTGTATTATGATTTTGGCGTTTGGTATTCCTTTTTTCTTAATGCCCAAAGAAATCAACAATGAAAGTTTTTGGGCAAAGATTTACAACAATGTGTTTGGTTCTAAAATTTACACTGAAAAAATTCGTCCATATACCGATGTTATTTTTGGTGGAACTCTCCGCCTTTTTGCCGAAAAAGTTATGGACGGAAATTATTGGAACAGCGATAATGAGGTGGTGCTGCAAGTTTACGCCACTCTTCCCTACGGCACCACTTTTCAGCAGATGGATGTGCTGATTCGCAAAATGGAGAGTTTTCTCTCTACTTATAAGGAGATTAAGCAGTTTGAATCGTCGGTGCAGGCTATGCAGGGACATATCAGCATACGTTTCAACAAGGATGTGGAGCACGGTGCGTTTCCTTATACCCTCAAATCCAACATCATAAGCAAAGGTTTGCAACTCGGCGGAGGCAGTTGGAGTGTCTATGGTCTTCAAGATCAGGGATTTTCAAATTCGGTACGCGAAACCACAGGTTCGTATCGCCTCGATATGGCGGGCTATAATTACGAAACCCTTCTGCAATGGGCGGATAGCGTTAAAAAACATCTTCTCTCGTTTAAACGTATCAAAGAGGTGAATATCAACGCCGAGCAGCAGTATTATAAGAATGATTATCAGGAGTTTCACCTTGTTCCGCGCAAAGATGTGATGGCTCGTCAGGGCATTTCGGCAGAATATCTCTTTTGGCTTCTCCGTCAAACCTTTGTCAACGACCAACGTTGTGCCACGGTGTGGAACGGCAATGTTTTGGAGGATATTGTAATGTATACGCTACAATCGGAGGAGTACAACCTTTGGTGGCTGCTCAACCATCCCGTGGAGATTGGAGGACGGCATTATAAGATTTCGGAACTTTGCGAAATTAGCAAGCAACAAGCGGCAGACCAAATAGTTAAGAAAAACCAACAATACCAACTTTGTCTCCAATACGAATATATTGGTTCGTCGGTGATGGGCGGCAAGGTTTCTGCCGAAGCCGATTCTATTTACCGTCTGCGTTTGCCTGTGGGCTATTCTATTAGTTACAACCAATCTTATTATTGGTGGCGGCCCAACGAAGCCAAACATTACATTTTGCTTGCCCTCATACTTGCTGTTATTGTGTTTGTTACGGCGGTGCTGTTTGATTCGTTGCGCTATCCGTTTGCCATAATCGGCATAATTCCGGTGTCGTATATCGGGCTGTTTTTGGCGTTTTACCTCTTTTCTATCAAGTTCGACATAGGAGGATTTGCGGCAATGGTGCTTTTGTGCGGCATCACGGTAAACGCAAGTATCTATATTGTCAACGAATTTAAAAAATACAAGCGGCGAATGAAACCTGCAACTGCCTATTTCAAAGCCTTTAACGTAAAAATTGTGCCCATAATGCTCACCGTTCTCAGCACTGCGCTCGGTTTTGTGCCCTTTATTGTTGGTTCTGAGGCAGAAGGCTTTTGGTTTCCAATGGCGGTAGGCACCATCGGCGGCTTGGTAATGTCGCTTGTAGGCGTGGTGCTGGTGCTGCCGGTTATGTGCTTGGGGAAGAAGGATATAAAGACTGTGTAAACACGAATTGTTTTTTTTTAACACGAATTGTTGATTTTGAGAAAGACACCTGAGCGGTGTCTTTTTTTTTGAACAAAAATAAAAACGAATGGAAACGAATTCAAGTGAATTTTTTTATCCTATTCATTTTCAAAATCTTGTAGAATCAAATCCTTTTCTTGTCGTTCCTTTCTTACTATCCATCCAATGCGTGGGGTTAAAGTGCCTGTTTCTGAATCTATTGCTATTCCGACAATGCCGGCGACAAATTCCATTGGAAATTCGCTTTCCACTGTGCCATCGCTGTTTTTGATGATGCAGTTAAACGGTACATATACTTGGCTTGATTCTGAGTTCGATGTCCATTTTATCGTGCTCAATGTTTTACCGTTTTCGTCAGGGAAGAATTTCAAAAACCAACCATCAATATAGTCTGGCGGGTCGCCGTGAGGGTTGCAGCCCGGACTGTTGAGTTTTGTAACAGGAATGTGGTTTACCATACATCGCCAAAAATATCTGTTAGGGTTGCCCTCTGCGGCTTTGATAAATTCTGAAAGAATAGGAGTCAGTTTTTTTACCCATTTTTCAAGGCCGTATTGCGATAGTTGCTTTGTTTTTTCAAGCACCAATCTCCAATCGTCTGCCGTACCTGTGAGAGTAACAGTGGGTATGCCGCAAGTTGCTATCACTAATTCGTAATCGAAATAGTTTTCTACACAGTCCATCAGTGTAATCTCCGATGAGATACGCTCTGTTTGTCCCGTAGTAGAGAAATTGGCGGTTATTGTTTTGGCAATATCATTTTTGGTGTTTTGATGAATTTGCTCCGTAAACATATCAATAGCCATATTCCAATCCACTTCATCCAAGGTCTTTGCGAATAACTCTACAACCAATTTCTTTTTTCCTTCGTGCTCCACAATCATCGGGCGGAGTTGTTCAGAGTGTTTGTTGGCGTATCGTGCAAATCCCTGACAAATGGTAATCCATATAATGTCGGGCGAAAGCACAATAGAACGGTGGTCGGTATATGCGTTAATAAAAAACTGAAACATAACGTCTTTCCGTTCGCGAAAAAGAAATTCATCGTCAAAACTTGTTGCCACTGCACCAAATTGATTTCGCATTTCTTGACTCAAATTAGTTAGTTCTAATCTTTTTTGAGGCTTTGGCAAATCTTTGTCCACCACAAAGGTGATGCTATTGTCGGTTTTGTTTACAATTTCTACTTTCTGCGCATTCACATAATGTGTAGCCAACAGAATCAATATTAATGATAACAGCGCTTTCATTGTTTGTAGTTTTAATCAATTGTTTGATTTGCAAATATAATTATTTTTCGATAAAAAAATGCAACCTGCTGATACGGCGGGGTCTTCCTGTTCCTAAAAATATTTTTGTCAATCTAATTTTTGTTTGTATATTTGTCGCCATAATAAACATTTAAACACATTTTAAAAATGACACTATTAGGCATTATTGGCGGACAGGAACTTATTATCATTCTGCTGATTGTACTTGTTCTTTTTGGCGCAAAAAAAATTCCCGACCTTATGCGCGGTCTCGGTCGCGGGGTAAAGGAGTTTAAAGACGGTATGAACGGTACCAATGTGGACACCGAATCCAAAACCAAAACCGAAACTTCCGACAAAAAAGAGTAATGGCATCTTCCGAAGGAAGTTTTTGGGATCATCTCGAAGTACTCCGTGGAGCAATTATCCGTTCGCTGGCTGTGGTAACGGTGATTGCTGTGGCGGTGTTTATGCTCAAAGACTTTGTTTTTGAGTACGTTGTCTTTTATCCTACCAACGAAGATTTCCCCACTTTTAGGCTTATGCGCCGCGTAATGGTTGCGTTGGGCTACGATGTGGGTGTCAACGATATCCAACCTGTAAAAATCATCAGCACAAGGCTTGCTGCTCAATTGTTTACGCATCTGAGTATGTCGTTTTACATAGCCTTGGTGATTGGGGTGCCGTATCTTAGCGGCGAGGTGTGGATGTTTGTGCGTCCGGCATTGTATCAAAAGGAAAAAAAGTTTATGTTTAAGGCTCTGATTTACACTGGATTGCTTTTTTATCTTGGTGTAATGGTGTCGTATTTTATGATTTTCCCGCTGTCGGTAAATTTTTTGGCGGCATATCAGGTAACGCCCGACATCGAAAACCTCATATCCATTGATTCTTACATAGATACGCTTGTGGAACTATGTCTTGCCACAGGTCTTTCGTTTGAACTTCCGGTGGCGGCGTATTTTCTTGCTCGGGCAGGCATTTTAACTCATTCGTTTTTAAAGCGTTACCGCCGTCACGCTTTTGTGGCAGTGTTGGTTTTGGCTGCCATTATTACTCCTTCGACTGATATTTTTACTATGATGATTACTGCGCTGCCCCTCTATTGTGTGTTTGAATTGAGTGTGGCAGTGGTAAAACGTGCCGAGAAAAAAAATTTGGCAGATTAATAATTATGTGTATATTTGCGGTGTGTAACCTTAAAATAAGCCAATTATGAATAAAGACTTTTTAGCACCGTTTGTAGTTTTTGCCATCGTGTTTGTGGGCGCGGCATTTTTGATTGTGTCGGCTGCCGTGTGGATTAGCCGTGGCAAATCGGAATTTTTTATTAATAAAAAAATGGTTTTGGGCGGAGTGCTCATTACGCTCAATTCGATGATGGTAAGTGGCTGTATGTTCGGCAGTCAGCCCACTTGCTACGATACTGTTAATCCCGAACCTGAGGTGATGTGCTACGATGTGCCCGCTCAAAACGTGGTGAATTTTGATACCGATACTTCTAATAATGTGGTGATTAACAATAAGATAACAGGTTCAATTTACGACCCCACCGAAGAAGAATATTTTTATTCCATCACCAAAGACAGAACCAATGACACACTCCAACAGGGTATATTAAAGGTAACTCTTGATGATTCAGCCTCTTACGCTTCTAAATTTTCGATTGTCGTTAAGGAAAAACTCGCTTCGGGGCGTTATTGGATTAATATCTCTAAATCCTCCGATCACGATTATAATTTTGAATCGCATCAGATTAATATAGAGTAGCGATGAAGGCTAAACTGCCGCTCGTAAGTTTCGAGACCACAATGCGTTGCAACCTCCGTTGCCGCTTTTGTTACAATCATTACAAAAATACAGGCGAAATTCCCGCTCCTTCGTCGTATGCGCAGGCAAAAAAAACTTTACAGCAAATATTTAAAGTGTTTGACGTTGGGCAGATTACTTTTACCGGCGGCGAACCTTTTATGACTGAGCGTTTTGGCGAACTTGTGCTTGCGGCTCGTTTAAAGGGGGTAGGAGTGGGGATAATTTCTAACGGCAATTTTGCTCCTCCCGAAAAATATCTTCAATTGGTACGTCTTGGGTGCAGACTTTTTGAACTTCCGCTGCATAGTGTTAATCCAGATGTTCACGATTTTATGACCACAGTTGAGGGGTCGCACCAAAAATCGCTACATATTATAAAGGTGTTGATTGAGCACGGAGTGGTTCCCACGGCTGTGATTGTGCTTACCAAATTCAACGCCGAAACAGTCTCAGAAACAGTTAGTTATATTCATTCGCTCGGCATATCACGCATTATGCTCAACCGCTATAATATTGGTGGTGAGGGTGTTAGCCATCCTGAGGATATTCTTCCTACCAAAGAGCAGTTGCAAAATGCTTTTAAAGAAATATCCGATGTGGCAGTAAAACAGAATCTTACAATACTTTCGAGTGTTTGCACTCCGCATTGCGTTCTCAATCCCGACCTTTATCCGGGCATAAGGTTTTCGGCTTGTTCGTTTGATGTCAGCCGCCGTCCTGTGGTTATCGACTATTTGGGAAATGTGCGGTTTTGCAACCATTCGCCCGTGGTGCTCGGCAATATTTTTACCAACAATCCCGAAGAAATTTTTCATAATCCATCGGCAACGGAGTGGGGCAGGGTGGTGCCTGATTTTTGTGCCAACTGCTCTCGTCTGCAACGTTGCAAGGCGGGTTGCCGTGCTGCCAATCAACAATGCGGCTTATCTTTGAACCATCCCGACCCTGTGGTAGATTTTTATGGCGGTACAACTTTTGCATAGATTTTTTCGTAAAATTGTGCGATAATATTAATGGAAATGAACCGTCTTTTGGCTTTGATATCGGCTTTAATGTTGTGGTTTACAACGCTATCTGTGAGTGTTGCGCAGCCTTCGCGCGACCCTTCGATGGTGCTTGTTGACAGCATCAAACACCTTATCACTCCACAAATTTCCGACAGTGCCAAGGCGGCGCATTATGTGGATATGGCGTTTATTGTCTACAATATCGATTCGGCTCTGCATTATTGCAACACTGCTCTCGACCTCTGCCGCCCTACCGACACGTTTTTGATTGCAAGTGCTCACCACGTGATGGGTGCGCGGTATTATCTCCGTCACGAGATGTACACCTCTATCGAACATTTGCGCAAAAGTTACAACCTTTATAATCCTCAGCGCGACCATCGTCAGATTGTGTTTTGCTGCGTAAATCTTGCTCAGGGCTTTGAGGCATTGCATCTTCCCGACAGCGTGTTTTATTACCTCAACCAATCGCTCGAAAGCAGTATTAACCGTCACGATACCGCGCAGATTGCATATTCGTATCAGAATCTCGGCCGCGTTAGCACCAACCTTACCCTTTACGAAAATGCCGAGGAGTATCTTATGAAGGCTATCGAACTTGATTCTATCACCAACAACACTCTTGATTTGGCGTGCGACTATTTTTGGCTCGGATGTCATTACATTGCCACCAAATCGTATCAAAAAACGGGTCATTACCTTCGAAAATCCATACAAATCCTTGAAGCTAACAAATATAGTTTTTCGTATTATGCCAATGTGCTTCACCTTGCCTATTCGTATATGGCAGATGCGTATATAGCCTCTGCCGAGAACACTGGCACTACTCGTTATGCCGATAGTTGCTTGGTTTACACCAAGAGAGGCGGCGATTATTTTTTGCGTTATGGGTTGATTTCCAATTATATGATTGCACGTTATGCTTACGTCAAGTATCTTATATTTTACAAAAAGTATAACGAGGCTCTCTCCGTGCTTAAAGAGTGCGAAAAATTTCAAACTGGTCCCGACCTCCGCCGCGATTATCACAAATATATGACTCTTGTTTACGAAAAACTTGGCAATTACAAGGAGGCTCTCGCTCAACAAAAAATGCACTACGAATGTGCTATGGAGTATCTCAACGATAGTTCGCTCACCGCCCTTGCCGATTCTAAAACCCATCAGGCGTTGATTTACAAAGAGGCAGAACAAAAGCAAATTGACGAAATAAATCTTGTGCGCACCCATCGTATGCAGATTATAATTCTTTCGCTTTTGGTGGTGCTGATTCTTGCGTCGCTGCTGATTGTGTTTGTGTATCGAATGTGGAAAATTAAGAAAAAGGCGTTGAACATTCTTTCGCAAAAAAATCAGATTCTCGACCAGCAAAAACACGAAATTCAGTCGCAACGTGATGAAATTGAGAACGTTCACTCAGCAGTTTTGAACAGCATAAAATATTCTGAGCGCATACAGCGTGCCGCCATAACATCCGAACGCAAGATTAAGACGCTTTTTCCCGAAAGTTTTGTCTATTACCGTCCGCGCGATATTGTCAGCGGCGATTTTTATTACGCTGCGCAATGCGGTAAGTATAAGGTATTTGTGGTGGCAGACTGCACGGGGCACGGCATTCCGGGTGGTTTTCTTTCGATGCTTGGATTGTCGTCGCTCAAAGAGTTTCTTGTAACCGAGGATGACGCCGCCGATCCGGGCAAAGTGCTCGACCGTATGAGAGATTTTATCAAAGATACTCTCGGCACGTCAGACGATTCGGGTACGCTGCTTTATGATGGAATTGAGATGATTATTTGCAGTTTTGATATTGAAAATCACCGACTTGTGTATGCTTCGGCGTATCAAAACGCTTATATTATCCGCAACGGTTCTGCTATTAGGCTTTACAGCGACAAGATGCCTGTGGGACGATATTTTAACGAAAAAGCCCATTTTGCCACCAAAGAGGAGGAGTTGCAGAGTGGCGATATGGTATACCTTTGCAGCGATGGCATTCAGGATCAGCCCGGCGGCCATTTTGATATTCCCGAAGGTAAAAAACTTTTGTCTAAAAATCTGTTGAATCTTCTTACAGGTATTGCTAATATGCCTATGAATCAGCAATGTACGTATGTTGACCAATCTCTTCAATTGTGGATCAACGGCCGCGAACAGGTAGATGATATGACGCTTGTGGGTATAAGAATTTGATTTTTTTTCTATCTTTGCGGCAATCAGATTCAAAAAGATTTACGATATGGCACAACCTTTGGCAGAACGGATGCGTCCTAAAAATTTGGACGAATATATTGGTCAGCAGCACCTTGTGGGCAAGGGGGCTGTTCTCCGAAATATGATTGAAACCGGCAGAATACACAGCATTATTCTGTGGGGACCTCCCGGCGTGGGCAAAACCACTCTCGCCAAAATTATTGCCACAAGCGGAAACCGTGCTATGTATACCCTCAGCGCGGTGAGTAGCGGCGTTAAAGATGTGCGCGAGGTGTTAGAAAAGGCTCAGCATCAGACTTTTTTTGGTTCGCCGTCGCCGATTCTCTTTATCGACGAAATTCACCGTTTCAACAAAAGTCAGCAAGATTCGCTCCTTGCCGCTGTGGAGCAGGGTATTATCACTCTCATTGGCGCAACTACCGAAAATCCAAGTTTTGAGGTGATTTCGCCGTTGCTCTCCCGCTGCGAGGTGTATGTGCTTAAACCTCTTGAAAAAGAAGACCTTGAACGTCTTTTGGACAACACCATCCACAACGATTCCGAACTCAAAAAGATGAATATCAAGGTGGAAGAAACCACCGCCCTCTTTCGTCAGAGCGGAGGCGACGCCCGTAAGTTGCTCAATATCTTAGAGATTGTTATCAATGCCGAAACGTCCGACCAAGTAATTATCAACGATGAGATTGTAATTCAGCGTCTTCAAAAAAATCTTGCAATGTATGATAAAAATGGCGAGATGCATTACGATATTATTTCGGCGTTTATCAAGAGTATCCGAGGAAGCGATGCCAACGCCGCTGTATATTGGCTTGCGCGTATGCTTGCAGGTGGCGAAGACCTCAAATTTATTGCTCGACGACTGATAATTTCTGCCAGCGAGGATATTGGTCTTGCCAATCCTAACGCTATGTTGCTTGCACAGGCTTGTTTTAATGCTGTTAACACTGTGGGCTATCCCGAATCGCGCATAATGCTCAGCGAAACAGTTATTTACCTTGCCAATTCGCCTAAGAGTAATTCGGCATACAACGCTATTAATGCCGCTATGGAGTTTGTGGAAAAAACCGGCGACCTTCCTGTGCCGCTTCACCTTCGCAATGCTCCCACAAAACTGATGAAACAACTCGGCTACGGCAAAGATTACAAATACGCCCACGATTTCCCCGGACATTTTGTAAATCAAGAATATCTTCCCGACGAAATTTGCGGCACCACATTCTATCATCCCCAAGAAAACCCCTCTGAATCCAAAGCCAAAGAGACCATCGACCGCCTTTGGAACGGAAAGTATAAATAAAAAGCACGGCGAAAAATTTATTTTACGCCGTGCTATCATTTTATTGATTTGAAGTGACGGAACTCATATCTTGTTTGGAGTATGAATTAATGTATTAAAATTCAATGCTAACTTTTGCAGGAGCAATATCAACAGTCTCTCCTGTGAGTGGGTCTGGCCCGAAGGTGAACTTGACTGTGAACTCGTAGGTGCCGGGGGCGGTTGGTTCGTGGTCGAACATTAGATAATATTTGTTGCCTTCCATTATTAGTTGCTTTTCGGGAATAGAATTTAATTGAATTGGTTTGGAATTAGAATTTTCAGCCGCATATAACTCAAATTTCTTTTTTCCATAATATTTTAATTTGTTGTTTTCATCTACTTCGTGTAGACATCCATATAGGTTTTGCGGCCAGCCATATTTCATAATGTCGGTGAGCGGAGTTCCGAAAGGATGGTTGTTGTCGAAATCTTTATTACATACAACATCGATACCTACAATTGGTAAGACACAGGCTATGCTTCCATAATATTCGCCATATGCAGAATGTTGACTAATACATAATGTGTCACCAAAATATTTAGCATATTCTTTGTATGGGCTGAGT
>JAGCDD010000353.1 GCA_017651345.1 Bacteroidales bacterium | reverse complement strand
TAAACTCTTTGATATTCTGCACAATTTGCTGTTCTACAACACGCTCATCTACGTCAATAGCATCTCTTTCGCCAATCTGTTCCACATTGATGAAATTGAGTAGATATTCGTCCTTAAACATCATAACAGCCTTGCGAGCAAGAGAAGAATCGGAGATGGTCTTTGAGAAATTGTTAGGGATGGATTTACTATGACTATAAGCATCTGATTTAATCAGTGCTTTCAGTTTGTCCACAGAAAGACGTTCTTCGACTGTTTTATGGATATAATAATACCGCGCCTCAATGTTTTTTGTACCGGCTATAATCCGTGAATGATGCGTAAAAGGAACTTTGAAAAAATCCTCCACGGGGAAATTTTGCAAATTACGAATACTTATTGAATTGAATATATCTATCTTATTTTCAATTGTTTGTAATTCGTCGGTTGTAACCGACGAATTTGATTTTTGTAATTTGTCGGTTACAACCGACAAATTTGCATCGAGCATAGTCCATCCTTCGTAAAAAAGGCGCATTTCTTTCAGTTGCGTTTCTCCATAGCCTCTCAGTCCCGGTAACTCCTTTTGAAGTTGTTCGCTGATTATTTTTAAAGCACCTGTACCCCAATTTTTCTTTCGAGTATTGAGCGAAATGTATTTGCCAATGCCGAAATAGACAGCCAATTGGATGCGGTTAACGCCTTTGGCGGCTTCGTACTGACCTTGCAGAATTGCAGTTTTGATGGCTTCTACTGCCGATTTGTATTTTGTGTTGAGATTGTCTGCCATAGTTTGCGATTCAATTTTGCACAAAGTTACAAAAAAATTCCATATCTACATTATTTTTTGTATATTTGCGAGTGTAATCAATCACCAAACTATGATATATCCTTCTGTTGGACAATATACCGAGGCAATCAAGTTGGCGGAGCAATCTCCCGAAGATTACTTTGCCACACTGACCACGCTCCGCCCTGTTTTGGACACGGACAACAATCCTGTGATGAGTAGCGGAAATTTTGCGGTGGTCTTCAAGATGGTTGACCAAAACGACGGCAAGTTTTACGCTCTCAAATGCTTCACCCGCGACCAAGAGGGCAGAAACGAAAGTTACCGACTCATTGCCGACGAACTAAAAGATGTTTCTTCGCCGTATATTACTAATATCCAATACCTTGAAAAAGAACTTTTTGTAGATACCAATACCGACGAAACCGAATTTCCCGTTCTTCTGATGGATTGGGTAGAGGGCGAAACTTTGGATAAATACATCAAAAATCATATCTCCGAACCTTTGTGTTTGGAAATGCTTGCCTGTGATTTTGCGTATTTGGCAGATTGGCTTTTGAAACAGCCCTTTGCCCACGGCGACCTCAAACCCGACAACATTCTCGTAAAAGACGACGGCTCGCTTGTGCTTATCGACTACGACGGAATGTACGTCCCAAAAATGCACGGTCAAAAAGCCCGCGAACTTGGTTCGCCCGATTTCCGCCATCCGCAACGCACCGAAGACGATTTTGACGGACATATCGACGATTTTGCTGTGGTAACAATCCTTCTATCGCTCAAAGCCTTATCCTTGAACAACAAACTCTTAGACGCTCTCAACGCCAAAGACTGTGTACTTCTTCACACCCAAGATTTTTCAAACCTCGCCCAAAGTACAGCAAATCAAAAACTTCAAGAGTTGATTTACGATAAGTTTTTTGCAAGGATTTATGCGATGTTTGTGGTGGTTTTGGCGGAGAAGGTGATGGATGTGGCGATGTTGGCGAGTGTGGTGGGAAAAATGGATAGAGATGAGATTGCGTATCAATATGCGGATTTTTTACGCAGTGTTTTTTGGGACGACAAAAAAGCATATCGCATTTTTGAAAATTTGGCAGCAAAAGGTCATACAAATGCTCAGATTTCGTTATCCTATTATTTATTAAATGGAATATGTTGTGAGAAAAACAAAGACGTTGCATTGTCTTTATTTAAATTTTTTGCTGATCTTGGAAATGCAAAAGCACAATATTATTTGGGGTATTGTTATAATACAGGTAATGGTGTTGCACAAGATTACAAACAAGCCGTTAAATGGTACACCAAATCGGCAGAACAAGGTAATAAATATGCTCAGTACGATTTAGGTTATTGTTATGACCGTGGACAAGGCATTGATAAAGATGATAAAAAAGCCGTTGAATGGTATACAAAAGCAGCGGAACAAGGTCATCGGTTCGCTTCTGAGGCTTTGGATGCGTATTATCCACAAGATAATGGTGGAAACCAAGACCATCAAGACACCGTTGAACAGTATGCGAAGGCAGCGGAGCAAGGAGATATAAATGCTCAGTTTAATTTGGGTGTGTGTTATGCTAACGGTCAAGGCATAGAACAAGACTATCATAAAGCCGTTGAATGGTTTACACAAGCGGCAAATCAAGGTCACGTAGATGCACAACTCAATTTAGGAGATTGCTATTTGAGTGGGCAAGGTGTGGAACGAGATGATGTTAAAGCGGTGGAGTGGCTTACAAAGGCAGCAGAACAAGGATATTCCGCGGCACAAAACCTCTTGGGGATTTGTTATTATTATGGTAAAGGAGTTGAAAATAATTATCAAGCAGCCGTTAAATGGTTTACAATGGCTGTGGAACAAGGAGATGCAAATGCACAAAATAATTTGGGCATTTGCTACGCAAATGGGGATGGCGTTGCACCGGATTATAATAAAGCCGTTGAATTGTTCACTAAGGCAGTGGAACAAGCAAATGATAATGCGTTTCGTAATTTGGATTTATGCACAGAAACAGGTGGACGCTGTTATAATCTAGGCGAAGAATTATACACAATGTCATCAATTAAACGAGGTATTAAGATAAAAAAAGCAATATTAAATTCTAAACGAACTGACAATGTTATTAATGATGATGAGTTACCATTTTAATGCATTTATTTTTGTTTAGTTTGTGAATAAATGAGTATTTTTGCAGAAAACAATATCATTATGGAATACGAAAAATATATTGTACCAATTTATACAAGTCAAGAATCTAAAACTGAGCCCGACGAAAATGATTTCAACGGCAATGGTATTATTATAGGAAAATTTCTTATAACAGCAGGTCACGTTGTTATGAACGATGATATTCCTGTAAATACTATTGAAAACGTTTGGTTTAAATATAACAATGTGCCTTACAAATTGAGTGAATCCCCAATTTATTATGAGTATGACAAACCATATCAAGTAATTGGATGTTCAACATTACAAAAACTTGATTTAGCGATTTATGTTATTGAGACGGAAATAAACAGTCCAATTGAATTTGTAAATGACACAGACGACTATAAATACAGAGATTGTTCATATTATGGTTATACTATGAACGAAGATTCAAATCAATTAGACTTTGATGTTGTTGACCAAATGCAGGTTTATTTAAAAGCAACTGA
Organism: Bacteroidales bacterium; assembly: GCA_017651345.1. GTDB lineage: Bacteria > Bacteroidota > Bacteroidia > Bacteroidales > UBA3824 > UBA3824. The sequence continues at coordinate 2,372 of JAGCDD010000353.1, read as the reverse complement.
ACGCCGAGGTGATTGTTGTTATTATATTGATAATTGCTATGAAGTTACAACTAATTATTTGTTTAAAAAGGGGAATAGTGGAGGATCGATTTTTCAAAATGACAGATTTGTTGGGCTATTTGTTGCACTTCCTTATGATGAAAATCATAATCCATTAACCAATAAATACAGATGCGTATCGGCAAAATACATTAACAATATAATTCAATCATTGCAATGCTCCTTATCGTCTCAAAACGTTGTAAGCCTGAAAACCTCTTAAAAAAATACCCAAACGCTATTTTGGCGGATGTTACGAGTCAGGCGAAGGACGGGTTAGTGAAACTCAGTCCGTTTTATCCTCACGGCGGTATTCCGGTGCCGTTTAGCGAGGGCGTTACCGCTATGTGCGTGGAGGCGGTTTGGCAGGGACTGAAAGTTTTTGAAAACAGCGGCATCGATACCGAACTTTTCAAAAACGACTCTATGCGGAATATCAAGCGAACCGTCAGGAAATTTGGCAAGCCGCTCGGACATCAAAAGGGTGTTTTCAGCACCGAACTTTTGGGTTATATCGAGGCGCGAAAACAGATTTATATCCCTACATATCAGTGGGTTTTGGAAAACAAAGTTCAAGATATTGTCCGCCGTATGGCAGAGGCAAGCAAAACCAAAACTATCATCCTTCTCGATTACGACACCAACGACGACATCGAAAACGCATCAAAACCGCTTTCACACGCCTCATTGATAAAGCGATACGTGGATAGTCTGAACCAAAATTATCAACCAACTTTATTCTAAACATTATGGAAAAGAAAGAGAATTGCACCGAATTTCAGGATATTATCAACAGTCACAATATCAAGAAGTTGTATCATTTTACCGATTTCGACAATCTTGAATCTATCATCAAGCACGGCGGACTTTATTCGTGGGCAGATTGCAAGGCAAAGGGCATCGACATTCCCAAGCCCGGCGGAAGCGATGTTTCGCGGAGTTTGGATTCTCGCGACAACCTCCCAAACTATGTCCGCGTGAGTTTCACCCAAAAACATCCTATGATGTACGTTGCGATGAACGACGGCAGGATTTCAAACCCCGTTATCCTCGAAATCGACCCCGAAGTGATTTGTTGGCGCGATACCAAATTTGCCGACCGAAACGCTGTGAAAAACGGCGCAAACATCGGCGGCTCTCTGTCAGATTTCAAAAAGATACATTTCGACACCGCCCTTACCGACAAATATTTTGATCTTTTGCCCGACGAACAGCCTTATTATCAGGCAGAAATACTTGTTAAAAATCATATTCCGCTGTCGATGATTAAGAATATTGGCAATTTTGGAATTTCGATACCGTCGCAACCACAAAAACTGCAAATCAAAAATCCGTACACCGCCCAAATCACTCGCAACACGCCTACGGCATTTATTTTCCTTGTTGACCAATCGGTAAGTATGAAAAAAATGACTTCGCTTTTTGGCGAGGAAATGTCTATGGCAGAGGCTGTTGCACTTATTATCAACCGTCAAATCAACGAACTTGTGCTTCGCTGTATCAAAACCGACGAAGTGCGCCATTATTACGACATTGCTGTAATTGGCTATGGCGAAGAGGCTTACAGTATTTGGGGCGGAGAGTTGAAGGGTCGTGATTTTGTGTCGCCGCAAGAATTGAAAGACAATCCATTCAAAAAAATCATCGTTCAAGAACCCAAACGTACCCGCTCCGGCGTTGTGATGCGCGAAGTTGAAAAAGTTCAGTGGATAGAGCCTAGGTGCGACGGACATTGGACTCACTTGCACAAGGCTTTCGACTATGCTCGCCGATTGTTGGAGCAATGGATGGAACATCACCACGAGCACGACTGTTATCCGCCCACAATTATCAACATCACCGACGGACAGTTTAACCACGCCACCAAAGAATCTATCCTTCAACAAGCCAACGAGTTAAAGTCGATGTTTACCAACGATGGCAACGTGATTTTGTTCAACATTCATATTTCGGCAGACCAAGGCATCAGTCTTTCGTTCCCCACCGAAAAGAGCGAACTCAATGGCAACGCCTACGCCGAAACGTTGTTTGAAATGTCGAGCCTATTGCCTTTGCGTTACAATTCCGAAATAGCCAAAATGCGCTCAGGCAGTCCCGACAAGCGTCATTCGGCCATGGCTGTCAACACCGACGGAGCCACTTTGATAAAGATTATGGACATTGGAACGCCCACAAATATCAGTCAAAACCAATGAAAAAAATATTCACTCTTGCCAAAATAGGCGAAAACTCTGTAAATGAGGATGCTGCATTGTTAACCGACGAAGTTTTAGCGGTGTCGGACGGTGCGGGCGGCGGCGGTCTTTATGCCGAAAAATGGTCGCGTTATCTTT
>JAGCDD010000352.1 GCA_017651345.1 Bacteroidales bacterium | reverse complement strand
TTGGATCGTTTGGGGCGGTGTCGTCGTCCACAAAATCCTCCAAATATTCTATCCTTTTGAGTGCTGCATCGTATGCCGCTTCCGATTTTATCTTTGCCATAATATTACAGATTTTGAATGTCCTTAATTTTGTCGTATTCTTCGTGCGTTCCCACAAAACGTATCAAACGTGGCTTATAGTGAATTTGATTAAAACTATAAGTCTGTAATCATTGCCCTTAATGTTGAAAACATAACGATGGTTGCCCACACTTGACACTGTTGCAAAAGTGTTTTGAATATCTGCAAAATTCTTCCATTCGGCTTTTGAAGTGGTTTCGTACCAATTTTCCAACGCCGATTTTGCTTTTGGATTTTTTGTATAATATTCCACAAGGGTTCTTTTGGCAATAATTCTCATTATGTGTCCATTTTGCCGTCAAAATTAAAAAAAATTTCTGCAAAAATCCAAATTTTTTTTTACGCGGGGCGCGGCTTGCCCACGCCCCTACGCGCAAACCTACAACATCGGTTCGGGACGGTTGCAATAATTGTTGATTTTGTGGCGCAATGCAGTGGATATTTTTTGAAGCCATTCTTTGGAACGGTCAACATTATCTTCCCTGTCGTAAATCTCTTGCATCATATCATACACTGATTTTGGTACAATTTGCTCTTGACCATTGACCACAATGAAATAATCTTTGCCGTCTTTCCTTGGTATAACGCTTTTATATTCAGAAGAATATACTTTCACACTTGTCATTGGTGAACAGTCAGGCACAATCGAAATTTTGTTCTTCTCAAAAATTATTAAAGGGTATTTTTTATACACCCACAGCGTAGTGTCTGTTGGCAAACATAGAACCACTTGACCTTCATTTTCATTCAACAAAGAATTTTGGGAAAGAAATTCTTTGATTGAGTTACGGCTGTATTTGTCGTTTTCAACATCGTCTTTATTGACAATGATTATTTGGTTTTGAGTTCTACTGCCTTGTTGTTCAATGAATTGGTTATCTTTGTCATATTTGTGCAACATATTAAACATATAATCACAATAATCCTTTGTGGAAGAATTTCCCACCAGCGCAGGGCTATAAAAACCCGACTTTTGGAGCATTTTGTAATATTCATCTTTTGCCTTATCTGTCGTCTGAGGCAAAGTACAGAACAATTCCAAAATCCTATAAACGTCCGCAGTGTCAATATTCATTTCAGGATAGTTCATCAAAAACATTTTCTGAAAATCCGGCGTCATCATCGTTTCAGGACTTTTGCTCGAAAAAACTTGTGCAGCCTTCAAAAGGTTGTCTAATGGTTGATAGCCGACAAAATCAAATCCTCCCTTTCCCTTCAAATCAATATATGCTTTCAAGTTTTGTTCGGAATAGTTGAGAGCCGTATCATTGTTTTCTGCCTTTATTTCACAGAGGTTTTTAAATCCACTGATTGCTGGCGTTATTTCACCCTTATTAACATTGTGTACAACGTCGTCATAACATTCCAAATAATCATTGTACAACGAATTTGTTATTCCGCTACTTTTTGCACTCATTGCAAGATAAAACAAATCAGAACAAACATTGAAGTATTCGTCTGCACGGAAATCACCAACTTTCACGTTGAAACAATATTGATGGCTGCCGACAGAAAAACCAATATGATTATGTCCGTCGCTTACATTCCACAATTCTGCCCTGATTTTGTTTCTTTTTGGGGACAATGGGTCATAATACTTTATCCAATAGTAATCGTTGATGTCCTTGTACTTCCTTGACTTGTCAGCAACTTCACGATTAAGATCCTCAATTGTTTTTTGACATTTGAAATTGTAGTACAATGCAATTTCTTTTTCTGTGTTTCTTGCGATAAGGCCAAAACCTTTTTCTGTCTGTACCTTCATAAACATATCTTCGGGATTGAAATATACTTTTGCATTGTCGGTCTGAATCTTTCTGTGCTTTGTGGTAAAAACCCCCACCGATTTTATAGCGTCAGGGCAGTAAACAAACTTGATGGGTGTTTTGTTGGATTGTTCTACGACACGATTGTCCTCTGTGGATGCGTAATCTATGACAATTTTTTTATCGGGAAACAAGTCCTCGAAAAACTTATTGCAATTTTTTTGCGCGTCGTCGTTGATACCGTTTTCAAACGCCAGGTCTTTTGCTCGATTTCTGAAAGCGGTTTCCAATATTGTCTTGTACTCGTGTGGAATTTCAGCACTGCGTATAACAGATATTCCGCGCTTGTTGTCCATCTTGACAGATAAATTTGCGGCAGGCAAGACAACCTTCGTGATTGAATCAACGATTGTTTGATTTGGGTTGCTCAAATCATAACCTGCCTCCACTATATACGGATAGATTGCAACATACTGTTCGCCTGACTTGTTGATTGACATCAAGAAATCAATATTATAGTATGCTGTGCGGAGTTCCGCCATATCAAGTTGTTTCAAACTGAATACTTTGGAATCATAGTCCTCCTCTACGAAAACATTCAGACCGGGGATTTTAGACAGCAACACCTCAAACGCCGTCCTGCCGTTGACTCTTGTGAACTGATTGAATATCACAACAGCCAACAATACAGCCACAAATATACCGAAATGTTTTAATGTATCTTTCATAATTATTCGTATTTAAATTCGATATTCACTTCGTCCCATCCCAAACCTTTCATAGCGATTACGATGGATTTACGACATTCTTCTTCATAGTATTTTTGCATACTTTCTGAAAAATTAGTGTCTTCAAGCATATTGCCGCCCGCCAATTCGATTGCAATGAGTTGTTTGGCGTTCTGCAAAATCATTTCTTTGTCGGCTGCGGTGTGTCCTTCGGCAACGTGAAAATCCGTCAACAAATTTTCTGTCAACAAATAACCATATTCTTTACCGAATTTGCTGCCCTCTACTGCACCTAAAACTGCACCTAAGCCGCCGCCCACAATATTGCCGATTTTGCCGCCCATAAACTTAACTATCGGGTGTTTGACAACCGTTGACACCGCATCGCCTATCGCGCCGCCAACCATTTCGCCACCTTTTAATCCAAGATAGCCGCCAAGAAACATTCCAATATATTCAGTAACAACGGAAACATTTTCTGCCGCCATCTTTGCCTCCTCAGCCGATACTCTCCTCGGTATAATTGTCTCAACGTTAACAATACTACTATCAGGTATATCAATGTCAATTCCAATCGGTACTTTTGTAGGGCTATTGAATACAAGGCTCAACTTTTTGGAACTATAATCCGTGTTGGCTGTATCAACTGTCAGATTTTTCATTTCGATATACAATTCGGCTTTGCCTGATATATGAAATATATCCAACTTGTCGAACCATTCGTTTGTGCCGTCAGGTTTTCCGTAAGCCACGTATTTACAGAACTTTATCTCTTTAAACACGAACTTTGGAGTTTGGTTTATGAAACGCTCTACGCTACCCGCGGAACGGCTTTCGCGTTCATTCCTCACGGCAATATAGGCAAACACGGCAAGGATGATTAGCAATGCCGAGGCTGTGAGGAGGATGAGGTGGAGTTTATTAATTGACTTTTCTTTCATTGACATACCTTTAAATTTGTTATAATTTATTTTCCCCTTTTTTTTCAAAGAAGTCTTTTATATAATCCACATCAAATGTGATTACGTGTTCGTTTTTTTCAACATCAAATCCGCTATTCCCAAAGTATTTCTGTACTTTGTGTTTGCATCTTATGTATCTTTTTTTACCATAAAAATAGAAAAGCACCTTCCCATTTTTTACTTCAAAATATAAGTCCATATTTTTGATGAAAACATCATTTTTAATTTTTGTAAATAATTCATTTTCTTCTTTATTTCTTAACGATGAACTATTTATCCATTTACGCATTTCCTTAATAGCAAAGAATATAGCCACACAAACAACAGGAAATATAATTTTCATATAAGGGAAGTCGCAGCATTGACAAAAATAACTATGACACGTTTTATATGCTATAAAGCGACATAATGAGTATAAAAAAGCCACTCCCCATATACTAACTAATATTAAACCTATCGCTATTACAATTTTGGACGGAGAAATTGGTTTTGTTCCAATTAACCAATTTTTAAAAGATTCTGAATCTTCTTTGATTGCCCAAAAGTTGTCTAATGTATAATTTCTTGGATAGCCAAATTCATTTTTGCAAACTTCAATTTCCCATATTGCGTTTTCATATACCTCATACCACGCTTTTAACCCTTTTGCCATCCACACCCAAATGAAAGAAATGATTACCCCCAAACCTGAAATAATTGATAAAAACAAATAATAATCATCTACTGTCGGCGGAACCGAATTCCTATTAGGCATATTGTAATCTTTCACCGTCATTCCAAATGCGGTAAAGCATAACAATAGAAAACACCAAACAAATACAGAGTTTTTCCAAAACCTATCAAGTTCGGCATCCCTGCATTGGTTGTAACGAGTGTACAACTCTTTAAGTTTCTTTTCCTTTTTTCTATCTTCTGCCTTTTGCTTCCAAGCGGATGGGTGTATCTTGAAATTCTCTGT
>JAGCDD010000351.1 GCA_017651345.1 Bacteroidales bacterium | reverse complement strand
GCCTTGTATTTTTTTACCTTGCGAACCATTTCGGCTTGACTTTCAATAGATTGCGAGCCAAAAATAAACGATATTCCGCCGTTTTTGGCAAGCGCGATAGCCATATTGCTGTCCGACACCGACTGCATAATAGCCGATGCAAAGGGCGCGTTGAGCGTGATGGCTGGTTCTTCGCCTTTCTTGAATTTTACAAGCGGCGTGCGGAGGTTCACATTGTCGGGAGTACATTCCTTGGTGGTGAGTCCGGGTATCAAGAGATACTCGTTAAAAGTTCTTGAAATTTCGTTTATTATGTGTGCCATAAGTATGGTGTTTTTTGAATTGTAAAATTTTGCAATGTTAATAAAAAAAATCTGAATAAGTATTATCCGCATTGTAAAAAAAAACTTAAAAATTTTTGCACTTTTTATATTTTTTTTGCATATATTTGCAAAAAGGTTGAAACATTTTTTCACTTTGAACAAATGCCTTCAACCATAATAACGAATTTTAATTTTTGTAACAATTTAAAACTTACACACATGAAAAAAACACTTACATTCTTAATGGCTGCAATGGTAATCAGCCTTATGGCATCTTGTTTTGGTGGCAGCAACGAAGCACAAGTTTCTGAAAAAGGTAAAATGCTTATGGGTAAAACTTGGGCAGCCGACCTTAACGCCGACCTCAAAGGCAATGGCGAGGCTCTAAAAGAGGAAACTGGTGTTGGTCACGAAATGGAACTCAAAGGCGACGTTGCCAAAATCGGCGACTTCCTTGCTGCTAAATGGTTGTTTGGTCGTGGTCAAAAAGACCCCAGCAAACTCGTTTACTCTATCTCTACTGGCGAAGGTTTCTTCTCGGCTACTGTTGAATCAGGTCTTTGGGAACTCGGTGCCGACGACAAAACTCTTCTTCTCCGCAAATGGGACGACGAGAAAGGCGATTATGTAGAAACTCCCGAAGAGTACACCATCTTGGAACTCACCAACGAAAAACTCTCTTGGCAGAAAAAAGGCGATCTTTCTCCCTCTTACTTCGTAGCAAAGTAGTTTAAACATTAATATTATTTATTGGCGGATTGCATTTTTTGCAGTCCGCTTTTTTTTGTAAATATTGTTTGACTTCATTCTCTTTTTTTATTATATTTGCAAAAAAATTAAACGTACAACACCATGAACAATCTACCTAACGACCCATTTATGTTGGTTTCTACAATCAATATGCTTTTGCGCGATGGCGAATACGACAGCCTTGAATCGCTTTGCAGCAGTTACGACAAACAGCCCGGCGAGATCAAAAAATATCTCCACGAATTTGGCTTTGAGTATAACGAGCAGCAAAAACAGTTTAGATAATTTTACCAAAGTTTTTTTCGTCAAAAAATTTGTATATTAAAACTAAAATTGTACCTTTGCGCTATTATATAAAGGTGTGCTATTTGTGCCACCATAGTAAGAATTTTTAAAACCAAATGGAAGAAAATAATATAAATCAAACTGCAACGCAGGAACAAGAAGAATACACAGCGAAAAACATCCAAGTGCTTGAAGGTTTGGAGGCTGTGCGCAAACGTCCCGCAATGTATATCGGCGACACAGGCGAAAGAGGTCTCCACCACCTTGTATACGAGGTAGTTGACAACTCTATCGACGAGGCTCTCGCAGGATTTTGCACCGATGTTACCGTAACAATCAACGAAGACGAATCTATCACCGTTCGCGACAATGGTCGTGGTATTCCTACTGATTATCACGAAAAAGAAGGCAAGTCGGCACTCGAAGTGGTGCTCACAATACTTCACGCAGGTGGTAAGTTCAACAAAAACTCCTACAAGGTTTCCGGCGGTTTGCACGGCGTAGGCGTTTCGTGTGTTAACGCGCTTTCTACTTATTTCAAGGCAGTTATCCGTCGCGACGGCAAAATTTTCCAACAAGAATACTCAATAGGCAAGCCCACCACCGAGGTTAAGGTGATTGGCGAAACCGAGGAAACAGGTACTGAAATCACTTTCAAGGCCGACGATTCTATTTTCTCGTGCCATAGTTACCAATACGAAATTCTTGCAGCCCGTTTGCGCGAACTTTCGTTCCTCAACAAAGGTATCAAACTTACCCTCACCGACTTACGTAAGGATGAGGAAGGCAACACCCGCAGCGATGTTTTCTATTCGCAAGAGGGCTTGAAAGAGTTTATCGACTATCTTGAAGTTTCTAAGGACGTACTTTCAAACATCATTTATATATCTACCGAAAAGAGCGGAATTCCTATCGAGGTGGCTTTGCAATACAACAATTCGTACCGCGAGGTTATCCACTCTTACGTCAACAACATCAACACTCAGGAAGGCGGCACGCACCTTACAGGTTTCCGCCGTGGCTTGACACGTACTCTCAAACAGTACGCCGACACATCGGGAATCCTTGCTAAAAACAAGATTGAAATCTCGGGCGACGACTTTCGCGAGGGTCTCACAGCCATTATTTCGGTAAAGGTGCAAGAGCCTTTGTTCGAAGGTCAGACCAAGACAAAACTCGGCAACACCGAAGTGGCTCCCGCAGTAGACCAAGCCATCAGCGACGCTCTCAAAAACTATTTGGAAGAGAACCCCAACGACGCCAAGAACATCTGCAACAAGGTGATACTTGCAGCACGCGCACGTATAGCCGCAAGCAATGCACGCAAACTTGTGCAGGCTCACAGTCAGTTGAAAGGCGCAGGTCTTCCCGGTAAACTTGCCGACTGCTCATCGAGAGACAACACCAAGACCGAGATTTTTATAGTCGAGGGTGATTCGGCAGGTGGAACAGCAAAACAGGGTCGCGACCGTATGTATCAGGCTATCCTTCCGTTGCGTGGTAAAATCCTCAACGTGGAAAAAGCCGTTCAGTACAAAACTCTCGACAACGAGGAAATTAAGAATATCTACACTGCCCTTGGTATTACCATTGGTACTGAGGAAGATAGTCAGGCTGCCAACCTCAACGACATCCGTTACAACAAGATTATTATTATGACCGATGCCGATGTGGACGGTGCCCACATTCAAACTCTTGCTATGACGCTATTCTTCCGATATATGAAGGAAGTTATCGACCGCGGACACCTTTACCTCGCATCGCCGCCGCTCTATCTTGTAAAACGTGGTAAGATGCAACGGTACTGTTGGACAGAGGAGCAGCGTAAGCAGGCGCTTATCGACCTTGGCAACGGCTCCGAAGAGTCGTGTACAGTACAGCGATAAAAAGGTCTTGGTGAGATGAACGCCGACCAGTTGTGGGAAACTACTATGAATCCCGAAACTCGTACTTTGAAACAGGTAACTATCGAAAACGCAGCCGAAGCCGACCGCACTTTCTCGATGCTTATGGGCGACGACGTCCCCCCGCGCAGAGAATTTATCGAACAGAATGCAGTTTATGCGAATATCGACGCATAAGAAAACCGCTTAAATATTGATAAAGCCTGCGCGAATATCGTGCAGGCTTTTTTATTTTGCAAAACCTTTAAATACAACGCTATGATAACCGAAAAACTTGAAACTTACATCAACGCTCTTGCCGCAGACGAGGCTCTCGCGCTCAAAAATGTTTTGACCGAGGTAGAAAAATTTGCAGTTGAAACTCCTTCGTCCGCACCGCTGTTGAGCATTGTGGCAGACGAAATCAGTGCCGACTCTATCACAGTGGCAGCCGCTGCCGCTTACGCATATATCCCTTTTAATCAGTTGAATACAGTAATTGATTCGGGCGTTCTTGGCGACGAAATCAACGGTATTTTAAAGGGAATTGTTAAAATTCCTGAGTTTAATCTCGACAAACTTAAAGTGCAAACCGAGAATTACATCAAACTGCTTGTAACTCTCTCTGGCGATGTTCGTTCTATAATAATCCTTTTGGCTCAGCACCTGTTGAAAATCAGAAATTTAAACTCGCTGCCCGACGATGAGGCTCTCAAAACCGCCACCGAGGTTCAATTGGTGTATAGTCCTATTGCCCACCGTATCGGTCTTTACAAGGTGAAAACCGAGATGGAGGAGATTTGCCTAAAATACTTTGAATATGATACTTACCGCTCCATAGCCGACAAGTTGCAAATTAAAAAGGCTGAGCGCGACAAATATATCAGCGAGTTTATTGAGCCGCTGAAAAAGAAATTTGCCGAAATGGGAATGAACGTCAGCATCAAAGGTCGCCCAAAGTCGATTGCCTCCATCCGCACCAAGATGAAAAAGCAAGGCGTTGACGTTGACGGCATCTACGACCTTTTTGCCATTCGTGTAATCATCGACAGCAAGCCCGAGGACGAAAAGGCAGATTGCTGGCGTGTGTATTCTATTGTAACAGAGAAATATAAGCCAAATCCCTACCGCTTGCGCGATTGGATTACCGTGCCCAAACCGAGCGGATATGAATCGCTGCACACCACGGTGATTGGTCCCGGCGGT
>JAGCDD010000350.1 GCA_017651345.1 Bacteroidales bacterium | reverse complement strand
ATAGAATTTGCCATCAGGGGCTAAGGTGATGTTATTAACACCTGCGTTGCAGTTGTTCATTGAATCAATCTCCAACCTGTCGGTCAGAATATTGACCTTATGTTTTTCAATATCAACAGTTTGGAGTATAAGAAGTAAAAAATCTTTGTATCTATCAAAATCTTCTTGCTTAAATGATTCAATATCAGTGATTACTAGGTTGGTTCTTTCAAATTGATTGAAACATTTACACAAAGCATTTTGATTGGCTAACAATGAGTTCTTGTCTATCCTACAAATTACGCTCTTTGTAAAAGAGCAAATCTCTAACTCTTTTACACCGTTTACAACCACAATATCGGCTTGTCCCGAAGCGGAACAGGGCTTGATTTTGGCATTTTTGAATGATTTAATTATTGGTTCGTACTCCTGCGGCAAAGGCGTTTCGGGATATATTAAGTGAATACCTAAATCGTTTTTCATAGCGAACAATATCCCTTTTTGCAACAAATCAATAGGCATCAAACCGTTGCCTTTGTTGCAACTGTGATAATGACAATACGAAACAGAATCATCACTCAATATAACCATCAGATAATTCAACATAATAATTATTAAGTTTAAGATTGTAAAGACATTGCAAGTTTGTTCCAATAGTAGTTGTTGGCTCGGACCTGAGCCTTGTGCATTTTGCATATTGCAGTACTACGTTGGTAAATTGTATTAGTGTCGGCAGCATCGTAGTTCTCGCCTTGACACCAAGCACAACCACTTGCTACTTCACAAGTTAGACATTCTTTCTTTGACTGTGTTCTTCTGTCCAATGCCAAAAACGGTCGCAATTTGTTTTGGTCTATTCCGTCATTCACATTGCCAATTATTCGCGCCTTTTTTGAACGCAAAGAGTATTGAGCAAATCTGGTGCAAGGATAAAACAAGCCATTAGCATCAACCGACAACATTACCCCTGCACCACACCAATTTTTGTTATCATTTTTAATATCCAAAGGCTTCCCGATGTTTCTTTCAAAAAACGAACAATAATAATCGGTGTATAGTTTTCTGTCGATAATTTCATCAGCCAATTCAATCAATTGCTGTTCAAACAGATTGTCGTCGTTTTCTTTCCATACATCCTCGAAAACGCAATTAATATTAACCTCGTGAATACCAAGAGAATAAAGGTGTAAAACACTTTCTTTGATATAAGGTAAATCATCGCTGCTTATGGTAACTTTGGTTGAGGCATTAGGAAATTGACTAAGCCACAATGGAATGTTTTTAACCACATCTGTATAAGAGCCTACATTGCTATTTTTGTAAACACGATTGATATTATGTTTCTGTGGCGTTCCGTCAATGGTGATACCTATATCAATATGAGTCCTATTTTTCTCTATAAATTTCTGAACTTCATCTGTGTGATAATTAAGTCCGTTGGTGGAGATGCTGAACCGATACGAATTAAACCAATGGTGATTTAGCCGAAACATTTCTACCTTCAAATAATCACATATTTGGTCTATCAGATTAATCTCCAAAAAAGGTTCTCCTCCAATAAAAGACCATTCTACCGATTCGTCAGGATAGTCTGTTTCATGTTGTAAAATATAGTCAATGGCTTTTTGAGCAACACTAAAAGACATCCTCTCGTTAGAATTTTTACCAACAAGATAGCAATATTTACACGAAAGTTGACAATCTTTCGTAACAATAAATGTAATTACACGTCCATTAAAACTTGGACTTCCTTGCTTGATATATACCATTTCCAACAAAATTTTACGGCCATGCCTGTCTTCCACATCCCCAAGTGCATGCTGTTACACAGTTTCCCTTACAGACTCCTGTACAACGGTCGTGACATCCTTTTCCCATTTGATAGTCTCTTTGTTTTTCAGTATTATCGTCTCTATCAAAATTCTTACTTGGTGCAAGAAATGGAACGATGTTGTTCTGATTATAATTTGAACGTACTTCCAACATATCTTTCTGTTATTTAGTTTATTATCTCACCCTTTTCGGCGGTTGATTTTTCCTTTGCTTTCTCTACAAATATACGACGCAAAAAAATAAATGTCAATCAATTACTGTTGAATCTTTTTGGACACTTGTGTTGAAATATTTTGGACACTGCCGCTCAGGACGGACTCCATATAGTTGGACAAATCAGCGAAAAAGTTGCGGTTGAGCGCGGCACTGATTTTTTCAAGGAGAGGAATGTCGATAAATTTTCTATCAAATATATAATAACAGGTAGACCTCTCGCAGTTTATCTGTTTGGCGAGCCATTTTACTGTGCGCTGCTGACTGCGGAGTTCTTCGCGTATTAGTCTGCCCAAATGAAAGTCTTCGTTCATAGTCTTAAAGGTTAATGAACTTGACACCTTATTAATAAGCAAACAAAATAGCGTGTAGCCATTTCGTTGTATTGCTTATCAGACCTGACGGTATTCCCCAATACCTTGTACACTAATAAGCACGAAACGGCTCACGCCTATTCGACGTGAACCTTATTCGCTGCTTATTCTCCTGTACTTTAAATTTGGGGAATTTATCAGGTAGAGAATAAGAGCGTAAAGCCCAATATGTTAATATGTCTTGTTTAAGTTATGTCTGTTTCGTATTATGATGTTGTTTGAGCAAAAGTAATAAAAATATATTAAAACTACCCCTCCACCTTAAAATACTCCAACAAATTCAGAAGTTTTTCGGCTTGAACAGAGAGGTTGTGGCTGTTGGCGGAGATTTCTTCGCTGAGTGAGGCAAACTGCTGTGTGGATGTATTGAATCGCTGTACGGCTGAGTTGATTTGTACGCTGCTCTGCGCCTGCTCGCTACATTGCGCGGCTATCTCTTGCACAAGCGACGATGTACGCTCGATTTCGGGAAGCACCGTGGCAAACACCTTACCAGTTTCAGAAGCCATATTAACGCCGTTTTTGCTCACAGAATCAATCTCCTTGGCGGCAATGGCGCATTTTTCGGCAAGTTTGCGCACCTCGGCAGCCACCACGGCAAAACCTTTTCCGTGTTCGCCAGCGCGGGCGGCCTCCACTGCGGCATTGAGAGCAAGAATGTTGGTTTGAAAAGCAATCTCGTCTACAACCGAAATTTTGGCAGCAATATCATTCATTGCCTCAACGGTCTTTGACGCAGCCTTGCTGCAACTCTGAATGGCTGCGCTGTTGCTCATTGCAATCTTTTCGGTTTCACGAGCATTGTCGCTGTTGCGCTGAATCGACGAAGCCATCTCTTGAATCGACGACGACACCTCCTCGGCACTCGCAGCCTGGTCGTTGGCGTTTTCGTTCATTGTGTTGCTGGTATTGTTCATCTCGTGGCTTGCATTGGTAATATTCCGCGCCTCCTCGGTAATGTTGTCCACAATGTTGCGGAGGTTATCGGCAAGCCTGCCCATAGCGTTTTGCAGTTGCCCGATTTCATCTGTACTTTGGTCGCGTTTAAACTCAACGGTAAGGTCGCCATCCGAGAGACGCACGGCCCGCATAAGGCTGCGGTTGAGCGGATGGGTCATATGCTTGCGGGTCTTGTATGCGATATAGATAATTATCAGAGCCACAGCAAACAACGCCAAAATCAGTTGAATACGTGTAGAATTAAGTGCTCCGTTGATATCGTTCGACACCGACGACACTTTTGTAGCAAGTTTTTGTTTGAGCAGTGCGCTCTCCTGTTGCAATTCGGCGCTAATTTTTTCGCTTTCGGTAAAAGAATCGCCCATTTGTTGGTAAAAACCCACAAAGTTGTTGGCAAGTTTCATATACTCATTGCGGATAGTACCTAACTTTCTGATAATCTGACGGCTTTCTGCATCGGTAATTCCATTGGTAACCTCTTTGATAGCGTTTTCGATGTTGGTGGTGATTCGCGATCTGCCCTCCTCTGTTTTGAGTGCGTTGGCAGATACCGACGAACGGATTGTATTTATAAATACGTCGAGTTTCAATGTCCAATCGTGAGCAGCAATGGCACCCTGCTTGTTGTTTGAGCTAACAAATTTTTTAACATTATTGTCTTGAATTTCGCGCAGGGCAATGAGTTGGTTCATAAGTTGGTCTCGAAAACCATACATTTCTTGAAAAGTATTTTCGCGACGGTCGCGAGTATCCCAAATAGACTTAGAGAGTTCGTAGCAGCGGTCGAAAAGCGAAACTGTCTTAGTATAAGAATCATAGATATCATCGCGCATACCCGTTTTGGCAAAAAGGACTCCAAGAGTGTCGAGACTCTGCTGAGCCTCCGACATAAACCTCATTCCCTCAAACTTTCGCTGTTCGTTGTTGGTTTGCACAAACACTTGAAGCGAATTAGTGGCAACGTTCAAATCGGTTTCGATATGGTCGGCGTGGTCGAGCATAGCAAGATATTCGCTGCTCAAACGCTCCGACTCTTGATAAATATTGGCTATTCGTATAAACAATATTGCCGACACTATTACAAACGGCAGTATAACGCTTGTGTAACCCAACACAAGTTTTTGCTTAACAGAAAGATTCTTGATGAAACTCATAAATAGTCACTTAGATATTCTATTGCATTTATACAAAAAAAGCACCAAAAAAGTTTGCGGAAAACTTAAAATATATGAAAAATTAAGTCTCCGTTAACAACCGTTTTGTCTGCCATTTTCTTAAAAATATCCCTAATTTGGTGTTCGTTGGCGTAAGAGATTTGGTGCAAAGTATTGTCTTTTAGGTAAAAAAACGCTCCATTGCGCTCCACAGTGTCAAGATGAGTGATGTATAAATGGAATATTACATTTTTATAATCGGACAACTTGTGTCGTGAGAATGCCTCATTTAAAAGGTCGAAATCAAACACGCCGGTTTTAAAATTTCCTTGATAACCGTTGTAGACATTGGATTCGGATTTGTCGGCAAGATTGTAATTATCAACCTGTTGCGGAGTGTAGCCGTTGCCATGACGGGTGAGATATGTGCGAGTGGCAAGATAAACCTCCGTGCCGTTGAGTTCGTTTTCGGAGAGATATTGAAGACCTGTGTTTGTGGCAGTTACGTTTGGTAAAAATCCAAGTTGAGCATCGAGCAAAAGTCCTTGTGTTCCCTCGTAAATTATTGTATCATAATCGTTTTCGTTGATAATGGTTTGCGTTTTATTTACAAAATTGAACGCCTCGGTAAACATTTCGTCAAACTCGCTGCAACGTTTTGCGCCGTAATACGAAGCACATTCTGCAAGAATAGTTTCAGAATTGTCGCTCAGAGTAAAGCACTTGCCCGAACGAGAACGCACCAACGATGCCCAAACGCCTTTGCCGCAGGTGCCGTCGGAGAGAGTTTTTTTGTCGTTGCGATTAAAATCCACATCGTAAGGGGTGATAATTATTCCCGAAGAAAAATCATAAACGGGATTTATACCTTTGGTTTTCAATACATTAAGTTCGTTGACAATGCACACAGGGTCAATCAATGCGGTATTGCGGTAAAGTGTTGGCACACCGAGCAATGTACCCGACCCAAACGATGAAAACACGTGCCTAATGCCGCCCTCATCAACAGTATGCGCCGCCTGAGGTCCGCCGGTAAAACGCACCACTAAGGTTCGCTTTCCATCTTTCAATGCCTTATGGCAAAGATAATTTACACAAACGCCTTTGCCTTCGTCGCCAAACAGCGACCCGAGAACTATTTTTCTATCCATAATCTATTCAATTGTAATGCAAATATAGCAATTTTTTCGTCATTTTATTGTTATATCGAAGATAATATATAAATTTGTACGTTTTTTTAAAAACTAACTACGATGAAAAACATAATTACACTTATACTTCTAACACTCATGCCGTTAGCCCTTTTTTCGCAAAACGGCGTTTACACTGTAAAATTCGGTGTAACTGTAAGAAATCTCCCACGTTACTATGTTCAGCCTCAAAGCCGCAACTATTCACTTGTGTGCTCAGCCGACCGTCAGGTGCAACATCACGTAACGTTCGACAAGATAAGCGACGAACTTCATTTTGCCGGCTGGAAACGTCTCTCCTCGCCCACCAACGCATATATGAAAATCAATATCAACCTCAAAAGTATGCTCATCGATGGTTTCGGCGTTAAGGAAAACATCATCGACACTCGCGACCGTTTTGGTCATCCTATCAAGATTCATACTTTTCAGGGCGTGATAAACTACACAATGGTAACCACTTGGACAGTGCGCACTCCTTCGGAAAATTTTTCGTCGAACCCCAATGTGTCGTACGCTCCCAAGGCATTTACCCCCGAACGCGAATTTGACAATCCCGGTGCCGCTATGGAATATGTGCGCAACAATCGCGATGTGTTCTGCGACCAAATTATCAACGACGAGGTAATGTCAAACATTTACGAAATTTCTGACTTGATAAATGCCAACTACATCTACAACCCCGTAGAAGAGCCGTTCGACCTTTATTTCTTTTATCAGAAAAAGAACCGCTACTACAGCATGCACCGCAATTTGCCCCAAACCATAAAGGCTCATTTGGCTCAGATCAACGAAAACGGCGGAATGGCTACCACCGAAATCGCTATGGAAGACATCATCAAGCATTTTAAAACCGCCGCCGATTCGTACTCGTTTGCCAACAAAAAAGAGCGCAAGGCTCGCTACGCTATGCTCTACAACCTCTGCGTGCTCAACTACGTGTTTGAAAACTTCGACGAGGCAAAACGTTACGCTCAGATGATTGTCGACAGCGGATACAACAAGATGACAGGCCGTCACCTTTTAGACGTGATTGCCGACAAACAAAACAGATTTATCAAACACAATATCACTACTCAACATTTTGAAGTTTATTAGGGTAAAAATATATAAATCAGATAATTACAAAACAAAATGATAACATTAGGCGTATTTTTTGGCGGAATGTCGGTAGAACACGAAATCTCTGTGATTTCGGCGTTGCAAACCATTCACGCTTTTCCGGAATTTAAATATAACATTGTTCCGATTTACATTTCAAAAGAGGGCGAATGGTACACTGGACCCGGTCTCACCGTGGTATCCAACTACCGCAACCTTCCCAAACTACTCTCGTGGTGCGAAAAAGTTTATATGACTCCCACCCGTGGCGATTTCAACCTTTACCGCTACAAGTCGAATATGTTTAAATCAAAGGTTGTTACCAAAATCGACGTTGCGTTCCCCATTCTACACGGTTCGTACGGCGAGGACGGTTCGCTGCAAGGTTTCTTCGAAATGATTGGCATTCCATACGTAGGCTCAAACCTCCGCGCAAGCAACATTGCTATGGACAAAATCGCCACAAAATATATGTGTCAATCGTGCGGTATCCCCTGCGTAGACTATATGTGGACAACAGATAAGGAATGGTTTGAAAATCACGACGAAATGAAGGCCAAAGCCGAAAAAATAGGTTATCCCCTCATCGTAAAACCCGCCACTCTCGGTTCGTCGGTAGGTATCTCAAAGGCAGCCGACGAAAAAGAACTTGAAGCGGCTGTTGACCTTGCTGCCAAATTCACCGACAAGATTATAATTGAACGTATGGTTCAAAATCTTCAAGAGATAAACTGCTCAGTATACGGTAGTTACCACGACTGCAAGGCTTCTGTTTTAGAAGAGCCCATCCGCAGCGGCGACATCCTCTCTTACAAAGACAAATATATGGGTTCGTCGTCGGCAAAAGGCGGTGCCAAGGGCGGAATGAAATTTGGCGCAAAAGGTGGCAAAATGGCAGGTGCAAAAGGAGGTTCGGGCTCAATGAGCGACAGCCAACGCAAATGTCCCGCCGACCTTCCTGAGGACGTTACCAAAAATATTCAATCTCTCGCCATCAAGACTTTCAAAGAGATGAACGCATCGGGCATTATCCGTATCGACTTTATGCGCAACAAGGAGACCGGCGAAGTTTATGTAAACGAAATCAATGCCATCCCCGGTTCGCTCTCGTTCTACCTTTGGGAAGCCACCGGTAAAAAATTCGTTGACGTTCTCGACGACGTTATCAACGTGGCCATCAAAGAAAACGCCGAAAAACAGAAACTCAAACACAGTTTCGACCAAAACATCTTTGCTATGGGCGGCGGCGCAGGATTCAAAATGGGTGGCGCTAAAAGATAATTCACACATTATTATAAATAAAACGGCGAGGGGTTTTCCTCGCCTTTTTTTATTTATATAGTTTTGATAATTACAACTTTTCTATTTCGTCAGTTGGCAGTTGGGTGATTTTAGAAATTAAATTGAGATCAAGACCTTCTGCTTTCATACGCTTGGCGGTTTCAAGTTTTTCGGATTGTGCGCCTTCTGCCTTGCCTTGTGCCATTCCTTCCACACGTCCTTCCGCACGTCCTTGTTCTATGCCGTCTTCCATAGCACTGGTCACGGAATTGCGCTGGGTCATTACTTCGAGCAAATAGTCTTCGTAAGCGTATATATCGGCATCTGTATAGGCACTCCTTTCTACTATGTTCAACGCCTGACTGATGTCTGGGTTTTCGAGCAATACGTCGTCTACCTTTTCGGTCTGCTCGTTGATTTCGGTGAGGAAACGAAGCCACAAGTCCTTGATGGCGCGGCTACCACGGTCGACTGGACGGTATTTTACAAGTTCTACGAAGATGAGCGAGAGGTCGTGATGAATGTCCTCAGGATGGTTTTTGTTGGTGATATAGAACTCCTGCATATATCCGCTGTCGCCATCGTAGTTAAACGCCTCGTCGTTGACGAGGGCAAGTGCGTAAACTTCTTTCAACCTTTCAAACGGGTTGCCTTTTGCTAATTGCTTGGTATACATAGAGGCAGCGTTGAAAAGTGTGCGCGAGAAGAACTCCTTGTTCCAATACGACTGCATCTCCACAATAAAACCGCGACCGT
>JAGCDD010000349.1 GCA_017651345.1 Bacteroidales bacterium | reverse complement strand
TTGCCGGAAGATTTTGGATGACAATTATCAGACGTTTTGGGAAATAACCGTGGAACTGAAAACTCATCGTGTGTTAGAATGGCAAGAGGTTTTCGGTGGTCTGAATCTGTATGCCAAAGTTACAGACAATGGCATTTACACCCTTTTGGATAAAAACAAAAGCAAAATATGGTGTATCAAGGGATATGTGCCTAACAGTTTTTTGCCTGAAAAAGACGGATTCGGCGACTATATCAATTTGAGTATCAGCAAAGATGGATTTGTCAAAAATTGGTATGAAGAACCTGATTTCACAGATTTTCTTGAATATGGTTTTTCCACCGAGCCTATTTCTACAGAAGCAAATATCCGTTACTTTATCGATGGTTTTGTTCGCCCTGTGGCTCGGAGGCTTGAAACCGATTTGCGAATAAGCGATAGCACACCATTTATGTTTTATGAAGCATTAATTGGTTTTTCGGAAAATCCAAATAGTATGGGCTATTTGGTGTGGTCTCATTCTCGCGCCGACTATGATATGAACAAAGATATTGTGGAGAAAAGTTTGCCTAACACTAAAGCTGTAAGAATTGATTTTAGTGCGAGTGCCAAGCATAATGATTCGACGGCATATATGAATTTGTTCACTGACATAACCCTAAGCAAGACAGGTTTTTATATCACCGCTCTTTCAAAAAAATGCAAATTCACCGACTTGCCTGCCGAACATATTCAAAACGACTTGTATAATATCTTCAAAAAAAATTATGACCAATCATCCAAGGAACATTATTTCAGTAAATATTTGGAATAATTGCGAGGTCTCGGTGGTGGAAAAGGTGGCAGAATTTAAGGATTTGGATGGTTCCGTGAGAGAAGAAAACAAAAGGCTGTCAACATCAAGTTGACAACCTTTTCGCTTTTATATTGATTGATGTTTTTTTACTATTTGTTGAAAATGAACTTGACAATCCTGTCCGCGATGTCTTGTGTTGCGGAAGCAATATCGTCTTTTGTCCAAAGGTCTGATGGATATTTAACCATAGAAGAAGCAACGTTGTATAGGCTGTCTTTATAGCCCATTCTGTTGATTATCGAATTTTGTTTTTTGGTCTTAAACCATTCGTTACCAATGGACTTGTTGATGTCATCTTCCAATAACATTTTGTTGCCCAATTTGTTTACGCAATTGAGGAAATCTTCAACGGTATCGATGCCTGCATCGGTTCTGATGAACGAAATATTTAGTCCGCTTGTTGGCATTATGTGTTCAACATTGACATTGTATGCAAAGTCGAATTGCAAGCCGTTGGCTTTGGAGTAGAGGTATTCATTTAGGAATACTAAAATATTTTTGTCGTATTCCATTATGGATTGCCTTATGTCTTCTTCGTTCCACGTCTTGCGTATGTGCTCGTCGAAGTCGCTTTTGATTTCGGAAATTGATATGTTGTTGTCAACCGACTTTATATTGACTCCAAAGAGAAAAGTCTTTACTCTGTTGCTTGAATAAATTGCATCGCCCAATTCGAGGATGGTGAATAACCTCAAAAGACATTCTGCAATATCCAAAACTTTTTCACGAGTAATGTCAGTGATTTCATACCTGTATAGGTACGAAACGAGGAAGATTTTGGAGTTTTCGTTGAATTTCAGTAAGAGTTTTACAATTGGAAAGTTCTTGATTTTGTCCCAAATTAATGCAATTTTGGTAAATTTGGCACATAGTTCCAATGGCGTTTCCAACAACTCTTTATGTAGCAATGTGTAATATTTCCTTATACCAGGAGTGGTAACGTCTGCCACGCCCGAAGGTTGGATATATTCTTTGCTGATGGAACGGTTTATATACATAAACTGTTGAAGCACAGAATCTATGCTGATGATGTTCTCTTGGTTGAGTTGTTCGGTCAGTTTGATAAGATTGCCCCAATTGCCGTTGAACTCATTACGATTGCCACCTGCGTTAGAATACAATTGCGCGGAAATGATGTCGGCGTCAGAAAGAGGCATCCCAGTTGAGTTGAGTGAATTGAACATAGTGATGGCTTGTTCAATCTGCCAACTACGGATTTCGATTATCTGACATTTGGTAAGGAACGTTTTTGCAAACAGGTTCAGTTGCGTGTCCTTATACTCATTCAACTTTGTGTAGAAAAACTTGAAGTTTCTGAAAAAGTTGGTGTATTTGTAGTCTTTTTGCCTGCGGGAAAATTTGTGGGCGTTCTGTTCGGCAGAACGGAAATCAGGCGACTCAATAATGTTTTGTAGTTCGGATTTATATTGTTCGTTAATCGAATTATTAACCAACAGACAGATATTTTTAGCCAAACTCCAATCTTTCATTATCGCACTTCGGTTGTCTGCGTCTGTTTTGTAGAGGATGTCAACAATAGTGTTGCGGCGTTCCTTTAATCCATCCCTGAGACCTTCGCTGTCTTCATCGTTTGGCATATTTTTCAATGCAGTGTTCAGGTGAATAAGCAATGCTTTCAAGAGTAGTATGAACGTTGTTGTACGCTGTTGACCATCAATCAAGTTCAACTTGTTAGGAATTGAACAATCGATGATTATAGTGCCAAAAAAATA
>JAGCDD010000348.1 GCA_017651345.1 Bacteroidales bacterium | reverse complement strand
TACTTTCGATGTTTAACCGCAAATACTTGATATTAGCGGCAATATGCAGCGCAATAGCAATACCTGTCTCGCTCTTTGCCGTAAACACCTACTTTGCCGGCTTTGCCTACCACTACCCCATCGCGCCGTGGATATTTGCCATAGGCATACTCATCGCCGTAGGCATCACCGCCTTGGTGGTAACCGCCGCAAGTTTCCGAGCAGCAAGCGAAAATCCCGTGAATACATTAAAATCAGAATAAATGTGAGTGTTATACGATGATTGTTACAAAAGGCGGAATAAGAGTTCCGCCTTTTTTGTGTTATCCCAATTGCACATATCGAGATTATTCCATATTTTTGCCAAAACAATATCATTTACAATGTCATCACGTAACACATTTAGCGGGCAATTGGGATTTATACTTACCGCGGCAGGTAGCGCAGTAGGATTGGGAAACATTTGGAGATTTCCATATCTTGCGGCAAAAGACGGCGGAGGACTTTTCTTGCTCGTTTATTTGATATTAGCAGCAACCTTTGGCTTTACGCTTCTTACCACCGAAATTGCATTAGGTCGCAAAACTCAAAAAAGCGCACTTTTTGCTTACGGAGCTATCAACCAAAAATTTAAGCATTTAGGCACTATCGCCTGCTTGATTCCTTTTATATTGCTCTCGTATTACTGCGTTGTGGGCGGATGGGTAATGAAATACGCCGTAGAGTTTGTTACAGGCGGAGGAGTTTCTGCCGCCGAAGATGGATTTTTTGGAGGATTTATCACAGCTCAATACGAACCCTTAGTGTATACGCTTATATTTTTGGGCATTACAGTGTTGATTGTTAGTCGCGGCGTTAACAAAGGCATCGAAAAATTTTCAAAAACCATTATGCCGGTGCTTTTTTTAATGATAGTTGGCATAGCTGTTTATTCGCTTACACTTAGCCACACCGATGCCGACGGCACCACTCGCACAGGATTAGACGGGTTAAAAGTGTTTGTTATTCCCGACTTTACAGGATTAACAATGGGCAAACTTTTAGAGACTTTTCTCGATGCCATGGGACAATTGTTTTTTAGCCTTAGCCTTGCAGCAGGCATTATGGTTTCGTGGGGTTCGTACGTAAAACGCAGCGACAATCTTGTACAAGGCATCAACCGCATAGAGTTTTTCGACACTTTGGCAGCATTTTTAGCGGGCTTTATGGTAATTCCGGCGGTATACGTTTTTGGCGGTGCACAAGGATTAGAATCATCAGGACCGGGATTAATGTTTATCAATGTTCCAAAGGTATTTGCGGCTCTCGGCACAGTGGGCAGCTTTATTGGAGCATTATTTTTTGTAATGGTGCTTTTTGCTGCACTTACAAGTTCGGTGGGAATGATGGAAGGCTTTGTTTCGGGATTGTTAGAAAAATATCCCGTTTCGCGACGTCGTTGTACTTGGATATCGTTTTTTGCATTAACTATTTTTGCCACAGTGGTTTGCCTCGGCTACAACGTATTCTATTTTGAGGTTAATCTTCCCAACGGAGTAAAAGCGCAGGTGCTCGACCTTATGGACTATGTTAGCAACAACGTTATGATGCCTCTATTAGAAATTGGCACGTGCATACTTATTGGTTGGGTTGCCACTCCCGATTCTATGGTAGACGAACTTACAGCCAACGGCGAACATTTTATGCGTCGAAAGCTCTATATAGTTATGATTAAGTACGTTGTACCAATTTTGCTCTTCGTACTTTTGTTAAAATCAACAGGAATAATGTAACGCTATGATATTCTTTTTGATAATATTAATATTGATAATAGCAATAATGGGTATTGCGGTGTACGAGTCAATCACAGGCAAAAATGGCTCATCCGCTGAATCTAAAACCACGCCGCCACCCAAAGAAACCACCTATCACATCGAAAACAAAGACGTGGGTCTGCACCATTCTGCCAATGAATATTTCAACCAAACCAAAACACCCGAACCCCAAGAGCCTCAGAAAAAACGTCGTAATGCCCGCCTTACTTTGGGCGAACGACTTGAATTTTGGATCGACGGAGTAGGTAACGATTCGTCAAATCAATCGGGCATTCCCACAAATTGCGGCACAAGTTGTTCACCCTGAGGATTTAACCTTTCGCCAACATTGCGGGTCGGAAGCATAAAAATCTCGTTTGTAGCCGTATGCCACAGCGGGACAACCTCTACAAAAACGCAACAACAAACAATCTTTGCATTTTACAAACTTTCCATAATGGCGGTATTTATCCATTTCGCTACTCTTATAAGCATCGTAAATACCCGTTTCCACATTGCCAACCACGCTATCAAACCGTCGGCAAGCCATAATGTTGCCATCGGCTGTGATAGTTAGATGGTCTTGGGCGCAATGACATCCATCGTAAATGCCGTACGGGTCGGATTTTTGGGGAATCTTCCAAAGTTTTTTCTCATAAAGATAAAGCGTCCAAAGATGGTCTTTGAGGTTAAAAATGGTGTTGCTATTGCTATGCTCCTCAAACTTATGCCAACATGTATCCAAAAATTTTCGATAAGTTTGTGGAGGAATATGCCAAGCACTCTTTATACCTTCGGTAGGGCAATATCGTGCAAACGCATACACATCTACCTGATTTCCAACCACAACATCTATCAATTGAGGAATATCATTCATATTTTTAGCACTCACAGTAGACATTACCACGCACTTGATACCAGCCTCGCGGATAATAGGAATGGCATTTATCGTAGCCTTAAACGAACCCGGCCTGCGCAATTTGTCGTGAGTGGGAGCAAGACCATCGAGCGAAAGTTGAAATTTTTGACAGCCAAGCGAACTCAGCATCTGGCACACCTCTTTATTAAGGTGATAAGGATTGCCCATAATGGAGAAAGGGATTTTAAGGTCGTGCACCAACTCCAAAAAATCCCAAAACCTTGAATGTAGCATCGGGTCGCCGCCCGTAATATAAATATAAGGCTCGCGATGAAGAACCCTACAATGCTCTACAATACCATCGAGCGTAGACAAAAGGTTATCCCAAGGAGTTTCCACAGGTTTAACCATCTTCCTCGCATAGATATAGCAATGCTTGCATCTAAGGTCGCAATTGTCGGTAATATGCCATTGGATAGCGAAATAATTCTTCATCGCAAGCCTTCAACTACTTAAGCCCACGGGTCGTCGGCAGCGGGAACTCTTATGTCCGAAAGGTTTTGATAATCATTCAAAAACCACTGACCTGTCGAGGGTTTCTTCCTAAATTTTATCGGGCGTACAGTGTCGGCACCGGCGCTTTTGAGGTAAAGAGTAGCCCAATTTGGGTCGGGATACGAATACGGATTATCAGAAATGGTGATAGTGAGCGGCATTGTGGGAGTGTAGCCATTCTCAACCGTTGCGCCGGCAAAAAACGATTTCACTTTGTAAGTTTTGCCAGTTAGACGCTCTTTGATAAACGATTTGCCATAGTTGCTCAGCGGATCGGGACCGCGCAATGCGTCGATCAATTGGTATGCGCCCTCGGGGTCAGATTCCCAACGGAGAAGCACGAGCATTGCCAAAGCCGCTGTTTTAAAAGGAGTATCGAGCGAATATTCGCTCAACGATTGCAATTCTGCCACGCTCTGTGGCACTTTGTCGAATGTAAAAGTCTCTTGTTTGTTCATAATATTGGTTGATGTTATTATTAAACATAAAAAAATCTTCTCAAAGATAAGAGTTTTTTTGATATAGAGTGCAAAAACCGCCCAAAAAGTGAAAAAAAATCGCCACTTTGCCCTATATTTGTAAATGC
Organism: Bacteroidales bacterium; assembly: GCA_017651345.1. GTDB lineage: Bacteria > Bacteroidota > Bacteroidia > Bacteroidales > UBA3824 > UBA3824. Next base: position 11,955 of record JAGCDD010000348.1, on the reverse strand, counting down.
AAAATCTTAAAACTGCACTCTATGAAATACTTTATAATCATTTGCTCGGTCATAATAGTGTTTATGATATGGGTTCTCATCCCCCGCAAAAAAAAGGAAGATGACTCCGAAGAAGATTTTCACACAGTAGAAGAAGACTCACCCGTTCCGCACACCCACACCGATTCTTGCACCAAAATCATCCAAAAAATCAAAGACAAAAAGAAAAAAGACGACCCAAAAAACGACGATGACTTCCGTCCCTACCAACCACCCTGCGGCACGTGCTCAGGGAGTTGCGGGGGGTGAAAAATTTTTTCGGCATTTGGATAAAAATTCTTCCCCCTTTACACATTTTTGACAAAAATTTTTACACTCTTGTAAAAAAACTTTACACCTTTACAACGGCTTATATTTTATAACTTATTAATATACAGTACAATACAAAGTTTGGCACGGCGCGTGCCATATTCTAAGTACAAACAACATTATTAATAACTTATAAAATTTAAATGCTATGAAAACTTTAACATTCGCAATCGCACTCGCAACAACAGTATTTGCAAACGCTTCGGCCAACGCCGTTAACCCCTACCCCACCGACGCTTTTGAGGGTATCACCGAACAATCTCTCCAACTCGAATCTTGGATGTTCGCAGCCGAGGAAATCGCCACAGAGCAAAGCCTTCAATTAGAATCTTGGATGTTTGCCACCGAAAACATCGCCGAAGATTCGTTGGAAGTAGAGCCCTGGATGCTAGAAGCAGAAGACTCCACCGCCGAGCAAGAAATCGCTATCGAAGATTGGATGTTTACTTCCAACACCAACGAAGAGCCCGCTCTCGAACTCGAATCTTGGATGTTTTAACCCGTAACGCGCTTACAATATGTTACTTAACCTTGTGTATCAAAGTAAGTCCGTCGCGAATAGGAATCAAAACATTTTCAACCCGCGAATCGTTTTGCACCATATCATTAAGGCTGATAACGCCTTGGGTATAAGGATCTTTGGAATTAGAATCGATGGTTACCTTATCGTACCACAGAGTATTGTCTACGATAATGTAGCCGCCGGTTTTAATCTTAGGTAAAACGGTTTGATAATAAGCAGGATACTGACGTTTGTCGCCATCAATAAAAGCAAGGTCGAAAGTATAAGGAAGATCACCCACAAGTTTTTCAGCATCGCCTATATGCAGTTCAATACGGTCGGAAACACCCGCCCGCTCAAAAAAATCCAGAATATTATCCTCGTATTCGTCGCGTACCTCAAAAGTATGCAATTTTCCTCCCGCCTGCAAACCCTTTGCAAGGCAGTACGCCGAATATCCCGTAAAAGTTCCAATCTCCAAAATATACTTAGGAGCAATCATAATACTAAGAAATTCAAGCAGTTTACCCTGTACCGGTCCCGACAATTGTCGAGGCATAGTGGTAGTAAGATTGGTTTTGCGCCTGAGGTTCATCAGCACCTCATCTTCGGGAGTGGTATGGAGTTCTATGTAGTCTTCGAGATTCATAACTATATATTTTCACCAATTTTAAAACAAAAAAGGCTTACATTGCTGTAAGCCTTGTAGTCCCTACCGGAATCGAACCGGTGTTACAAGAATGAAAATCTTGCGTCCTAACCGCTAGACGAAAGGACCATCAATTGGTCGTATCCTTTCGGTTTCGACGGTGCAAAAGTAGAGCGTTTTTTTTAACTGTGCAAATTATTTTGAGATTTTTTTTCGCTTTTTTTTGAAAATAATTCAAACCGCGCCTTATTATAAATATATTCAGGCATTTAGCAACAAAGCAACTGTTTATTCTTACGCACCTCTATTATTATAATCACTCACAATTGTCAAAATTTCCCATTTGTTAAAAAATGTTAAACACCTAAAAATTTCTCCAAAAAAATTTGGAATTTGATTTTCCACCCCATACTTTTGCACTGTACTATTAAGGTACTACACTATAACAGCACAACAAATAAATTTAGTTTTTAACATTTTAAAATTTAGTATTTATGAAAAAGATTATTTCAATCATCGCATTGCTCATAGTAGCAACAACAGGAATCACTAAGGCTCAGGATGCTGCTTTGGTGGCAGAAGTAAAAAAATGTATCGAATTGCAGAATATGCGCGGCAATTTGGTGGAGTCAACAAAATCTCAATATGAAGCCGTAGCCAAAACTGGTCAAGTGGCTTTCGACGATGTCAACGCCCTTTCCAACGAGATGGTAGATGTTATTTGGGAAAAACTTAACGAAAAGGTCATCGCTTTTTACTGCGAAAACTACACTCTCGATGAAATGAAGGCTCTCAATGCATTTATTGAAACGCCAGTTGGTCAAAAGAATATTAAACTTGCCCCGCAACTCAATGCTCTCAGTATTCAAGTACAGCAAGATCCTACCAATGCAGTTTTTATGCAAACCATAATGGCAAAACACATTAAACGTTAACATTACTATCATCAGGCATTTGTGCTACGTTGCAAATGTCTGATGATTAAAAACTAACTACTATGATCGAGGTTAAAAACATATCGTATAGTTATCCAATTTCGTTTTGGAGAAAAAAACAGAGTCCAAGGGTGTTCCACAAATTCTTCCTCACGCTCGAAGAAAACAAGATATACGGACTTCTTGGTAAAAACGGAACCGGCAAAACCACCTTACTCAACCTTTTAGCAGGGCTAAATTGGAGTCAGGATGGCTTTATCCTCGTTGACGGAGGAGATATCAAATATCGCGAGCCCTCTACCCTTGGCAAGATTTTTCTTGTAACAGAAGAGTTTGAACTGCCCAATATGTCGCTCCAAAAGTATGTAAAACTCAACCGTCCGTTCTACCCCGATTTCAGCGACGAGATTTTGGAAAAATGTCTCAACGATTTTGAAATCAAGGACATCGACAATCTCTCCGCTCTCTCGATGGGTACAAAAAAGAAGGTGTATATGAGTTTTGCGCTCGCCACCAACACAAAGTATCTCTTTTTGGACGAACCCACCAACGGCCTCGACCTCGAATCCAAAAGCCTTTTCCGCAAGGTAATAGCGCAGAATATGACCGACAACCGCACCATTGTAATTTCTACCCATCAGGTGCACGACGTGGAACAACTTATCGACCACATTCTGATACTCGGCAACGACGATGGCACCGACAACCAGTTGCTGATGAACAAATCAGTAGCCGACCTCACCGACCAATATAATTTTGAATACCGCAGCAACGATGACACCGACGGAGTTATTTACTCCGAACCCTCTGTTAAAGGCAACGCCGTAATTGCTCTCCGCACTCCGCGAGGCAAGGAAACGCCTATCAATCTCGAACTTTTGTACAACGCCGTAAATAAAAGAAAACTATGAACACGAACAAATTCAGTTTCAGTAGGTTTGCAAGTTTTTTCCGTTGGTTTGCAAACATTAGTATGGGAAAATGGATCAAGATATTGATAACAATCACTCTTGGCACATTCTTATTCACAATAATAGTAAATCCAAAACAACCGCTTGCCGACAACAGCATCTACGAGGCAATTTTTATAATTGGTGCGGGAGTAATAGCGTCAATGGCACTATCCGACATCAACAAACCTACAATCCGTCAACAATTTATTTCAATCCCTGCAAATGCAGCAGAAAAATATTATACAATACTTTTAATGGTAACAATCAGAACCGTTGGTCTTTTACTCGCTCTTTGTGTAGCCGATTTTTTCAAAACACTGATACAATATTTTCAAGGAGGAGATTTTAAGATGGCTATTGGTGTGTTTGATGAAACAATTATTAGTATGATATCATATTTCGGATTAGTCTTAATGTTTTGGATTTTCAACTTTATGAGCGCAATAACAGTTCGAAAATACCCGATTCTTTACGGATTTTGTATAGGTGGTGTCTTTACTGGAACTACAATAGCCTTAGCAATAAAGAAATTCCAAAAAAGTATCAATGTAGACGCAGATTGGATATATAATAATGGTATATTTGAAAATCCGTTAATATCAATTGTATTCGGAGGTACATTCTTAGTGTTGTTGCTAACAATTGGAGTATATGGTTTTAACAAAATTCAACTATCATCAAACTATTATCAAACTTTCCACAAAATAGCGTAAACAATGAATTTCTCCAACTCAGATAAGGCCATTTACCTTCAAATCGCCGACCGAATTTGCGACGAGATTATTTCGGGCAAGTACAAGGACGACGACCGCGTACCATCTGTGCGGGAGTATGCGGTGTTGTTGGAAGTCAACACCAACACCGTCGTCAAGGCCTACGACCATCTCTCACGCGAGGAGGTAATCTACAACAAGCGCGGACTCGGATTTTTTGTGGTTGCTGGTGCCAAACAACAAATCCTCAAAATCCGCCGCGAGGAGTTTATGAAACAAACCCTCCCCGAAGTATTCCGACAAATGCGGCTGTTAGGAATAGGAATTGACGAAGTAGTAAAGAAATATAATGAATAATTTATATATTTGACACAAAATTTATTTACTATTTAATTTAAATAATATTATGAAACTATTCAGACGATTTCCAATCTTGTTGGCTGCGTGTTTTATGGTAAACGCTGTCAACGCTCAGGACATCTCCGAGTCTGACCCCGCCATCCGCAAGGGAGTGTTAGACAACGGACTCACCTACTACATCTGCAAAAACAACTATCCCGAACATCAGGCGGGTTTCTACATTGTGCAGAAAGTAGGTTCGGTGCAGGAGGAGGACTCGCAGCAGGGTCTCGCCCATTTTCTTGAACACATGGCGTTCAACGGACTCAAACACTTTCCCGAAGACCGTATGCTACGCTACTTAGAGAGCAACGGCATCAAGTTTGGCAACGAAATCAACGCCTACACTTCGTTCGACCAAACCGTTTACTACATCAACGGCGTGCCCACCGACAAACGTCAGTCGCTTTTAGATTCGTGCCTTTTGGTGCTTGCCGATTGGTCGGGCGGAATCCTCTTAGAAGACGAAGAAATCGACAAGGAGCGCGGCGTTATCAAAAGCGAGAAAATTATGCGTTCGTCGGCAGGACAAAGAATGATGGAGCGTTTCTTGCCCCGTTATCTGTCTGATTCAAAATACGCTTACCGTCTGCCCATAGGCAAAATGGAGGTGGTGGAAAACTTCAAATACAACGAAATCCGCGAATACTACAAAAAATGGTATCATCCTACCAATCAAGGCATTATAGTTGCCGGCGATATCGACCCCGACTATATGGAGAAAAAAATCAAGGAGTATTTTGGCGCGTACACCAATCCCGAAAACGCCGCTCCCGTGGTTTACCCCGCCATTGTCGACAACGAGGAGGCCATCTTCATCACCGACCGCGACAAAGAGCAGCAGTACTCGCAAATCGAAATCGACTTCAAAAACGAGATTATCCCATTGGAGATACGCTCAACACTGCCCGGATACGTCACCAACCTCTTGCTCAACATCATCTCACACATAGCATCTGAGCGTTACAACGACCTTGTTCAGAAAGCCGACGCACCTTTTGTTTACGCCTACGCATCCTGCACATCGTTTGTAACCCGCACCAAAGACGCGTTCACTGTTGAAGGCGTGGCCAAAGAGGGTCAGGAATACGAATGTTTCAAATCGTTTTACCGCGAGGCAATGAGGATTCAGCAGCACGGATTCACTGGTTCGGAACTCAACCGCGCCAAAGATGCCATCCTCAGCAACGCCGAAAAAGCCTTCACCAACCGCGACAAACAAGAGACTTCGGCTCTTGCCAACCGCGCACAGGCCAACTTCCTCAACAACTCGCCGATGCTCTCGCCCGAAAAGAACTTGGAACTTCTCAAACAGGTTCTTCCGCTCATAACATTAGATGCTATCAACCAAGTGGTTAAAGCATACATCTCCCCCAACGACAAAAATCTTGTGTGCCTTTCGCTCGCACCCGAAAAAGACGGTGCAAAATACCTCACCGAAGCCGATATGCGCCGCGCAGTCGACGAGGTTCGCAGCGAAACAATCGAGGCTTTCATCGACGACGTTAAAAACGATCCCCTTGTAGAAAACCTTCCCAAGGCAGGAAAAATCAAAGCCGAAACCACCGACCCGTTTACCGGAGCAAAAGTTTACACACTCAGCAACGGCACCAAGGTATACGCCCTCAAAACCGACTACAAGGCCGACGAAATTGTGTTCAACGCACTCAGTTGGGGTGGCGACTCAAACTATCCCGAAGCCGATGTCTACAACCTCAAACTCTGCACCGAGGCTATGGGCAACGTTGGCTTGGGCAATTTCACATCGTCGCAGTTGAGCAAGGCACTCACAGGTGTACACGCCAACGTATACTCATACATCGGCAGCCGTGAAGAATCGCTCAGCGGCAACTGCACACCCAAGGATTTGGAATATATGATGCAGAAAATCTATCTCGCATTCACCAATCCGGGCAACAGTGAGGAGGACTATCAGGCTTATATTCAGATGGCCAACACCGCGCTCAAAAACCGCAACACAAATCCCCTCTACGCCTACAACGATACCATCAACTACCTTCAATACGACGGTAACAAACGCGCCGCCGATATCCACTTCGAAGACCTCAAATACGTAAGTTTCAAGCGCATACGCGAAATCTACCGCGAACGATTTGCCGATGTCAACAACTTCACTTTCTTCTTTGTAGGAAACTTTGAATACGACACTCTTAAAACAATGCTCTGCAAGTACATAGCCACACTGCCAAAAGTAAAACGCGACGAAACCTACAAGCGCGACGTGGTACATTATCACAAAGGCAAACAAGAATGCACATTCCAACGCGAAATGCAGTCGCCGCAGAGCCGTATATACAACTCGTTCACATTCCGTACCATAGGCGAATACTCTCTTGAAAAAGACATCGTAGCCGACGCCGCCGCTCAGGTGCTCAGTATGGTATTCTTGAAAGAAATCCGCGAAGATGCATCGCTCGTATACAACATCAGCGCCCACAGCAGCATCAACAAGGCCGACGGCGGATTGGCAAGTTCGATATTTGAGATTTCGTGTCCCGCCAAGCCCGAATACGGCAACCTCACCCAAAAGATGATCGACGACATATTCCTCCGCATAGCCAACCAAGGTTTCGAGCAGGACAAACTCGACAAGGTAAAGGAATACTACATCAAAGAGCATCAGGCCAACCTCAAACGCAACAGTTATTGGCTCAACATTATGAGCGAGAAAGCCTTCTACAATTTCGACGAGAGAACAAATTTTGAGCAGATAGTGAACAACTTGACCGTAAGCAAGATACAAAACTACATTAAATCATTGCTTGAATCAGAAGGTATCCTCAAAGTTCAAATTCAACCCGAAGGCACCGAACAGAAAATGAAGGTGGAATAACCCACAACATCACACGCAATTATCGTAGAGACGGTGAGCACACCATCTCTACCCCACAAAATCACAATCCCCATAACGCTGTAATTATCAGCATTATGGGGATTGGTTGTATAATAAATTTTGGTGTGAGACTATAATTTAACATTTTAAATTTTGGTGTGAGACTATAAAATGGGGTAAAAAATTTTGGTGTAAGACTATAATTTGGGTAAAAAAATTTTGGTGTAAGAAGAATTATATCTATTTTAGTGCCGTAAAAAAACTCATTTATAAATATATGGCAAATACATATTTTAAGCGTAAAATTTACGATAAAATAAAGGGGTGGAAACAATCGTCAAACGGTAGAACGGCATTGTTGTTGGAAGGTGCAAGACGTATAGGCAAATCCACAGTGGTAGAGCAATTTGCCCGAAATGAATACAAGACGCACATTATCATCGATTTCACCGAAGCCACCGATGACATTAAGGAATTGTTTTCAAACCTTATGGATTTGGATTATATATTCACATACCTTCAAAACGCCTATAAAACAGTGCTTTATCCAAGAGAATCGATAATAGTTTTCGACGAAGTGCAACGCTGTCCAAAAGCGCGTCAGGCAATCAAATACCTAGTCAAAGACGGCCGCTACGATTATATAGAAACAGGCTCGCTAATAAGTATCCGCAAAAACACCATCAACATCAACATTCCAAGCGAAGAGCATCGTATGGAAATGTTTCCTATGGATTACGAAGAATTCCGAATGGCATTGGGCGATGATCAGTCAACCGAATTAATGAAAGAGGTTTTTGACAAAAAAATATCTTTGGGTGATGGCATCAACAGACTTAAAATGAGAGATTTGCGATTATATATGCTTGTTGGTGGAATGCCACAAGCAGTAGAAAAATACCTAGAAACAAAGAATCTCGCAGAAGTGGACAAAGTAAAACGACAAATTCTCCAACTCTACGCCGAAGACCTACGTAAGGTAGACAGCACTGGCAGGGTGTCAAAATTGTTTATGGCAATACCGTCGCAACTAAGCAAAGGAATGTCGCGCTACCGGCCTACCCCAGTGGTGGGAAACATCTCCGCTGACAAAATATCGGAACTCATTTTAACTTTGGAAGACAGCAAAACAATCAACATTGCCTACCACGCCGATGACCCCAACATAGGAATGTCGTTCACTGCCGACTACAACCGATACAAAATGTACATCTGCGACACAGGACTATTTGTAACACTCGTTTTTTGGGACAAGGATTACACCGAAAACATCATCTACAACCAACTTTTGAGCGACAAACTATCCGCCAACCTTGGATACATCTACGAAAACCTTGTGGCACAAATGCTCCGAGCATCAGGACACCGTTTATTTTATTACACATTTCCAAAAGATGAAAACCACTCATACGAAATAGATTTTCTAATCTCGAAAGGCAACAAACTATGCCCAATCGAAGTAAAATCGTCTGGATATATCACTCACGTATCACTTGACGCATTCAAAAAAAAGTTTTCTAACCGGATATCAACGTCATACCTCCTCTACACAAAAGATTTAAGAAAAGACAACCAAACCATCCTTTTACCGATTTACCTGACTCCATTCTTATAAAACATTCTCAACATTTTGGTGTGGGACTATAATTTAACATTTTAAATTTTGGTGTGAGACTATAAAATGGGGTAAAAAAAATTCGGTGTGAGACTATAATTTGGGTAAAAAATTTTGGTGTAAATTAATAATCAAGCAATTACATTTTAATTATAAACACAGCAAAAAGGTATTTATACAAAACTTCTAAAACGTGTAATAATAACACTCCAATCTTCTCTTTACTGACGCTTACACTAAAAACGCTCAGTATTATGATAAAAGCATATACTAATAACCAAAAGATTTCCGATTATATTCCAAAATTATTCAAATAATTTACGAATATAATCGGAAATTATTATAATATTTTCCGAGAACTTGGCTCAGAGATACCTATAAAAAGGGTACTAAAAATTTATTCCAATCTGTTTTTTGCGTGCCGACAAAAGGAAATCATTTACAAACGAAGTGTCAATGCGGTCGGGAATGGTGGAGGCGGCTATGGCAGCGTCCATCTCGGCTTTTTTGGATTCAAGAATAGCCATAAGTTCCTCGTATTCAAACTTGTGGGCGCGAATATCTAAGAGAAAATCGCGGTCAATGCCAGTGCGGTCGCATCGTACACCCTCTCCTCTGGCTATTTCTGTACACATTGTTATAAGCCGAAAACATTCGCACATATTTTTTGAATCGTAGTTTTGACCAAGATTGCTCTCGTAGCGCACGGGATTGCGGTGCTTTACCCAATCTTGATACTCTTTATATTTGATACAGTGCGAAGTATAGCCGTCAGCGTTGTAAGAAATATAGCATATAGGACGTTCACCCTTAGATACCGACGAATAACAAACCTCATTGGCATCGTTGCTGCGGATAATGCCCGAATAAAACTGCGCTGAATGATGTTTTGCAAACCATTTTTCAGTATCGGAAATGTTGTTTTGCTGCCACAACTCTTTAAGGAAGTTGTTTAGTAATGTAAAATCAGCAAGATTGGCAAAAGTAATACCGTCGTCGATAAAATGCCTGCCAAAATCGTAGTAACAGCCAAACACACCGCGCATATTGTTGATTGATACAAGTCCGCAGTATTCTTGACGCAAACCGCGTTTTTGGAGCCAAGGTTTCAACTCTGTGCTACCTTGTTTATAAAAAGTATAGCAAAAATCCAACGGTGTAAGCCGATGAGTAACAGGATTAACTATCTTTTTATTAAGTCCTCTCGCCTTTTTAATTTGCGCCACAGCATAACCGCCGAAGGGATTAAAACACTGTTTGGTAACAAACTTGTCGCGGTGCTTTTTTAACTCAGTAATAATATCGCTTTGGTAAACCACGCAACGGTCGGGAACAAAAAGAGCCTCCAAAATAGTTGGATTAGATTTCAAAAGAAGTTGCATAAAACGTGTGAGTTCGAACCACACATCGTCGTGGCTTGCACTCTCCACAAGTGGCTTATAATCTAAGCCAAGACCGAGAATCTGTTCGGGCGGAGCAAGGTAGACACCGCCGCGGTCGATGTCGCTCTGAGGAGTGTTGATGCCGTGGCAGTGCGACCCCCTGATGTACTCGTAAATCAGGAGGTTGCGTCTGCGTATTTCATCAAAACTCATTGCCATAGCACAACAGATTTATAGTCTACTTGCCGCGTTTTTTGCCTTTTTTGGATTTTCCGCCCTTGCTGCCTTTTTCGCCTTTGGATTTGGGCTTGCTGCCACCAAAGAATCCGGGCTTAGAACTGTGCGAGCGTTTGGGCTTGTTTTTAAAGCGTTCTGCATCGGCGCGGTCGGCCTTCTCCACATCTGTTTCGATGCGTTTCTTGCTGTCTGCCATCACAAAGTCGAGCATTTTGTGTTCGAGGTTGGCGCGGGCAACTTTAATTTGAATTTTGTCGCCAAGTTGGTATTTCTTTTTGCTGTAATGGCCTATTAGACAGTAGTTATCCTCATCAAATTGATAAAAATCGTCGTCGAGGTCGTGCATAGGAATCATACCTTCAATTTTGTTCTCCTCAATTTCTGCATAAACGCCCCATTCGGTGATGCCCGAAATTACAGCGTCGAAAGTTTCGCCAAGATGGTCGCGCATAAACTCCACTTGTTTGTATTTGTCGCTGGCACGTTCTGCCTGAACAGCAAGATATTCGCGGGCTGAGCAGTGCTTGCAGAGTTTCTCGTATTTCTGTTTGTTGGCACTGCGTTTGCCGTTGAGATACATCCACAACAAACGGTGAACCATCATATCAGGATAACGACGGATAGGCGATGTAAAATGGGTATAGTACTCAAAACCAAGACCATAGTGACCAATATTTGTGGTGCTGTAAATAGCCTTTGCCATTGAGCGGACGGCGAGCGAAGAGATAACATCACGCTCGTTTTTGCCACGGAGTTTTTCCAAAAGTTCGTTGAGGGTGCGGCTTATGGCATCGTCGCTCTTCATATTGATAGAGTAGCCAAATTTGCCGATAAACTTCTGGAATGATGAAAGTTTTTCCAAATCGGGCTCGTCGTGGATACGGTAAACAAACGTTTTAGCGGGGTGCTTCTTGTCTTTTTTAGAACCGATGAGTGTGGCTACACGCTTGTTGGCAAGCAACATAAACTCCTCAATAAGCCAGTTAGCCTCTTTTGCCTCCTTGAAAAATACGCGGAGGGGCTTGCCATTTTCGTCGATTTCAAACTTAATTTCGGGACGTTCAAACGATATAGAGCCGTTGCGGAAACGGTCGTCGCGGAGAATTTTGGCAAGAACCCAACATTTGAGAATCTCTTGGGCATAATCACCTTTGCCAGTTTCGATAATCTCTTGTGCCTCTTCGTAGCAGAAACGGCGGTTAGAATTGATGATTGTTTTGCCAAACCATTCGTTCTGAATTTGAGCGTTTTGGTCAAGTTCAAAAATTGCCGAGAAACAGAGTTTGTCCTCATTGGGACGGAGGCTACAAAGATTATTACACAAAGCCTCGGGAAGCATAGGCACAACACGGTCGACAAGATAAACCG
>JAGCDD010000347.1 GCA_017651345.1 Bacteroidales bacterium | reverse complement strand
TTTTTTTGCAGGAAGTGGAGGTTTAGCTCACGCAGTCCTCGACCTCAACCGCAGCGAGGCAAAAGAAGGCGATTTGTTGGACGGAGCGAAACCCGAAGGCAACCGAACTTTCATTCTTGTTCAACTTAACGAGAAAACCGATACAACACCCAACGGAATTGCTTACGATGTGACTTCAAAACGCCTTAAACGAATTATGACAGGTGAATGTTACGATGGCACAAAGAATTTTGAGTGGGTAAAGAAGAATAAACCATATGGTGGTAATCTTGATGTGTATGAAATAGATAGCATTGCAAATTTTGAAACAACCCAAGGAAAAACACCGTTTGATGTGATAGATGAAACCTTGTACGGTAAAGAAAAGTTCAAATCATTGCAAGAAAAAATTGAATGGGTTTGTGGGAATTTCAGCAACGCCCAGAAGTATGCAAAATATAAGGCAAACGGACAACAACAATATGATGAATAAGCCATGTTACAAGAAGCAATAGATTTACAGCAAAACGCCATTGCGGAATTGGTTCGCAAAATGACAAAAACCGAAGTGACATTCCGTGCACCAACGGGTAGTGGTAAAACCCGTATGATGGCCGATTTCATGAATCAAATAATACAAACCTATCCGAATACAGTGTTTTTGGTCTCAACATTGTCAAAGGGAAATCTTGCGGAGCAAAACTATAATGCGTTTAAGGATTGTGTCGATAAAAACATTTTCCCTAATCTGAATCCGCATCTTATTACTTCGGAATCGTCGGGCGAAGAACGACTTTTTATTCCTGTTGGTTACAATGTATATGTGTTGCCACGCGACTTGTATAAAGACAAGTCAAAACTGAAGGATGAGGGAACGTTGGTCAATTTTTTAGACACACTTACTTTTAATAGTCCTTTTCGTAAATCAGTTTGGTTAATCAAGGATGAGTGTCATCAAGCAACCAATAATCTTGATGGTCTATCTAGTTATTTTGACAAAATAATCAATTTTTCGGCAACCCCAAATCTTAAACGTGGGCAAAATCCCGATGTGGAAATCACCGACGAGGCGGCAATGAACGCAAAACTCATTAAAAACATTGAATGGGGGGATGAAAAAGATACGGTAGAAACGGCAATTTGCAAATTTGAAGAAATACGTGAGAATTATGTTAATCTGTTGGGGGTAAATCCTTGTCTTATTATTCAAATTTCAAACAAAGATAAAGCTGATGACGAGTGGGCAAACATTGAACGTATTCTGGAACAAAAAGAGCATCTGCATTTGAAATGGATGTCGGTTGTTGACAAGAAAGACAAGTGCCGAACAAACGACAAAGTTAGCAAATTACCTGTTGAACGATGGAAAGATTATGCAAAAGAGAATGGCTCAACTATTGATGTAATTGTGTTCAAAATGGTTATCAGCGAAGGTTGGGATATTCCACGTGCTTGTATGTTGTACCAAGTTCGCGACACAAAGAGCAAGCAACTTGATGAGCAAGTTATGGGACGTGTGCGACGTAATCCTCGTTTGGTGGATTTTGAAAAGTTGTCACCCGAAGCACAGAACCTTGCTACAACAGCGTGGATATGGGGAATAGAACCGCAATGTATGAAAAAATCACGGCAAGTTAAGTTGTTCGGAGGTGAATTCGGTATTCCACAAGCTATCAAGATAAAACCTACACATCTTAAACCACTTACAGAACGAAAAGATTTCAAAATTGAAAAATTTTTGGAGATAAAATCCAAATCCGATGTGACACATACAAGTATTTTTACGCTTTACGCAAAGTTACAGCGGTGCGAAAACGAGATTCGTGATTTGTGTTACAACTATGCCGATACAGTTCAAAACTGGTGGCAGTTCTGCGAACATATCGATGCAGTCCGTAAAGAATACAACAACTATATTTGCAATTATGCCGATAGTATGGAAATTGTGAAAGATGCCGACGGAAAAGAAAAAGAGGTCTCCTTCCCTGTCTCATCAACCTATATAGATAACGAACATTATCAAAACATCAACGATTGGGTGTGGCGACGCAAAGACGGTAGCGATAAATTTTCGTTCGACAGCGAAGCGGAACGAGAATGGGCAAGCATTTTGAAAGATGTATCACTTCGTGGCGAAACCGAATTTACAGAAGTAGGCGACTTGAACCCTCTTTATGGACAAATGAAAACAGACAACACGCCAGAACCCAAGCGACTTAATGCTGAAAACAAATATTTGTGGGGGAAGAACTTTTTGCCAAATTCTGAAATAAAATTTGAGTATTATCAAAATGGTATTCACTCATCATATCCCGATTTTGTACTGAAAGACAAAAAAGGTCGTATTCATTTGTTTGAGGTTAAAAGCGTTAACATGAGCAATGCCGCCCAATTTGACAGCGACGAATATAAGGGTAAAATTCTTGCCCTGATAGAATGCTATAAACAATGCTCAAAACTGACAAACTATAATTTCTATCTGCCCGTTTTGAAAGAAGAAGTTTGGCAAATCACCAAGATTAGCAATGGTAATGAAGAAACAATAACGAAAGAGAAGTTTTTAGATAGTTTTAAATAAAAATTATTTACAATTGAAAATGCAAATAGTTGTGTTTAATGGAGATTGTTGTAGTTTAGTAATAAATATATATTGGTTATGGAAGATTGTACAGATAATAATACAAACGATATACGTCAATTTGTGGAACGGTTTAAAAAAGAAAACGAAGGTGTAACAGCAGAAAATGCGAAAGAGGTTTTTGACACTTTTCGTGTGCACAAAAATTCGTGGGCAAAATATATTGAAACAAACACAGATTGGGGAAAAGGCAATCCAAGGAACTATGGGCAAGCATTAGCCATATACACATCTTCATTACGTATCCTGAAAAAAAAATGGAACAAGAGAACAATAAAGGAATGTGAATCATATATAGAAGAATATGAGAAAGAAGATAAAAAGCAGAACCGTAATGATTTTGAGGAATTAAGTGTTATGATGTTCAACATAGGGTTTTGTTTGAACTCTACTGAGCAAGTCAAAAAAGCAAATAAATATTTACGTAAGTCGGTATTTTATAAACTAAAACGTTCATGGAATTGGAACCAAAAATATATGACATGTTATCAATATAGGTCATGTTCAAAACAACTTTACCAATCTCTAGCGAATCAAAGCTTAAATGTATCTTCTCCAACCAGATTTAATGACATATTTGATGTTCCCATACTAAATTATTTTGCACAAAGAAAAAGAGAAGAATACGAATTATTGAAAAAAGTTTATGAACAAAATGTAAAAGTTGCTTGTTTTGTGAGACCAAGCACAAAAGGAAAGTTTTGTAAAGAATACAAGGATCCCTTAATGTGGG
>JAGCDD010000346.1 GCA_017651345.1 Bacteroidales bacterium | reverse complement strand
TATCACTTTATAAAACATTTCTAAATCCAAGATAATTGCGTCGTTTAAAAAGATGTTTATTCTACTTAGAAACGATTTATAGAAATATTATCTATATTTTGTATTATATTATAGAATATATAATTACACACCATATCTTTGCACCCGAACCATTAATTAAACGAAAGATGTATAGATTATCGCAAACTTTGCAGGCTGATATCAATTATAATCAGCAACTTATCGAAAAATTCAAGAAGGGAGAAATCAGCGGTGCGCAACTCAAAGCCAACCGCGTGCCTATGGGCGTGTACGAGCAACGTCAAGACGGCAGATATATGCTCAGAGTGCGCTGTGTAGGTGGTTTGATTACTCCTCAGCAACTAAGAGAGGCATCAAAAGTGGCTCAAAAAATCAATGCTTCGCATATACACATCACCACTCGTCAAGAGATTCAAATTCACGATGTTGCGCTCGACGACATCACCCCAAGTTTAAACACTCTCAAAGATGCCGAACTTTCGACCCAAGGCGGAGGCGGAAACACTATCAGAAATATGCTTGTGAACGAAAAAAGCGGAATTAGCAGCACAGAAGTGTTCGACGTATACCCTTACGCCGTTGAACTTACTTCGCGACTCATTGCCGAAAAAGATTCGTGGTCGATGCCCAGAAAATTAAAAATTGCATTCGATATCAACGAACAAGACGCTGATTTTGCGTTAGTTGCAGATTTGGGTTTTATACCAAAAATTCAAAACAACCAACGAGGATTCAAAGTTTTATTGGGTGGCAGCGTGGCTTCTAATCCGCACAAAGGTTGGGTGGCATTTGATTTTCTAAACGAAAAAGACTTGTTTAGAGCGGCTAAGGCTGCAAAAAACTTTTTCAACCTCAATGGAAACCGAAAAAACCGCTACAAAGCACGTATACGCTATATTTTTTACAAAAACGGCGAAGAAGATACTCTTAAACTTTTTTACGAAGAGTTTAACAAACTCAAAGACGACAAATCTTTGGATTTTGAACCCGCAGTATTAAACATTTCGTACAAAACTCCTGATTTTGAGCCGATTAATAATACCAGCAAAGAGTTTAAAATTTGGAAAAATCGTTACGCTAAAAAACAAACCAACGCAGAATCAAACCTTTTTTCGGTGATAATTCCTGTGGTAAACGGCAATATTAGCAACAATACTTTTGAAAAAATAGCAGATTTTTTAGATAATTTTGGACAAGATGTTATCCGCTTTACCCCACGCCAAAACATTCAGATAAGGAATATCAAAGAAGAGTATTTGGGCAATATATATGAATTTTTCAAAAATCTTGGGTTCGAACTTGATTTGCCTGTAACTATCAATAATATAGTATCTTGCACAGGTGCCGACACTTGCCGTTTGGGTATATGCTTGCCCAAAGGTTTAGAAAAAGCAATTGCCAAACGCTTGAAAAACAGCAAACTAAAACTTGATGAAATACCGGCAATAAAAATCAATATAAACGGCTGCCCCAACTCGTGCGCTCAAAGTGCGTGGTCGGATCTCGGTTTCAGCGGACGCATTGGTCGCAAAGGCGACTATCCTTATCCCGCATACAATATTTGGCTGAGGACTTCGGGAAACAAAGAATTGGCTGAAAACCAAGGGTTTCTGTCAGCAAGAGATATTCCCGAATTTGTTGAAAAGTTTTTGGCGAAATACATTTCGCAAAAAGCAAATTTCAAAGATTACAACGATTTTGTAATAAAAAACGGTGCTAAAACTGTAAAAGAAATCTTGTCAAGTTTTGCCGAAGTTCCTGAATTTGAGGATGATAAAAACTACTATTTTGATTGGGGTGCAAAAGCGTTGTTCTCACTTTCAAGGTCGTCGCAGGCAGAATGTTCTGCCGGCTTGTTTGATATCATAGAACTTGACCAACAGACAATTAAGGACAAACAAAAAGAATATCTGAATAGCGAAACCAACAAAGAAAAATTGCTCAACGAAATTGTATTTTCGGCATCAAGAATGCTTTTGGTTACGCGCGGTGCCGACCCGAGAACCGACAAGGAAGTTTACGAAAACTTTGAAAATCTGTTTATTAAAGCCGGTTTGGTGTCGCAAAAATATCTCCCGATTATCGAAAAAGCCAAACAAAAATCCACCCTTTTAGAATACAAAGATTTAATAGATTCGTTGGTTTCAACTGTCAACAAACTTTACGAATCAATGGACGATTCGTTGCAATTCAAAAATATTGAAAACATTAAGAAAGAAGAACCCGCTAAAACTCAGCAAGTGGCTGAAAACAATGATGTTGTAAAACGCGATTTTAGAGGTGTGGCTTGTCCGATGAACTTTGTTAAAACCAAAGTGGTGCTTGCAACTATTCCTCAGGGCGGACTCTTGGAAATACTCCTCGACGATGGTCAACCTATCAAAAACGTACCGGGCTCGGTACGTCTCGAAGGTCACGAAGTGCTTGAAACCGAGAATCTTGGCTCTTATTGGCGTGTATTAATCAAAAAACACTGAAAATGGATTTCTTACCTATCAACATACGAATATCGTCGGCAAATATTCTGATTGTTGGCGGCGGCAGAGTGGCTACTCACAAAGCACAGATACTCAGCAGATTTACATCTAAGGCAACAGTTATTGCCAAAAAAATTTCTAATGAAATTAAGGCTCTAAATTTCAAAACAATTGAAAAAGAGTTTCAAGAAGACGACCTCAACGGTGTAACTCTGCTGTATGTATGCACCCAAGACCGACGTTTAAACCACAAAATCAAACTATTAGCACAAAAAAGAGGAATACTTACAAGTGTTTGCGATTCGCCTTTTTTGTGCGATTTTACATCGCCTGCCATTTTTACGTCAGGCTCTATTTCGGTGGCGGTTTCGTCCGATGCCAAAGACGTAAAACGCAGTATCAGAGTAAGAAACAAAATAAAAGAGGAAATAGAAAATGGTATCTTGCAAATTAGTTAGCAATCTAAAACCTTTGCAACTAAAAGCCATTACCAACAGTATTAATGGTGCAAGTTTTAGCATTGCGTTTTCGGATACATATTTACACCAACTAACAGATAATCAAGCCGATTTAGCAATATCTCCGGCGCAAGACTTGCCATATCCTTTACATTCGGATTTTGAGGTAATTGCCCTATATCACGATTTTGAAAACATTTTTCAACCATCCGAAACCAATCCGTTGCAAGGCTTTTTGGCTGTTGTTGTCAAGCGTAAACGTGAGGATTTGAAGCAATTATTTGCTGGCGACAACAATATTCTCACCAAATCAGGAAGAGTAGATTTGGTGGGATTCGGTCCCGGCGACCCCGAACTGCTCACTATCAAAGCCGAACGGTTAATCAAAAATGCCGACATTATTTTTTACGATGATTTAACCAACAAGGAATATCTCGAAACCATTGAAACCGAAAAAGTGTATGTGGGCAAGCGCAGTGGCAAGCATAGTTTTGAGCAACAGGCAATTAACTATATGCTTTTAAAATCGGCACGCGAGGGCAAAAATGTGGTAAGGCTCAAAGGCGGCGACCCGATGCTCTTTGCCCACGCAGGCGAAGAAATTGAATATTTGCAAAGATGTTTTATCAATGTAGGTGTAACGCCCGGAATATCAGCCGCTTTTGCTGCCGCCGCCGCACTCAGGATACCTCTTACACAAAGAAAAATATCGTCGAGCGTGGCATTTATCAACGGACATTCAAAAAAGATAGAAATGCCAAATGCCTCCACCTTAGTATATTATATGGCATCAAGCAATCTCAACGAAATACGAAATGTGCTAATAAACAAAGGATTAGCCACCGACACGCCCGTTATGCTTGTAGAAAACGTTTCTAAACCAACTGAAAAACAATACATTACCACACTTAACAACCTTTCGCAAAATTACCAAACCCCTCTGATTGTTATCGTTGGCGAAGTAGGAAGACGATAGTTTGCAAATTTCCCCTCTAAAAAAAATAATCGAAAAAACATCTCGCCTATCGAAAATAGTTGTAAATTTGCAAAACGTTAAACTTTAAACTCAATATTTACTATGAAGAAATTTTTATTTGGCCTGATACTCGGTATCATTATCGGATGCGGCGTTTGCTATTACCTGTCGCAAATCGGAAAATTCTTTAAAGAAGATGTAGTTATCAATGAGGAAGTTCTGAAAGAAAAATTGGAAACTTGCAGCGAACTCACTTCCGCAAAATATCAGTTGACCGGACAAATTACCCGCGAAGAGAATTACGGCACTGGTCTCGGTTGGTTCGACAAACTTGGCACTAAAAAATTCACCGTAAAATACGCCGCCACAATAGCGTTTGCAGTGGATTTGTCGAAAGCCGCCATCAAGGTAGACTCGTCGGTAGTTAGAATCGACCTCCCCTCAGCCACAATGCAGTCGCTCAGCATCCCGTCCGACAGCCTGCAAATCGTAAGCGAAAGCAAGTCGATTATCAATTGGGAAAACAAAAACGATATGAAAGAGGCTCTCCGAGACGCTGAAAAACACGCCCTTAACACTTGCGACACCACCAAGATGATACGTATGGCAAACACCGAGGCTGTAAAAACCCTCACCACTCTTCTCTGCCCGCTCACCGAAACCGAAAACGGCGAAAAGGCTTACAAAGTGATTGTTACCATCAACGGCGAAACCGACAACACTGTTCCTATCGACCAACAGCCCAACATTGCTAAGTAATTATAAAACAAATATATAAATGATAAAAGTAGGAATAATCGGCGCAGCGGGATACACCGGCGGCGAACTTCTCAGAATTTTAACTTATCACCCTGATGTACAAATAGTTTGGGCAGTAAGCCGAAGCAATTTTGGCAAACCCGTTTATGATGTTCACGCCGACCTTTTTGGCGACACCGAACTCAAATTTGCCGAACAACCCACAGAAAAAGCCGACGTGGTATTCTTCTGCACGGCTCACGGCGAAACAGGCAAGTTGATGGCAGAATACAACTTCCCCAGCGATGTAAAAATCATCGATATGACCAACGAGTTTCGCGTGGGCGACACGGGCTTTGTATACGGACTTCCCGAAATCAACCGCGATAAAATCAAGAGTTGCAGCAAGTTGGCTAATCCGGGATGCTTTGCCACAGCCATTCAGTTGGCGCTTGTGCCGGCACTCAAAGCAGGCATTATTCAAAGCGACATTCAGGTGTCGGCAGTAACGGGCAGCACCGGCGCAGGTCAGAAACTTTCGGCAACAAGCCATTTCTCGTGGCGAAACAACAATTTCTCTGTATATAAGGCATTTACACATCAACATTTGGCAGAAATCAACCAAACCAAAGACCTCTTGATGCCATCGCTCCAAAAGCCTATCCACTTTATTCCATACCGTGGCGACTTTACCCGTGGAATCATTGCAAGTGTTTGGTTCACAACCGATAAAGCAGAAGACGAAGTTAAAGAAATCTACCGCAATTGCTACAAAGACGAACCCTTCACGCATTTTTACGATGGCAACCTGTATCTCAAACAAGTGGTCAACACCAACAAATGCATTGTTTCCATCAAGAAAGAAGGCGACCAACTTCTTGTTCAAAGCGTCATCGACAACCTTGTAAAAGGCGCAGTAGGTCAGGCAACTGAGAATATGAACCTGATGTTCGGATTGGATGAAAAGGCAGGATTGAGGCTGAAACCTTCGGGGTTTTAGGATAGGTTTTAAATCAACAGGGGTACAAATTGTACCCCTGTTGATTTCAGGTGGGGTACAAATTGTACCCCACCTGAATTAAAATATTAATAATTAACAAATTATGGACAACAATTTTGCTATACAACTTTTTGAAGGCAAAAAAGTTCGTGTAGTTTGGGACACTGAAAAGGAAAAATATTATTTCTCGGTGGCTGATATAGTACAGTTGCTAACTGATAGCACAGATACAAAACAATACATTAAGCGTATGCGAACAAGAGACCCCGAATTAAATTCGAGGTGGGGTACAATTTGTACCCCTACTGAAATGAGAGCATCTGACGGCAAGGTTTACAAGACCCAAGCCGCCGACCTTGAAGGCATTTTCCGTATAATTCAATCTATCCCCTCCAAAAAAGCCGAACCTGTAAAACAGTGGCTTGCAGAAGTTGGAAGTCAGCGCATTGACCAAATGATTGACCCTGAACTGACATTCCAAATGGCAGTGGATGATTACCGCCGTCAGGGATACAGCGACAAGTGGATTAACGAGCGTATGCGTTCGATAGAAATGCGCAAGGAACTCACCGACGAATGGCATCGTTCAGGTATCCACGAGCCGAAAGATTTTGCGATTCTCACCAATGTCCTAACCAAGGCTTGGAGCGGTATGACCACCGGCGAATACAAACGGTATAAAGGTCTTACCAAACAAAATCTCCGCGACAATATGACAAACATCGAACTTGCCCTCAATACACTCGCCGAAGTTGCCACTACTGAATATTCCCGTCAATCTAACCCTCAAACAATGGAAGAAAGCAAGCGAATTGCACAGGAAGGTGGCGACGTTGCCCGCGATGCCCGTCAAACAATGGAACGCCGTCTTGGTCGCTCGGTAATTTCGCACGAGAAAGCCTCCGATTATATCAAACCAATTGAGGATAAGGGAGATAAGGAGTTGCCGTTTGTTGACACAGATAAACAACTTAAATAGAAATATCACATCGAACAGATATTGACAATTCTAAATTCAACGATCTGATACTCTCAGAAATAGAAGCAAAATTCTATGGAAATGTGGGATAGAATTGTTTACAATTGGAGGCAACTATGAAATTAAAAGAATTTATAAATTTTTATATTAACAAAAACAATCATTATGAGATATCAGATGATTTTGTCAAGTCAGGATATCAACAAAAAAATGGTGGTTATATTGCCAGAGCAAAACAGAGAAATGTAACTATCGATTACAAAGCAGCAGAACCTAATCAAAAATGGCACTTATTATGTTCATATATACCTTATGTCTATTTTAATGATGTTGAAATGACATACGAAGAGGTAGATAATAAATGTACTAATGATATTGAATTTAATACTAAAAGTTATAATTTATTACAATGTCCTGAATTAATACTATGGATGGCAGAAGCAGCAGGCATTGATAAAAACTTAATAAAACAAGCGAGTGATTATAGTAAAATGATAATAGATAAAGATGGAACAAAGGGAAGACCTAATGCAGGCAGAGTTATGTGGAATAAAGAACCTTTTAATTTTAGAGAAAAGGTGATTAATACAATATGGAAAAAAGATTGAGGCAAAAACATAGGGTTGTTATTATCCATTAATTCAATTCACAGAATATTAAGTCGTGGTCGGTCAATTCTATGCCATTTTGTATTTTGCTGACACCGAAAAGATTCTTTACCTCCCACCCTTTCACAGCAATGTGATCTATTGAAACTGTCTCAATTTTAGGGATTATACCACTTGTAATTATTGTATGATTTCTAAGCATATTCATCAAATTATCAAAAACAAGGTTAGGCTGTTTTGCTTGCGGGATTCTTTGATTCATATCACCGCAAATAATTTGTTTAGGTGCATTATCTTTATTCAAATAATCATTTAATGCATCAATATAAGAAATATGATCTTCCCAAATCTTTTTATTTTTCATTCCTGTTGACGTATGGGCAGATTTCCAAGGAATACATACTCCTATAATATTTACCAACGATGAATCTACTTCCGTGTATGCAGAAACGAATCTTCCAGAAGGGGCATTAGGTAGTTTTACAGTAACATTAGTCCACGGTTTTTTACTCCACAAACTCACTTTATACTTTCCAACTGTGTTATACCCATAATCACTTTCAGAAAACAGAATATTACCATTATTAAGAAAAAAATCTTCCTTAACTTCTGTTGCGCATACTATATCAGGAGAATAGTCAAAAATAATTTCATTTAGCATTTTTTGCTTCTTTCCAACTGCCCATTCTGTATTACAAACAACTAGTTTCATAGTTCAAAATATTACTTTTAAGAATTACAATATTTGTACGATTTATCAACATCAAAAGTTTGAGAAGAAATTCTGTTGAGCGGATTTAAAGGCTAAAATTTTTTTTGTTTTTTTACCCCAAAAAAACGTTATCTTTGTCAGCAATAAATCTACTAAAAATAAAACAATTATGAGAAAACTACTATTCATTCTTTTGTTTATATTAGCCTGGGCAACACCAGCAACAGGCATTTTTACTTATTACTGCCATTACGACATACTTTTTTATATCTCATCCATATTATGCGCAATAGTGTGGCTGTTTGGACTGATAACCTCATTTAAAGAATTGCCATTTGCCGGAGCAATTGTGTTGGTGGTGCCGTTGGCTCTTGCCTTCTTTTTGCAACAAGACGACGGATACAATATGCTATTGTTGGCGTCTTGCTTTGGCGCTCTTATGACATATTTGTTCATATATTTATATGCCAAGGCATTGGGTCATTGGAGCATTTGAGGATGAAATGAATAATTTGCAGTTTTTGTGAGTTTGAATCGAAAAAAATCTTACATTTGCGTCCAATACAATAACTAATTATCAAGAAAGTGAACACATTTGAAGTTTTTAAGTTATTTCCAATAACGATAGAGAGTGCCAAGGGATTGGAACTCACTGATTCTGAGGGTAAAAAATATCTCGACCTCTATGGCGGACACGGTGTAATCAGCATCGGTCACTGTCAGGAAGATTATGTGAAAGCCATTACGGCACAGTTAAGCAAAATCGGATTCTACTCCAATTCGGTGCACATTCCGTTGCAAGAGGAATTGGCTGTTAAGTTGCAGAAACTCAGCGGATACAGCGATTACAAACTCTTCCTCGTAAATTCAGGCGCAGAGGCCAACGAAAACGCCTTGAAACTTGCCTCGTTCTACACCAACAGGAGCAAGGTGATAAGTTTTCACGGCGCATTTTTTGGCAGAACATCGCTTGCTGTGGCTGTTACCGACAACCCCGCTATTCAGGCTCCCATCAACAAAACCGACAAGGTGCTTTGGGCTAACCTCAACGACATCGAATCGGTTAAGAAAGTGATTGACAGCGATGTAGCGGCTGTTATCGTGGAAGGCATTCAAGGTGTGGGCGGTGTGCAGATTGCCACGGACGAATTTTTGAAGCAACTTCGCGAACTCTGCACGCAAAACGGCACTATGCTCATCATCGACGAAATTCAGTGCGGCTACGGACGTTCGGGCAAATTCTTCTCGCATCAATATTCGGGCGTTAAGGCCGACATCATAACAATGGCAAAGGGCATAGCCAACGGTTTCCCCGTGGGTGCGGTAATGATTGACCCCAATATACCTGCAAAATTCGGAATGTTGGGCACCACATTTGGCGGCAACCACCTCGGATGCGCCGCTGCAATTGCCACCGCCGACGTGATGGCTAAGCACAACTACGTGGACAATGCTGCTAAGATGGGCGCATACCTGATGGGCAAACTCAAAGGCCACAAGGCAATCAAAGACCTTCGCGGACGTGGATTGATGGTTGGTATTGAAACTTTTGCCGATGCTGCCGAAATCCGCAAACGCCTGTTGTTCGACGAGCACATCTTCACAGGATTTTCGGGCGGAGTCAACACCATCCGCCTTATTCCACCGCTCTGCATCACCAAAAAAGAGATCGACAGAGTTGTGGAGGCATTTGATAGGGTGACTAACAATGCATAATTGCATGTAGAGACGTTGCGTGCAACGTCTAACATTAAACGATTGTACGCAGAAACATTTCGTGCAAAGACGTTGCGCGCAACTTCTCTACATTCGATTATTGCTCATAATATGTAAATACAAATTTATTGACGGAATTTGGTTTCGTAGAGACGTTGTGCGCAGAGACGTTGCACGCAACGTCTCTACATTACACATAAATAATTGAAATTCACCATGGAAAACGAAAGATTTTTGAATAAATATAGGATACCATCAGCACGAGCGGCATGGCACAAATATAATGGTGGATTATATTTTGTAACAATTTGTACACAAAAACACGACCATTATTTCGGTGAAATTGTTTTGGATAAAAATAATAATGCAAATATGAATTTCACAGAAATAGGTTGTTACACGAATAATCAATTATCAAACATTTCCAAACATTACCCATACGCAGAAATTCCATTATGGATTGTAATGCCAAATCATATCCACGCACTAATAATCATCGACAATAATAATATTTTTGACGAAAAACAATGCGGCGATGGTTATTGGCGCACTGAATGGAGAGACGTTGCGCGCAACGTCTCTACGGTAGAATC
>JAGCDD010000345.1 GCA_017651345.1 Bacteroidales bacterium | reverse complement strand
GCAGTTCAGTATGTAAGAAATGCCTAGGGAGTATTTGAAAAGAAAAAAGAACTCCCTAAAAAGTAAAAAGAAGGTGCTTAAGACTAAAAAAACAGTTCAAAATGCCCATAGTTTATCCCGATAGCTATCGGGGGCTACGCTGTTTAACAGGTTGAAATTGTTTACGTTTAAGTTTTTTGTTTACGTTACTCTTTAAACTTTATCTCCTTCATTATCAACTGCGTTCCGCCACGCATTTCGTCAACGTAGGCCGATGCCTTCTGCCCTGCCCGCTTGCAATCGTCGGGATTGGCGAAATAGTGGTCAAAAGCCCTTGCAAGTTGCTCATAATCAGAAATGCTGATTGCAGCACCACGTTCAATGAGTTGGCAGGCCTCGCGGAACTTATGATATTTTGGCCCGAAAACCACTGGTACACTGTAAGTTGCAGCTTCGAGCGTATTGTGTATTCCCTTGCCGAATCCGCCACCAATATATGACAACTGACCATAGCGATAGAGTGCGGAAAGCAATCCTATACAATTTATTATCAACACTTTCGCACCATCAACTTTCGACTCATCGGCTTGGGCATCGGTGTAGCGTACAACTTTGCCCGTGCACGAACTCTCGACACGGCTGACGTTGGTTTCTGTGGTCTCGTGCGGTGCAATTATCATTTTGATATCGTGCTCGTTGGCATATTTACAGAGCAGTTCCTCGTCACCGCTCCAAGTGCTACCTGCTACCAAAACCTTATCGGCACCAGCCACAAAACGCTCGATAATCGGCTGTGGCTTGGCCTGTTGAACAAGATCATAAACACGGTCGAAACGAGTGTCGCCACCAACCTGAACATTAGTGATTCCTATGCCGGCAAGCAATTGCTTTGAGTTTTCGTCTTGAACGAACAGCAAAGTAAAGAACTTCAACAGGTTGCGATACCAACCGCCGTACCATTTGAAGAATGTCTGCTGCGGACGGAAAATCGATGAGAAAACATACGTCGGAACACCGGCTTTATGCAACTGGTTCAGATAGTTATACCAAAAATCGTACTTGATGAACAATGCGGCTTTCGGCTTGACAATCTGCATAAAACGTTTTGCGTTGCGCCGCGTATCGGCTGGAAGGTAAAAGACATAATCGGCTCCCGTGTAGTTCTTGCGCACCTCGTAACCCGACGGCGAGAAGAACGTGAGCAGAACAGCGTAATCGGGATGTTTTGCCTTAAATGCCTCAATGACAGGCCTTCCCTGCTCAAACTCACCCAACGACGACGAGTGAAACCAAACAATCGGCTTGCTGCCGTCGATTTTTGCGGCCATCTGCTCAAGCAAACCCTTGCGGCCGCGAATCCAAAACCGCGCCTTCTCGTTAAACGGCGAAACCACGCGGATCAAAAATGTGTAAACCCTGATACTCAGGTTATATATGAATGTCATTTCGCGAAATTTTGCAGTGCAAATATATTGCAGCATATCGTGAAAAACACCCCTCAACGGCCGTTTTTGCCCAAAACTTATCAACCTGCTTGTGTGCAAGGAGAAAATCGTTTGGGAGCGATCAGTTTGACTAAATTATATTCCTGATGCGCTGCCGCCTTGGAAATGACATCCTCGATTTTCTATTCGAACCAGATTTGAAAATCTTCAAAACTTGTTACTCTTTGCAATTTCACATCGGGGAAAGAGCTATCCTCCTTGTACTTAATCACATCCGATGCTATAAACGAGCGGTCAGATGCAACTTTAATTTTGTAATCAGGGAAACTATCAACAAATTTCACCTTGATATCGGGAAACGAATTGTCCTGCTTGAAAGTGATTTTCTTTCCCTTAAACTGAGATAAATCTTCTTTTCGCATAGAGTTTTAATTTTTGTGTTTAGTAACGCTAATTTAATACATAACAATCGATATTGCCAAAATATTTCTGTACAATGTGCTGATAACAAGTGTATATTTGTTCTGTAAAACAAAATTAATTCTAATCATAATTTACAAAAAGATGAAAGCACAATTTCTTACAATTGTAGCGCTTGCAGCCCTTACGGCATGCTCAAGCAACGCAAACAAAAATGCCTCTACAACTCAGCCGGAAGCAGAAGCGGCCAATCCAGTTGAAAATGCCATTAAATTATGGAGCGAAAACGAATCCATCAAAAGTTTCCAAGAAGCAATGGACACAACGTATGCACCTAATCAAATGGCATATTACGACATCGATGGCGATGGAACCGCAGAACTTTTCCTGCGCGAATACGTGAAAGAGCACGAAATGACTGGTTTTATTGCCGCATACAGTGTTAAAAACGAAGTCAAAGAAATTGCTTTGTCGAACAACTCGTGGCAAACCACTTGGCTGTGTGTTTACAACAATGGCGTGGTTAGAACCGATGAAGGCTCAGAAGGCGGCATGGATGGTACAACCACATACTTCAAACTGAAAAACAGCGAGTTGGGAAAAATTTATATCCACTACACAGCAGAAGATGAAGAGACTGGTGATGTAGATGAAAATTTCCAGGTTGCCACACCAAATACAAACGCCGGAGGAATTACCAAAGACGAGTTTAATACAGCTCTCGGAGCTTGCGTAGGTGAAAACGCTTACGAGAATGAACTTAATATCAACGACTTCAAATGGGAAGATATTAAGTAACACTTAAATAACTAATTGACAAATAAAAGGTTGCGGCCGCCCGGTTGCAACCTTTTTTATTGGTCTAATGGTCAAAATCATCAATTACCGTTTCCTATCTCATCTCGTTCTGCGACCGCAATAAATCAAGAAAATCCTTCAAGGTAATCACATCTACAGAAGGGTAACTGATTTTTCGAAGAACATCATAATGGTGGTCGTTGGTAACAATGTAGCGGGCGTTTGCGACAATGGCACAATCGACAAATTTATTGTCATCGGGGTCGGCTGTGATTAAATTGAAGCGATAATGGGGCGAAAAGTGCTCGACAAACGGATTTTTCAAAATTGCCAAAACAACCTTTTCGGCAAACTGCGGATTGAACAACCGACCAAGAATCTCTGAATATTCTGCAAGAATTTCGTTAGTGATGCACAACGTGTTTTGCCCATTCAAGATGGAATCCCATATCGGACGGAACTCGCTGTGGCGACCTACACTCTGAATAAGGCAATTGGTGTCAAGAACTATGCGCATTACAAATCACTTGACTTTGTCGAGTTTGCGCTGTTCGTTGAGCCAACTGTGCAAATCAAGTTCATTGATTTCGTCAAGACGCTTTTGGTCAAGCTCACCCGACTGCCACATATCATCAAGCGCAGTGTCTAATTTTTTTGCATAGTAATCGCTGATAAGTTTCTTGATGTCAAGCAGTTCCTTATCCGTTTTGATGTCTGAAAACACGTCGAGCAGATAGAGTTGAGCATCGTTAAACACTGTTGGATGTGAGGTTTTCATAACTTATTCAATTAGTTGCTGTAAAGATAAAAATAAACGTACGCAAAAACAAAAATATGAATGGAGGTATAATTTGTTATATTTGAATGACTTTTATTTTGTTTTCACGTTTAAAACCGACGAACTATGGAACTATATATTCCTGCTGAATTTGAACATAAATGCGGTTATATTGACAAATTTGGCAAGTGGATTATAAAACCACAATTTGACTGGAGTGGTCATTTTACCAAAAATGGTTTGGCTGTTGTCGAATTGAGCGGCAGACGGGGCTATATTGACATAACTGGCAAGATAGTTATTAATTCGCAATTTATCTATGCTGGTCATTTTGCCGAAAATGGTTTGGCTATTGCCACATTAAACGGCAAATATGGCTATATTGACAATACTGGCAAATGGGTTATCAACCCGCAATTCGACAAGGTTTGGAAGTTTGCCGAAAATGGTTTGGCTCTTGTCAGATTACACGGTAAATGTGGCTATATTGACGAAACTGGCAATTTGGTTATTCCCCCACGATATGGCTTAGCTGGTAATTTTTCCGAAAACGGTTTTGCAGTTGTCAAATTACGCGGCAAATATGGATTTATTGACAAAACTGGTAACTTAGTTATCGCCCCGCAATTCGAAGATGTTTGGGATTTTGCCAAAAACGATTTGGCTCGTGTCGAATTGAATGGCAAATGGGGTTATATCGACAAATCTGGGGATTGGGTGATTTCCCCACAATTTGAATGGAATGGTGATTTTGCAGAAAACGGTTTGGCTGTTGTTATTTTAAACGGCAAATGGGGCTATATTGACACAACAGGTAAGTGGGTTATCACTCCTCAATTTGACGATGCGGTGAAGTTTACCGAAAACGGTTTGGCTCGCGTCAAATTAAACGGCAAATGGGGCTTTATTGACAAAACCGGAAAGTGGATTATCAACCCACAATTTGACTGGGTTGATGGTTTTGCCGAAAACGGTTTGACTAATGTCAAATTAAACGGCAAATGGGGCTGTATTGACAAAACAGGCAATATGGTTGTTAATCCACAATATGACAATGTGAGAATCTTTAAAAACACCATATTTTTCAAACAAAACGGAAAATGGGGAATAATAGATGAAAAAGGAAATATTGTTGTGAAGCCGCAATTCGATTGGGTTGTCGACAAATCATCAGAATTAGATCTATATTAAAACTCCTATATCGCCAACAAAAAATGCCGTCCATTGTGACGGCATTTTCTGTATAATCACTCTCTCGATAATTATCGGATACTACATCTTTCCCCTCACAAAACTCAACACGCCATTGACAAAAGCCAGCGGGTGGACGGGGTTATTTATTTGAAATCACATCGGCGAACAACTGGTTAACATCTGTTATCGCCTGATTTACAATGGGAAAATCTTTTTTTGCTATCAACGACACATAGATATTTTCCGATTGAAAATCGAATTTCGCGAACGAGCCATCGTTTTCTTCGTTAAACCATTTGTTGAACAACCGTTTACGAGCCAACTCGTGTCCGTCACTCACATCGCAGGTATAAGCAAGTATCTGATTGTCAGCACTGCAAAACTCTCTCAAAATACATATAATTGTATCTTTTATGCGTCTGTCGAAATGCTTCAAACCATCTTCTTTATCGAAAGAAAACGAGTAGAGTTTGTAGTTAATTGTTGGAAATTCAATAAAATATGCTTGGTACTTCAAGCCATCATCTGTTTCAAACCAGAACGTGTTATTATCTGTTTCCTGAAACTGATATGGGTGTCGCAAGTTTGATTCCACGTTTTTGCGCCTCGTTGCTTATGTTGCCACCATTACGGATACACGCATTCAATGCCATCTTATCGGCTTGCATTTTCTTCAAAAATGCGGCAATCGTCGGTTTTTGTGTCATAACTTGCATATATCGCTTTTTTTACAAAAATAGTTTTTTCCGTTGATTTTTTTGCTGATTAACTAAAAATCTCAAAAAAAATCACAACTGTCTACTTCTTCCCCCTCACCAAACTCAACTCGCCGTTGACGAACACCAGCGGGTGGCTGTGAACGTAGCAAGTTTTTTCTCTTATGAATAAGGATGCGATTAGAAATGCTATATTTGAGTGACTTTTATTTTCACGTTTAAAACCGACGAATTATTAAATGTAAATTATTGGCAGCAATAGTGTTAGCGGCAATAACAATTTTGGTTGGCTGCACAACACAAAACAACAATAATACTACTCTCATTCGTGCTGGATTGGGGAATAAATTCGGTTATATTGACACAACTGGACATTGGGTTATCAGACCGCAATTTGACGATGTTTGCGATTTTGCCGAAAACGGGTTGGCTACCGTCGTATTAAACTACAAATGCGGCTATATTGACAAAACTGGCAAGTGGGTTATCAAACCGCGATTTGACGATGTTTGGGATTTTGCCAGAAATGGTTTGGCTGCTGTCAAATTAAACGACAAATGGGGCTATATTGATATAACTGGCAATTGGGTTATCGACCCACAATTTGACAATGTAAGGAATTTTGCCAAAAACGG
>JAGCDD010000344.1 GCA_017651345.1 Bacteroidales bacterium | reverse complement strand
CTATGAAAACAAACCTATTAGTTATATGCCTTTGGGCTTTTGTAACGTTAGCAAATAGCGCGTTTGCTCAGAACCAAGCCGACAGCACGTTTATCGACGCTTCGGTGGAAACTTATACGCCAAATTTTGAAAAAGTGTCGCCTCAATTTGAACAATTCGTGGAGCAAAATTGCGTGAGAATTGAAGAAAAAACAAAGGATTACTATGTAATAACCTATACCTTGGTGATGAAGAAATCGCAATTTGCCGACCTTAAAACCAAGTTGGATGAATGGAAATGTCAAACAATCAAGTTGAAAGAAACTACCCGATACATTCCGCAGGAAAAAATCCGTTTGCAAGACCGTTATTCAGATGATGAGGACAGAATCCGCGAATATCAAAACGAAATTCGCGAATTGGAGTCTAAAAACGGAACAGTTGTGCTTGACATCAGATTGATGCGTGAGCCTACTACTCCGAGCGCGTCTATGAAAATAAGGTTTGTGAATATGCCGGGATTTGAATTCAGTGTTTTTATGCCCGAAAATCCCAAGGAAGGCATTTCGGCTGATTTGTATTACGGATATATGTTGAAATATCTTTTCACCAAGGGCAAATCGTACATAACCGTTGGCGCGTTTAAGGCTGATGAAGTGCCGCAAAACGATACACTAATGTATTCTGACATTTTCAATTTCAGTTTCGGACAGGATTTCTATTCCCGTCATTTGGGTCGCGGCGGACGAAAATTCCTCAACTTGTATTCTGGTTACAATATCGGATATTTGATGTACTCAGGCAAAAAAAGTTCGCTCAAAAACTTTTACGTAAGTCCTGCCATTGGTATAGAATTGTTTAAAAACAATTTTATGCTCATCGACACAAAAATGACCTATATGCTTCCGTTCGCTGACAATTTGTATTTACGAGGTTTCCAATTTGCGGCGGCGGTTAATTTTGTGTTTTAGTCGCAATTTACGCCTCTACATATTCCATTCCTCAATCTTGCAGGTGTGTTTTTGCTTTTTTTCGTCGTAATTGATGCCCACCAAAAGAAGGCTGCCTTTGTACAATTTCAACGGCTCAAAGTACTGACGCTCTTTTATTTGCTTGATTGCGCTTTCGGTAGAGCCGTTGCGTTTGAGTTCTATTACCATTGCGGGTTTGTCAGTGAAGGCAGGTATGAAAACCACGTCTGCAAAACCCTTGCCCGCTGTCATTTCTTTGATTATTGTATAT
Organism: Bacteroidales bacterium; assembly: GCA_017651345.1. GTDB lineage: Bacteria > Bacteroidota > Bacteroidia > Bacteroidales > UBA3824 > UBA3824. The sequence continues at coordinate 1,657 of JAGCDD010000344.1, read as the reverse complement.
TCGTTGAGGGCGTGGACGTATGCGAGGTAAATGGCGGATGCAAGCGCGTCCTCGTTGTTGTAACTGCGGTTGGAAGTTACGTGTATGTGCGTAGTGTCGAGAGCCTTGGCAACGGCGTCGGCGTTTTTGGCAACTGTCTGATTAAGAAGTTCTTCCGAAGCCTTGATAATTTCGTCGGTTTGCGAATAGTCGGGCATAGCGGAGATGGCGTTGTTCCATTCTTTTCGTACCTCAAAGTTTGGAATATGGCAGGTTTCGTCCTCGTTGTTGTAAGCCAAATAGCCGAGATGAATGAGGTACGTAAACACATCGTCCTTGGTTATGAAGTCGGTCATTGTATTCAGAAAACTTGTAACATTGACCTTGACACTCTCGCCGGAAAGCATTTTTATGATGTCTTCTTTTGCGCCTTTGTAATTGTGTTTCAGGCGGTCGGTGATAACGGCGTATGTGGACGTCCTGCCCCAAAAATTGCCAAACTTCTTTGTCGTCATACATTTGACCACCGATTCGGGATTGTAAATTTCGTAGCCGTTTTGCCCGTAGCCGTCGTAATGATTTTTAACTTCTGCAAAATCGACCTTGTATTTTTTGCATAACGGCTTAACTTCTTTTTCGGTAAAACCGACAAATTCAGTGAGTTCGTATGCGTCGAGGATTGTGTATTCGTCAAAATTGTTGAGTTTGCTCTGAACGCGGTCTCTTACAACAGGCAAAATTCCCGTAATGTAAGCCAATGCGATTGCAGGTCGCAACGTATTGCTTTTGAATAAACCGTTGAGAAATTCAAGGTAACCGGCAAACAAATGAGTCCCGAAATGGTCGCGCACAAGGCAGTCGTATTCGTCGAGGATAATTACAAAACGTTCTTCTGTTTCCGCATAAACTCGCAGGATGCAGTCCGCAATGGATTCGGTCGCGCTAAAATCAACCGTTGGAAATTGTTTTACAAACTCCGATTTTACAAAAGCAGTCAATTTGTCGAGCATTTTGTCTTTGTCCACAGCGTTTTGATACTCGCTTGCAACATCTATCGCAATGAAATTCAACTTGTTGAGATACTCTTCGTAATTTTTTGCCTTGGAAATTTTCAATTTGCTAAACATATCGCGCGAATCGCAACCCTTGGAATAGTATGCACACAACATATTGGTGGCGATTGTTTTGCCAAAACGCCTCGGTCGCGAAACGCAGACATATTTTTTGCCTTTGTTGATAAACTTGTTTAATTCGCTGATTAACATTGTTTTATCAACATAAATATCGGCGGCTAATGTTTCTTTGAAGCCGTCGTTGTTAGGATTCAAGTAGATGCCCATAGTGCAAAAGTTTTTGTTTTGTGCAAATGTACACATTTTTTTCGATAATTGCAAAAATAATCACCTCACCTTAATATACCTCGCCTCTTTGTTCGCAAAATAGAATCCGCACACCGACGACATTGGAATCATCATTGTGCTTTCGGTCAATTCAATTCCTGTGCAAGATGTTACATCCAACAACTTGAAAACCTGAATTTTATGTTCGTGAAGCGGGGTGGACGGATAGCCGATGGCGGGACGGATGCCTGTGTAATGGCCTTTGATGAGTTCGTCGGGCGTGAGGCTCTCGTCGGGGGCGTATCCCCAATAGCGGGTGCGGACTTCGCGGTGAAGGT
>JAGCDD010000343.1 GCA_017651345.1 Bacteroidales bacterium | reverse complement strand
TTGCTATTTTTTTTGACAAATAGGCAAGTGATTTATTATCAATTTGTTAATTTAATTTAACTAAATTTTAGCCTTTATTTTACCGCAAAAATCATTCCAACTATTTTATTTTCATTTCTTGCCGAGAGTTTTTTTATAGAGAATTGCATCTTTTAACACTTGGTTTGCAGCGGTGATATAGGGGTCGTTTTGCAGGGTGTAGCGGATTTCGCCTTGTTCGTAGTAGTAACGACGTATAATTTCATATTCAAGTGCTTTTTTAATTTGGCTATCGTATTTATTTGTCTCAGAGATTTTTATCTGTTGGATAACTTCTTTCAAAGCATCGATTCTCTTTTTGATTTCGGGTGACGAAAAATCGTTGGCGGCTGTTTTTTCTAAAATTGCGATTTCTTGGTCGGTGATGGTTTTAAAATTGGTTAAATTGCTGCCTGCTGCTTGCTTTAAGTCGTTTATTTCGGCTTGTGTAATGTCAAATTTTTCGGGCTCGGCTATTGTGGCGTTCTTAATTCGATATTTTGTAGCAAAATCAAAGATTATGTTTTTATCTATCAGATTTTCAACTAAATAACTTAATGTGTCGGTTGCCACAGTAATGTCGGGCATAATTCCGCCGGCATCTTTAACGGGACGTCCGTTTGCGGTTTTAAATGTGCGTATAAGCGAATCTGGAATACTTTCGGCGCGTCCTTGGCTGTTTTTGTGCGAATAGTCGAGTTTTTGTATGCAGCGGCCGCTGGGAATGTAATATTTGGCTGTTGTAATCTTGCATTTGGCGTTGTAAACAAGGTCTTTGGTGGTTTGCACGAGACCCTTTCCGAAGGTTTTTTCGCCTATTACAACGGCGCGATCCAAATCTTGCAACGCTCCTGAAACAATTTCCGCTGCAGATGCAGATTTGCCGTTAACTAATACAACGATAGGTATTTGCGTATCCACAGGATTGTTTTCGGCGCGAAACGTTTTGTTCCATTCCTGAACACGTCCACGCATTGCTACAATATCTTTGCCTTTGTCTACAAATAGGTTTACGATGTTTACAGCCTCAATAAGCAATCCGCCGGGATTGTAGCGAAGGTCTATTATTAGGTTGTGGATTTTATTCTCGTTTTTGAGTTTCAGCAGGGCATCTTTAAATTCGGCAGAGCAGTTTTCGGTAAAACTCGAAAGGTTGATATATCCTGTGGTTCCGTTGATTACGCCGTAGTAGGGGATGCTTTTTTGCTTGATAATTTCGCGGCGGATATCTTTTGTAATTTTTTCGCCTTGACGCTCTATTTGAAACTTAACTGTGCTGCCTGCTTCGCCTTTTAATATAAGGTCAATTTCGTTTTCGGTTTTGCCGGCGAGGGTTTTTCCATCGGCGCTAATAAGGATGTCGCCAATTAGTAGACCGTTTTTGTGGGCGGGAGAATTTTCAGAAATTTCGGCAATTACAGCCTTGCCATTCATCATCTCTAATTCGATACCTGTGCCTGCGTAATCGCCTGAGTTCATAAACATTACATCTTCAACGAGCGATTCTGGATAGTATACTGTGTAGGGGTCGAGATTTTCGAGCATCTTGTCCATTGCGGTTTTAATGAGGTCGCCGCTTGAGGTTTCGTCTACATACAAGATTCTCAGGTTTTTAACGAGGGTATGGAAAATTTCAAGGTTTTTGATAAGTTCAAAATCGTCGCCATCGTCGAGCACCTTGAAACTCGAAAAACCCAATAGAGCCGCAGCCAATGTTGCGGCAAGGGTTCGCCGTAATGTTGGTTTCTTCATAATGATATGTGTTTTAATGATTTATTCTTCGTCGTCTTCGTCCCAAGCGCTAATTTGCACACTTGCGAGACCCTCTTGGTCGAATATAGCCACGAGGTTGAGGTCGTCGAAGTAAAGGTATTTTTCGTTTGTTTCGGTATCAGTTTCGGTTTCAGGATTTTCTGCTTTGAGGGTTTTGGCGTATTTTATAAGAGCCTCCTCAGAGTCGCCGAATTGAATTTTGTTGTCGATAGAGTAGTCGGGATTTGATGTAAGAATTGACGATAGGCGATAAGTTTCGTCTTCTTCGTCAGGTTCGAGCACAAAATCTGTCATAATGCCATCGTAAAACAATGTCAGTGTGTTAGATTCTTTGTCGTTTTCGGTTTCGTCGGGTGCGCCGAAAATATCTTTGATATCTTCTTCTGTGGCTCCAAACTGCAATGGTCCGAGTCCTTGACCGATAATAATGTTTAATTTAGTCTCCATAATATTATGTGTGTTAATGAAATACTGATTTTAAAACTGCAAGGCTTTTAACTGTTGCAATATTGTCGAAACGGAAGTGGTAGTATTCGATAATTTTGTCTAAAAGGAAACTTCTGTCGGCGTTGCTCAGTGGAATAAAGTCGCACGGAATGTAGTCGTAATCGAGAATTCGGCTGAATATTTCGCTGTATGGCGGATGAATCACGTGCCGCGACGAAGTGATGTTTCCCGTGAAGCATCCCTTTTCGATGTCGAAACAGGGGCGTAAAATTGAGTATCTGTTTTGAGGATAAAAGCCTAAGTATTTGGTAATCTGCAACAAAAATTTTAGGTGAAAATTTCGTCCCGGCACCTCGGTTTGATCAAAAAGTTTTAGGCTTGAGGTAATGAATTCGTACAATTCTTCGTTTTGTTCTGCAAACGTTAGCACCTTAGAGAGAATCTCTGTAATAAACATTGCTGTAGCGGTTTTGGTGGTGCTGAACGGTATCGACGTGTAGGTGTACGAAGTGGAAATTTTTAAAGCCTGCTTAATCTCCGCCTCGGGTGCTGAAGAATATTCTATCTCGTTGATAAACAGCGGTTGACAGTAGGGTAGGGGAGATGATTTTCGGTTTTGAGGAATTCTGAAAGCAAAAGCAGTCCTGCCAAGTTCGCGCGTGTAAGCATTGACAATCAATTTGTTGTCGCCGTACTTGGTGCAGTTAAGCGTTATGGCAGTGGCAGTTTGTTTCATTATTCTTTGGTATAAAGGAGGGTTATATCTGATACGTCAACGTGCTTGCTATTAGTGGGTTCGCTATGGTCTAACACCCATCCACGGATTTGTTTAAGCTCTTTGCTCGGATTGGTCTTTATCATTGCGCTAAAACGATGTTTTTCTCCGTCTTTTTTGAAGCCGTTGGTCATTATGCTTTCGTTGGTTCCGTCGTAATAATCGGCAATAATTGTTAGACGAGGATTCGTAGTGCCGTCGTCTTTGTAAAATGTGAAATCTGCTGAAATAGTGTATGTTCCTTGGTTTTCGGTGGAAATTTCGTACGCTATTGGGTTTGTCATTCCATCGGTGGGCAAGTTGTAATACGAACGTAAGTTCCAAATGTCATTTGCTGCTTTCACGCGGTTTTGGTCATCGCGTTCGCGCTGTTTGTCATCTTCAGCATTGATAACTTTCACAACCTTTTCGTAGAGCGTTTTATACCTTTCGGGATGCTGTGTGTACCAATCTATTGTTTCAAGAAATTCGGCTTTTGTAACGCCGGTTTCTTTGAAAATATAGTTGTAATACGATGCGCTGTCGCCTTTGAGTGTGGCATCGCTATATCCTGTTACAAACATTATCGCGTCGGCTTCGTGCATTTTGATAATTAGTTCCACCGCTTTGCTTTCGCTGATGGGTGGTTCGTCGCCGCACGAGGAGAGTGCGAGTGCAAATGCTGCCGCTATGGTCTTTATCGTGGTTTGGTTCATTTCGTTTGGTTTGATTATTCGCTGCAAAGGTAATAGAAATTTTGCATATTATTTTTATTTTTGCGCTCTAAAAAAACATTGACTTATGGCGAACATATTTTCGGGAAAATTTGATACTAAGCAAAAACGCAAGATTGGCGAAATCCGTTCTGCCTTTGAAAAAACGTGCGAAGAGTACCATCTTGCTGAAAAAGGAGATAGATTCGCAGTAGGAATTTCGGGTGGAAAAGATAGTTTGACCCTTCTTCATCTGCTGGCTTTCAAGCGTTTAGTGTTGAAAACCGATTTTTCGCTCACTGCCGTTTATGTTCACGTAGAAAATGCCGCGTATAATTTACATTTTGACCAAGTTCAACGCTTTTGCGACGACCTTGAAACTCCGCTCGTTGTAAAGAATGTTGTACTCGAAGATCTTCGCAATGCTGAAAACCGTTGCTTTATTTGCAGCCGTGTTCGAAGAAAAATTCTCTTTGATTTTACCCGCGAGGAGGGGTTTAATAAACTTGCCCTTGGTCACAATATGGACGATGCTGTGGAGACGTTGATGATGAATATGGTTTATCACGGCGAATTTTGCAGTATTCCGCCCAAGATGACTTTTTTTGATGGACGATTGGATGTGGTGCGTCCGCTGATTAAGATTAGCAAAGATCAGACGAGGCTCTATGCCGACCTCTATGGATTTCCGAAAATTAAGTCGGAATGTGGATTTGAAACTGTCACCGCTCGTGGACGTTTCCGACAATTTGCCGACTATCTTGAAAAGATGAACCCTGGCGCAAGGGTGAATATCTTTAATAGTATGAGTAATATCAATAGTGATTATTTAGTTAAATAATTAGTTTAGATAATAGTTATTAAAATGAATATAGACAGTATTATATCTAAGGCTTTGAAGTTGCAACCGCTAACATTAGACGAGGGAGTGTTTCTCTATAAGAATGCACCCCTATCTTTGCTCTCTGCGGCGGCTAACGAAGTAAAGAATAGTTTTAAAAAGCCCGAAGACTACAACAAGGTGGGATGGATAATCGACCGCAATATCAACCTTTCGAATATTTGCGTTACACGGTGTAAGTTTTGCAATTTTTCGCGTTCAAAAAATTCGCCCGAGGCATACGTTACCACAATGGAGCAATATCGCGAAAAAATCTCCGCATTGTTTGCCGCAGGAGGAAACCAAGTGCTTCTGCAAGGTGGAATGAATCCCGATTTTGGAATGGATTTTTATTGCAAACTTTTTAGCGATTTGAAGAGGGAGTTCCCCGGAGTAGTTCTTCACGCTCTTGGTCCTGCCGAGATTGCCTATTTGAGCAAAACTTCGGGATTGTCCTATCGCGAGGTGTTAGAAAAACTTCACGCTGCGGGACTTGATTCGCTCCCCGGCGCAGGTGCGGAGATTCTTGTAGACCGTGTTCGTAAAATTGTGTCGCCTGCAAAATGTTCGGCAAGGGAGTGGTTGGAGGTTATGCACCAAGCCCACGTTTTAGATTTGCCTACCTCTTGTACTATGATGTTTGGTCACGTGGAGACTCTCGAAGAACGCATCCAACATCTTATCGCTCTCCGCGAAACTCAGGCTCGGAAACCAGAGTACAGCCAAGGTTTTGTTACCTTTATTCCGTGGCCATTTTGCAGCGAAGATACACGTTTGGTTAAAGAATATGGTATGTTCGCACCTGTTTCGGGCGAGGAATATATCCGTATGATTGCTATTAGTAGATTGATACTCAATAATATAGCTAATATTCAAGCCTCGTGGCTTACTGTGGGTAAAGAAATTGCGCAAATATGCCTTCATTCGGGCGCAAACGACTTCGGATCTATTATGATGGAAGAGCACGTAGTGTCGGCAGCGGGTGCTAATTATAGTCTCGATTCTAACGAAATGATAGCCGCAATCCGCGAGGCTGGGTTTGTGCCGTGCCGCAGAAATTCAAGGTATGAGTTTGTGTGAAATTATTCCACGCACCCCTCCAACAATCTCACCTCCATTTTCTCCGTATCTAATCTTGCCTTTACCCCAATAGGGAAAGTACATCTCGACTGAACGTGACCAAATGTAAAGTTTTTTACAACTGGAATGTTGAGGTCTTTTATAAAATCTTCGATAACGTAGTCGAGCGAGAGCGATTCGTTGCCTTGTGCTTCGCAGCCTTTCATTATGCCGAAAATTATGCCGCGAATACCACGAAGTTTTCCCGCATTTTTTAGGTGCGTGAGCATTCTATCTACCTTGTATGGTGGCTCGTTGATTTCTTCAAGAAACAATATTTTATTATTAAGATTGAAATCGTATTCGGTGTCTAAGAGCGATTGAAGTAAAGTTAAGTTGCCACCAAAGAGCGTTCCACGACATTTGCCTGATTTTAAAACTGTTGGCTCTTGCGAAGATAGTTCTTTATTTTGCTTATGGGCCTCTTCGCAGGTTATTCGGTAGTTTTTGTGTCCGTTGGCAAAAATATCCCACATACTATTTTTTGAGTAGTCGGTTTCGTCGGGTACAAGCATCGATGAGTGGAATGTTACGAGTCCCGTTTTTTTGTAGATGGCGCAGATAAGTGCGGTAAGGTCGCTATACCCGCCGATGATTTTTGGGTTCTCTTTTATGAGTTCGTAATCTATCATATCAAGTATGCGGGTGCAGCCGTATCCTCCACGAGCGGCTAATATTGCTTTAATACTTTTGTCGGCGAATAGAGTGTTTATTTGTTTTGCGCGGTACTCGTCGCATCCAGCAAGGTATCCAAAACGCTCTGTGAGGCCATCGGCGCAAACGGGGACATATCCGGCTTTTTCTACTTTGGCAACGGCAATGCGCATTTGTTTTTCGGTGATGGGTCCGGCGGGGGCAATGATTCCCACTTTGTCGCCTTTTTGCAAGGGGGCGGGCAATATTTTTTTCATCTGTCTGTTTTATTTTTAACTATTTATAAGTGCAAAGGTAAAAAATTAGATTACTTTTGTAGTTTTATTTTTATGCATAAATTTTTGACGATATGAAACGGCTGTGTTTATTTCTTATTATATCTCTATGGGCAATAACGTCGCAGGCGCAGCGCATAATCACATTCGACGAGTATCAGGCTATCGAAGATGAGGAGCGCAAAAATAGCGTGCAGTGGCTTCCATACCGAACCGAAGGTGCCGACACAATTCTTATCAAAGAATTTCGTCCCGCCTTGGCACGTCCGCCGTATGTGTTTAAAACCAAAAGGCAACAGCAACAATATTCAAAACTTCTTTACAACGTTAAGCGCGTTTATCCCTACTCGGTGCTTATTCGCAAGGTGTACGCCGAAATTGAAGATTCGCTCAAACATATCACCGACGAAGACCAACGTAAGGTGTTTATCAAGGCTAAGGAAAAAGAATTGCGCGATCAATTTGAAGACGAACTTATCCACCTGACCATTTCGCAAGGCAAGATTCTTATAAAACTTGTTGACCGCGAAACAGGCAACACTACTTATCAAGTGATTCAAGAGTTGAAGGGCGGATTTAGTGCATTTCTGTGGCAAGGCGTGGCGCGTTTGTTTGGCTCAAACCTCAAATCTGAATACGATGCCGACGAAGAAGACCGAATGATTGAGGATATTATTATTAGAATTGAAAACGGACTATTATAAACTATGTACGAATACATTACAGGAAAACTTGCAGAACTTACCCCTTCGTTTGCCGTAATCGACAACAACGGCGTGGGTTTTTTGATAAACATTTCACTAAACACTTTTTCGGCGTTGGAAGGCAAGCCCGATGCAAAACTTTTTATTCATCAGGTGATACGCGAAGATGCCAACATTCTTTTTGGATTTGCCGATAAATACGAACGCGAAATTTTCCGCTTTTTGTTGGATGTTTCGGGCGTGGGACCAAACACGGCGAGGGTGATACTTTCGTCGATGAGTCCTGCCGAATTGCAAAGTGCGGTGCTCTCCGAAGATGCTAAACTTATTGGCAGAGTTAAGGGCATTGGTCCCAAAACGGCGCAACGCATTGTAATTGATTTGAAAGACAAGATGAAGAAGACTTCCGGTGCGGAGGTTTCGATAATAACTCCACAAAATGCCAACCGCGAAGAGGCAATTGCAGCCCTTGTAATGCTTGGCTATCCCAAGGCGGCGGCAGAAAAGGCTGTGGGCGCAGTATTAAAGAGCAATCCCTCGCTAAGTGCCGAAGATTTAATTAAACAGGCGTTAAGGAGCGTATGATTTTTGCAATTAAACTAACTAACTATTGATGAAACACATAAGAAGAACTCTCGGAATGGCGGGCGCGGTTGCAGTTTTTGCAGCGGCGGTGTTTACGTCGTCACCCACAAATGCTGGTATTAATGCACTGTGGCACAAACCCGGAATCGACGGCGACACCGACCGTATCCGTCAAAATTCGCCAATTCAACTTAAAGACCCCGATAATATCTCCACACAAACCGAGTACGATTACAAAACCGGCACTTACACCACTCAGAAAAAAGTAGGTGGAATGGATGTTGGTCGTCCTGTAACCTCCGACCGTCAGAGCCACGATTCTGCCGAAAACCGCACCGAAATGCGCGAATATTGGCGTCAGCAGATGTTGATGCAGAGCGCAAGGGGCGACGGTGGCAGCCGCAATGGTCTTGACCGCTATCTTAATCCGCGTATCAATGTGGATATCCGTGGATTCGACCGCGTGTTTGGTACAAACGTTATCGACATTAAGGCTCAGGGCAATGTGCAGGTGCTTTGCGGTGTGGATATTACCAAAATCGACAACTTTACGCTTCCCAAAAAGCAGCGAAACGATGTTTCGTTTGATTTTGATATGAATATGCAAGTGGGCGTTACTGGCAACATCGGCGACAAGATGAAAATTGGTCTCAACTACAACACCGAAGCCACTTTTGAATTTGAAAACAAGCAAAACATCGAATACATCGGTCACGACGACGAAATTATCCAACGCATAGAATTTGGTAACGTGTCGATGCCGCTCGAAGGTACTTTGATTCAAGGTAGTAGCACTCTTTTTGGTGTAAAAACCGACTTGAAATTTGGCAAACTTACCGCCACTGCCGTTCTTTCGCAGCAAAAAGGCGAAACCCGCACCATTGAAGTAAATGCCGGAGCGGTAACAAACGAATTTCGTATTCAAGCCAGCGACTACGAGGCAAACCGTCACTTTTTCCTCAACCATTTTTTCCGCGACAATTACGAACGTGCTCTTGCTAATCTGCCCATAATTTCGTCGGGTATTAACATTACCAACATCGAAGTTTGGGTAACAAATAAAAAACTTGCCACCGACGACACCCGAAACTCTGTGGCTTTTCTCGACCTTGGCGAACCCTCGCAAATTTACAATCACACTGCGGTGCACTCGTCGGGAATGTCGAACGGACTGCCTCAAAACACCGCCAACAACCTTTACAATGTGCTTACAGGTTCGTACAAAGCCGTCCGCGATATTAACAGCATCACAAGCACCCTCAACGGACGTTTTGAACCCGGCACCGATTACGAAAAAATTGGCAACGCCCGAAAACTTGGCAACAACGAATATACTTTTAATTCGCAACTTGGTTTTATCTCGCTAAACTCTGCCCTTCAAGACGATGAGGTGCTTGCCGTGGCTTACGAATATACTTATAGAGGCAAAACCTACAAAGTGGGCGAATTTAGTTCCGAAGTGCAGCCGTCGCAAACTCTTATCTTAAAACTTTTGCGCGGTACATCGTTTTCGCCCGCATTGCCCAACTGGAAGTTGATGATGAAAAACGTCTATTCGCTCAATGCTTACCAAATCGACAAAGACAATTTCCGCCTACATATCAAATACCACAACGACAAAACCGGCACCGAACTCAACTACCTCAACGCCGGCGACATCGATGGCAAAGTTCTTCTCCGTGTAATGAACCTCGATAATGCCAACACGCAATTGGAATCCACCCCCGACGGTATTTTCGACTTTATCGATGGCGTAACCATCAATGCCGAGCGCGGACGTGTTTTCCTTCCTATGCTCGAACCTTTCGGCAGTTACCTTGAAAGCAAAATCAACAACAGCGGCGATGCTGCCAAATATTGTTACAACCAACTTTACGACAGTACCAAAACCATAGCCAAGCAAAATGCCGAGCGCGACAAGTTTTACATTACAGGTAAATACAAATCGTCGGCGGGCAGTGAAATTTCGCTCGACGCTATGAACATTCCCGAAGGTTCGGTAAAAGTTACCTGCGGCGGAATGCAGTTAAAAGAGGGTAGCGACTATTCGGTAGACTATCTTCTCGGAACGGTAAAAATTCTCAACGAATCTATCCTTTCGTCGGGCAACAAAATTCTCGTTTCGGTAGAGAGCAACACCACGTTTAGCAGCACCACCAAAACCCTTATGGGAACGCACCTCAACTATCAGTTCAACAAAAATTTCAACATTGGCGGTACAATTATGCGTCTTTCTGAAAAGACCCTTACCAACAAAGTAAGTTTTGGCAACGAACCTATCAAAAACACCATCTGGGGTTTGGATATGCGCTACTCGCTGCCATTGCCCGGATTAACCAAAGCCATTGACCGCCTTCCCTTGATAAGCACCAAAGCCGAATCAAGATTAAGTTTCGAGGGCGAATTTGCGCAACTTATCCCTGGTCATAGTCGCTCTATCGACAAGGCGGGAACTTGCTACATCGACGATTTTGAAAGTGCCCAAACCAAAATAGATGTTAAATCGGTAAGCCAATGGGTTTTGGCATCCACTCCGGCTGGAACAAAAAATTTCCCCGAGGCTAAATTCAACAACGACCTTAGATATGGTTTCAACCGTGCGCGTTTGGCTTGGTATAATGTGCTGAGCGACCTTCAAGGCACAGCCACAAGTAGTTACGGCATTACACCTTCTTATATTAGCAAAGACGACCAAAGCAACCATTACATACGTGCCGTTTACGAACGTGAGATTTTCCCCAACGCTCAATCTATCAGCGGTATTTCTACACAGTTGACCATTCTCAACCTTGCATATTACCCCACCGAGCGCGGACCTTACAACTACGACGTTGAGGGCGAACCCGGCGTTTCGTCTGGTATCAACGACGACGGCTCTTTGAAAAATCCCCAAAAACGTTGGGGCGGCGTAATGCGCGAACTCACCACCACCGACTTTGAGGCTTCTAACATCGAATACATTGAATTTTGGATGCTCGACCCCTTTATCTACGAGCAAGAGGATATGGGTGCCGACCTTTATTTCAACCTTGGTAACGTATCGGAAGATGTGCTAAAAGATTCGCGCAAAAGTTTTGAAAACGGTCTGCCTTATCCGCCTGACCCGCAATTTATCGACACCACCGCTTGGGGCTTGGTTTCTAATAAAACCTTCCTTGTTAACGCATTCGACAATAGCAACGGCGCAAAAGATGTTCAAGACCTTGGTTTCGACGGCTTAGACGACGATCAAGAACGCTCATTCCACAATAATTTCTTAGACCGTATCTCCAACGTTTTCGGAACATCTTCAAAAGCATACGCTGATGCTTACAACGACCCGTCGAGCGACAACTACCATTTTTTCCGCGGCTCTGATTACGACGAACAAAAACTCTCCATTGCCGACCGATACAAACATTACAACGGCACACAAGGCAACTCGCGCGATTTTTCTACTTCGTCGGCATACTCCACCATTAAAGACCGTTACCCCGATGTAGAGGATATCAATCTCGACAATACCCTCTCCGAAACCGAATCGTACTATCAATATAAGGTGCACCTTTCGCCCGACCAAATGCAGGTGGGACAAAACTACATCACCGATATGATTGAAAGCAACGTTAAAACTGTTAACGGTCAAACCGAAACTGTAAAATGGTATCAATTTAAAGTGCCTATCTACGAACCCGATAGCACCGTTGGTTCAATCTCCGACTTTAAGTCGATCCGCTTTATGCGTATGTATCTTACCAACGCCAAAAAAGATATTATTCTCCGTTTTGCCGAAATGAACCTCGTGCGTGGCGATTGGCGCAAATACAACGCCGCTATGACATCGGCTGGCGAAGTGGTTACCGACCATCAGTATAGCGATGGACTTTTAGACATCTCTACCGTCAGCCTCGAAGAAAACGGCAGCAAAACTCCCGTTAATTATCTTCTTCCTCCCGGCATCGACCGCGAGCGCGACTACCAAACCAACCAAGTGGTAGAAGAAGACGAAAAATCTATGGCTCTCTCGGTAACAAATCTTCCCGACGGACAATCGGTGGCAGCATACAAAACCGCTGTTTTAGACCTTCGCCAATACCGAAAACTTAAAATGTTTGTTCACGAAGAACAACCCGCCGGTACAATCTTAAACGACAACGACCTTAGCATTTTTGTCCGTCTCGGTAGCGACTACAAAGAAAACTACTACGAATACGAACTCCCCTTGAAGGTAACCCCCGAAGGTTATTACACCAACGACGAAAATGGTCGCCTCGGTGTTTGGCCGCTCGAAAACAATGTGGAGATAGTTTTTGCCGACCTTCAAGATGTTAAGGTAATGCGCAATAATGCAGCACGTGAGGCTGGGTCAACTGTTTCGGTAACAATGCCTTATACCCACGTAAACGAAAACGGTACTAAAATTACCGTTATGGGTAATCCAAACGTTAGCAATATCAAAACCATAATGATAGGTGTGCGCAACCCCTCGCAAGAAACCAATCCATTCTCTGACGACGGATTGCCCAAAACCGCCGAAATTTGGGTAAACGAACTTCGCCTTACCGACTTCAACGAAGATGGCGGATGGGCTGCCAAAGGAAAAGTAGAATTGCAGATGGCCGACCTCGCCACAGTTTCTGTTGCAGGTTACACACATACGCCCGGATTCGGCAGCATCGAAAAGAGGGTAGGGGAGCGTTACCAAGAAACCGTTTACCAATACGACCTTACATCGCAAGTGCAGATGGGCAAATTCTTTAATAATGATTACGGAGTAAAATTGCCTGTTTACTTTGGATATTCCGAAAACTACGAAATTCCACGCTATAATCCGCTCGACCCCGATATCGAACTAAAAGAGACTCTCAACAATCCTCATCTTTCAAAAGAAGAAAAAGACGAAATCCGCGACCAAAGTATAACATTTGAACGTCGCAAAAGTTTCAACGTTACCAATATGCACATTGAGGGACGAAGCAAGGAGGCAAAAGAAGAAGCCCGTTTGCGCAAAGAGCAGAAAAACGCCGAAGCCAATGCCAATGTGCCCGTTACCCCTGAGGAGAAAAAACAGCAGCAAAAGAAACCGCTCGTTAACCAAAAGCCATTCTACCACGTGTCGAACTTTACGGCGGGTTTTGCTTACAGCGAGTATTATATGCACGATGTAACTATTAAATCGCAGTTGGAGAGAATTTTACAATCGTCGTTGGAATACAACTTTACCTACAATCCAAAAAACTACAAACCGCTCTCAAAGGTAAAATTCTTGCGTAATAAAAATCTTGCATTGATACGCGATTTCAACTTCTATCTGTTGCCTACAATGGTGGCTGCGTCGGCTAATATCGACCGTATGTATTCTACCATCAATTATCGCAATATCAACGAAGACGATGGTTTCCTCGACCCCACATTCCAAAAAGATTTCCGTTGGCGCAGAAATTACCAAGTTAATTACAAGTTGTCGCAAAATCTGCAAATGAACTTTACCGCCAACAACGAAAGCCGCGTTAATCCCGACGGCATACTCGACCGTTTTGGCGAAGAAACCGCCCGCGAAAAGGATACGCTTTTTATGAAATTTCTCGACCTTGGTTATAATACATCTTACAAGCAGAATGTAAAATTCCAATACCAAGTGCCGCTCAACAAGATTCCGCTTTTGAATTGGGTTTCGGCAAATGCCATTTACAGCAGCGACTACAATTGGCAGCGCGGTATCGACCCTGTGGAAGTAGCCGCCACCGACACCACTCCGGCTTACACCATCAGCCACGGCAACACCATTGCCAACAACGGAGTGCTTACTCTCAACGGCTCTACCAACCTCGAAAACCTATATCGCAAAACACCTTATTTTAAAGATGTATTAAAACGATTCTCAAAAGACGGTCGCAAAAACGCCACCAACGAAAAACGCGAGGTAACAGCCACAAAAAATAATCTCCGTTTCTCCAAAGGCGTAGGACGAATTATTTACCACAATCTTGGCACCACCGATATTGATGCCGAAGTTACCGACATAGATGGTCAGCCCGTTAAAGGTAATTTTTCGATTGTTGACAAAAACCGCATCCGCTTTACTGCCGACGACGATTACGAAGGCTGTACCGCTGTGGTAAAAGGCAAAAAGCCTGTCAACGATAGTCCGTTCCTTGTAATTTCCGACTATTTGGCTTACACACTTATGAGCGTCCGCAGCGTTTCGGTAACATACAAAAATCAACGTGCCAACACCCTCACCGGCTATCAGCCCGACACCAAATTGTTTGGTTCGTATTATTCGGGCGGAGTAATAATGCCGGGCATAGATTATTTAATGAGTCTCAACGACGATGATTTCCATCTTTACGCTGCCGACAAAGGTTGGCTTATCAAAGATTCCACCCTTGCCGACCCTGTGATGTATACCAAAGGCAACAGCATAGGCGTAAGGGTGGCATTAGAACCCATCAACACATTCCGCATTGATGTAAGTTTCGACCGTAGTATTGTTTACAACACCGAAGAGTTTTTTGCTTACGCTTCCGACATCGACGGATGGCAGACATCGAGCCGCATTAAGCACGGTAACTTCCGCATAAGTTACAATATGCTTAAAACATCGTTTAAGAAAGTTGGCGATGATTACTCTTTGGAAACCTACAACAAGTTTCTCGACAACCGCGAAATAATAGCACAGCGTCAAGCCGACCGCCGAATGGGTCTCAAAGGATACGACCCCACTCCGCAGGTAGACGATGATGGCAATCTGCTTTATGGCAATTATCCCAACGGATACAGCAAAACCCATCAAGATGTGCTTTTGCCGGCATTTCTTGCAGCATACGCAGGCACAAGTCCGCAAAAAATCCGTCTCGACCCGTTCCTCAAAATTCCTTTGCCCAATTGGCGCATAAATTATAAGGGTCTCGGTAATATTCCATTGCTTAAAAATGTGGTTCGCTCGGCAATGTTGACCCACGCTTATTCTTCGTCGTATTCGGTATCCAACTTTAAGAACAATGCCGAGTACAGTTTCGACGACGAATACAATTGGGGACGCTCGTTTGCCCGCTACGAAGCCAACAATCTTTTTATTCCGCAATACGAAATTGCCGCCGTTACCCTCGACGAAAAATTTGCGCCTCTTGCTGGTATCGACATTTCGTGGGTAAACCTTATGAGCACCAAATTTGAGTACCGTCGCACCCGTCAAATCACCCTCGGATTTGCCAACAGCCAGATATCCGAAATGTACCGCAAGGAGTGGATTATTGGTGTAGGATATAAGTTTGCCCAATTGCCCTTGAATATCCGCACCTCGGGCGGAAGCAACCGTTTCAAGAGCGATCTCGACCTCAGAGCCGACTTTGTTATCGACGACGA
>JAGCDD010000342.1 GCA_017651345.1 Bacteroidales bacterium | reverse complement strand
TCTTGAACTCAAAGACACCGCAAGTGTGCACGGCGACATCGACACCACCAAGATTATTATCGAAGAGGGCGCAATATTCACCGGCACTTGCCAGATGGACACCAAAGACGCCGCCGCTAACGCTATAAAGAAGTAAAATCTTGAAAAAAGATAGCGACAACCTTCGCGACGTTGCAAAATACACTACGGCTGCCTTTCAAATGGTGGCCGTAATTGTTATTGGCGTATTGGCAGGCATTTGGATGGACGATTGTTTTGCCACAAAACCTATTATTACAGTGATTTCATCATTGCTTTCGGTAGCAGCGGGTATTTATTTGTTTATCAAGGATGTAATTAAAAAATAAAAATGCAAAAAGAGTTAACTAAATATGTAGTGATGGCGGCGGTATGCACACTTATTGCCGCAGTGATTTTTGTTGTGATAATACCAGACAAATCGTCGTGGGCTGTGTATGCCACTCCCGCATTTTTCGCTGCTGTAAGCATTATTTCGGCATTGGTAATCACTAGACCTCAGTATTCAAAATTCGCCAAATTTTCAGGTGTCTTTATGCTGTCAACGGTATTGAAGTTGATTCTCTATTTCGTATTCTTAATGAGTTCGTATGCCGTCCTTCCCCACGAATCCGGAAAGCCGTTTGTAATATTCTTTATGGCGGTGTACTTAGTATTTGCCATAATGGATACGATGTTTTTGCTAAAATTTTTTGGAAGAAAAGATAAGTAGGGGAGGGGAGAGTACCCTCAACATTTTGAGAAAAGTTCGATTTTTGCCGAAAAAAATTGTGAGAAAAGTTCGATTTTGGGCGAAAAACATTTTGAGAAAAGTAATGTGAGTGTTAGGTAATTTGTCGATAATTAGAATTATAATGTATTTTTTTTCGTTTATAGCGTGCGAAAATCGGTAAAAAAAGTACATTTACGCACGCTATAAACGGAAATTTGGGTGGCTGTTTTATTCGTTATATATGTAATAAGTTTATTTAAAATGAGATATTGTTGGCTTTTTGTCGTTAACTTGTAAAATAATTCTAAATCCAATATCTGACGCATAACTTCCAGATGATTCTCTATAGTTGATTAGATATTTTGCGTCACTTTGAACTCCTATCATTTGCCACGAACCACCGCGATAGTAATGCCTTTCTGTATATATTTCGTCTTCATCGAAACACCATTCTTTAACATTCCCTGTCATATCATATATGCCTAATGAATTAGGTCGTTTTTGTTCTTTATATACATCATGTACTCTTTGTTCTTTATCGTGTGTCGTCCATGCCACTATATTTAATGTATCACTGCCTGCATACAAAAATGTATCACGATTTAGTCCTCCTGTAGCTGCATATTCCCAATATGTTTCTGAAGGTAATGCAAAATCTTTTTTGCTTTTTTCGCATAATTCACTAATAAAAGATAATGCATCATACCAAGAAATATTAACTTTGGGACAATTGGGACAGGGATATGTTTTTTTTTCGTCAAAAATTGCTTTCCACTGTGCGTTTGTGATTTCGTATTGACTAATATAAAAGCTATTTACTTTTTCTTTACTGACTATTATTGTATCATCTATCTCATATTTCCGCTCATAATACCCTCCTTCTACAAAGACAAAATGAAAGTTAACTCCACAGATATTTTTTATAAGTGTTTTAGGAGGCTTTTGCTTTCTTTCTGTTGTATCAATAGAAGGTTCTTCATTTATAATTTGGTCATTTTTCAATAATGTCCACAAATGTAGTGGCGCATCATAAAATGGTATCCAATCTAGTTTACATTTAATTGTATCTGATGAAACTAATGAAATTGAATATCTTGAATAAATAGCTGGATTATATCTTATTTCATAATCAGGGAAAATATAAGATTTTAAAGACAATTCGATGTTTCTGTTCTGTGATATGTCAAAAAACAAAGTGTCTGATGTGTTTGTATAATCAATAACTTCCTTTAAAATAATATCTCGCGGTTCTATCCACCACATCGATTTTTCTATTCCATCAATATCTATCACGAGTGATGTGAATCTTTTACCATCTGTTATTAGTGCAGAATCGGGAAATGATCCGTTCTCTTCTTGTAACTTGCTTTTCGTATTCAAATAGCAAGCTTTCTGTTGTGGAAACAATTTATTGCATAATAGCATAAGAATTATAAAAACTATATGTTTCATCTTGCGCAAATTGTTAACGTATCAAAATTTTACCGGCCAATATGCCGACAAGTCTACGTCTTCATCTTCTTTCCAACATCTTACAAAAATGATAGGTTTGTCAGCAAGGTTGTCAATTTTCCAACGCATTGATAAGCAACCGTCATCGCTGTACAGCCTATTATGCCAATCTTGATACAGCCGTATGTCATACCAATTGAGCCAATTTTTGTCTGTGCATCTGCATACATAAGCGTCTGTAAATGTCAATTTAGGAGGTCTTTTTTCGTTTTGATATATTACTCTTAGTTTGTCGCCGTAGGAATCTCTGTTATGTAGTGTTGAGTCGGTACGATCTTCGTGTATATTGCCTGTCAAAATTTTTGCATTATTATCGAAAAAAAGCAAAACACTATCTACGTTTTTACCGTAAGCCACTCTGAATTCCCACAGCCAATGCGTGATATATTTTTGTGTTTCTTTATCTACGTTATCGCAAAATTGTATATTGTCGGGTAATAGTTTGCAGTCAAAACCTGATATTTGCCATTTTTCGTTGAATCTAATTTTCAGCTCGTTACGTCTGCGCTTTATTGTGTCAAGACCTTGTTTAGTTTTTACTATGGCAGTTATAAAGAATCCATTGATGTCTTTTTGGATACGATAAGCACTTTCTCCAACTTTTTTGGGGTTATACTCAAACTTTGATTTGGAATTGAACATCGCTAAAAACTCGTCACGTGCTTCTTTGGTCATATCGGCACCGATGTTTACATCTTGTGGAATTATCTTTTTTTGCTTGCAGTATTTGTTTGACACAGCAAACAGATTGCCTAAACCGACATCAATGTGTTTTCTTTGTTTTAAAGGATAGTTCTTTAAATCTGTACTATCAATTGGAAAAACAAAGTCGTATTCCGAAGGAAAATGGTTTGTTCGTAGCGTGTCGCCGTTTTTGTCTATTTGAGTGTATTGTGTTGCTTGCCCTTCCTTGAAATCTCCTATAAAAACGTCTCCTTTGTTAGCGGTTATTGAGCTATTGTTGTTTGGACGATAACCGTCTTCTTTGACAATCAGTGTTCCTTGACCATTAGGTTGTTCATTTATGATAGTACCGATATACTTGTAATAATTATTTTCTATTACGGGTGCGTAAGTAACCTTAAATTCCATAGGTGGAGGGTTGATAACAGTTGTATCCGTATCAAAGATTGCTAGTTCGTAGTCCCCATTGGTCTTTTTATTTGCAGTGATAACATAATTATCTTTTTGCGAAATAATACTGTCTTTATTTATGAAGGCATTGGAGTCGAAACTGAATCTTCCATCTAATGATTCTATCTTTTTAGGTATAAACAGATTTCCATTTACTATACCACTTATTATTTCAGTAATGTTGATGGCACTATCTCCAAAATGAAAATGAATGTCAAAATTGTATTGGTATATTTTATAATGATTAACTGTCAGATTTTTAGTAAGATAAAATGGATTTATTTCTGTCGTTTGCTTATTGTTGCTTCCTTCTTGATGTGGGGATATTACTATTTTGCGGGTACCACTATTGCTGTCAGTATCAGAGTTGGACGGCTTATCGCGGAGGGTGTCTTTATTATCACCCTCATCAGGAATTATCGGACCTCCGCATCCTCTTATGATGAATGCAAACAATACTAACAATACGAAACCTCTCATTTGTGAATATAAATCTTAATATGAGAATTCTAAATTCTGGGTATTATGGTCGCCCTTTTGTGTAGGTTTGATTTCTATATTATTGGGCGACTGTGAATTACTACTTTTTTGCGCCTTAATATCTTGTATATTGTCATGTCCTTCTTGTGTTGGATCTATTACAATGGAAGACGATTGTGCGCTATTATCTTTTTTCCCTCCTTCTGTTTTTGATGTTTTTCCGCTATTATTTGCTTGTTCTGCTGTTTGTACACTGTCCGTTGGTTGTATAGTGTCGTTAGCTATGGTAGGTTCTTTTACCTTTGTTGATACTGTATTTGAATCATTTTCAGATTCGGCATTTCCCTTTGTCCATTTAATATACGTGTCGTTAAAGTATAAACCGCATATTACTAATGCTAATAATGCCACGATTGTGAATACATAACTTTTTTTCATATTACTTATTTATTAATTGGTTAGTATCTTCTAATATTTCAATTTCGACTTTGTCTAAATTTGATTTTATTTCTTGAAACTTTGTTGCGAAAGTGCCTAATGCCTTTTCTTTATCTGTGTCAGCAAAATCACCTTCGTTATGACGATATTTTACTAATAGGTCTTCGGTTAATGTTTTTGCAATCAGGTTATTTTTAAATCTTTTTAAATAACCGAAATGGGTTATTAGTTTTGGTAAAAAACCGAATACCATCGTGGCAATTCCCATTAGAAGCATTATGAATGGCACAGATTGAAACACCATGTCTATGATTCCAACTATAAACATTCCAATCAAAACGCATGTACTTATTTCATTGAATTGTTTTGCATTCTTAGCTGCTTTTTTCTTACATTCGGTAACGAACTTTTGCGCTTCCAATATTTTTTCTTCTTTTTGCGCTTCCAATATTTCTTCGAGTTCTTTTTTCCCTTTTTTTGCCATCGTTTTTATCCTTTAAGGTTCAACAATCCACAAAAAAATCAGGGTGCGGACTTCCGATAGTTCACTGAGGCCGACCAAAGCCCTACAACACTATACAGAAAGCCCACACCCTTTTCGGGGGTGTGAGCATTTGCCCGAACTTACGTTGTATTCTGAATTTTGGTCGTTTCAGTGAGTCGAGTCCAAGCAAACGCTCTTAATTTCTTATATTTTTACGGCTTTAAATTTAATGGAAATATTCTACTAATCAAAATTTTTTGACAAGTATTTTTGTAAATAGTTGTAATTTACTGATAGCTTGAATGTAATTGTTGAATTTTTGTGAAGTATGACAAATTGAAAGTTCAACTTTCAATTTGTCACAAATATATGTTATTGTTTGTAAATCAGCAAATTTTGACTGTATTTTTTTACAATGACTTTTTTCCTTATATTTGCCTCAAAAACTTATTCATTATGCAAAAAATACTCTATCTCTTACCGTTGTCTTTGCTTTTAAGCTGCGGTTTAAATAAGAATGATAAACAGCTTGATTATCTTGATATTAATCTAAATTATCCTGCGTCGATGTGGGAGGAGACTCTGCCGCTTGGTAATGGCAGGCTTGGCGCTATGCCCGATGGAGGAATTGCTAAGGAAACTATTGTGCTTAACGAGGAGTCTATGTGGAGCGGCTCGGAATGGGATCCGTCGAACCCTGAGGCTAAAAAATATCTTCCCGAAATCCGCAAAAAACTACTCAAAGGCGATAATCTTGCTGCCGAAAAACTTATGCAACAGCATTTTACTTGCACTGGCAATGGAGGCGAAAATCCTCGTTACGGTTGTTATCAAACGCTCGGACGGTTTGAGATTGATTTCTCGGATATGTTTGAGGATACGGCTTATTATGATTACTCTCGTCGATTATCTTTAAATAACGCTGTGGCTAACACCGAGTTTAAGTTTAATTATAGGGGTAAACACGCTAAGTTTAGCCGCGAATATTTTGTGTCGATTCCCGATAATGTTATCGTGGTGAAACTCAAAACCGATGGTGCACCGTTGCAGTTTTCGTTTGGTTTTAAGCGGAGTGGGGGAGAGGTGTTTTATCACGATGGCAATATTGCTACAATGTCGGGAATGTTGGATAGCGGCGAACCCAGCAAAGACGGTGTGAAGTTTTTTGCTAAGGCCATGGTGTCTAAACGCTCAGATAATGAGGCTATTATATTGATTTCTGCCCGTACCAATTATCGTCAAATTATCAACAATGTGGCAGACAATAGCGATTTTGAAATGCTCCGTGGTTATGTTGATGATGTTTTAACTGCGGCTTCCAAAAATATCGACAATCTTGAAGCACATCATATCCGCGAATATCAGAAATATTTCAACCGTGTGGATGTGGCAATGGGCAAGGCAAATGCCAACGGAACTATTGCCAAGGTGGATTCTGCCGCATTGTATTTGCAGTTTGGACGTTATCTCTTTATTTGTTCAAGTGTTAACGCTGATTTGCCGCCAAATCTTCAAGGTATTTGGGCGGATGCTCTCCATACTGCTTGGAATGGCGATTATCACCTGAATATCAATGTTCAAATGAACCATTGGCCTATGGAGTCGGGCAATCTTTCGGATTTGAGCGAACCTATTACGCGTTATGTCGAAGGTCTTGTATCATCAGGTGAAATAACCGCTAAAATTTTCTATGGCACAGGTGGTTGGACTGGACACGTTTTGGCAAATGCTTGGTATTTTACCGCACCTGCCGAAAATCCTACTTGGGGTGCAACTTTTACTGGCGGCGCGTGGATTTCGTTGCAACTGTGGGAGCATTACCTCTTTACCAAAGATACTGTCTATTTAAAACGCATTTACCCTATTATAAAAGGTGCGGCTGAGTTTCTCCGTGCCAATCTTTTTGAGAAAGACGGCTATTTGGTAACAGGTCCGAGTACTTCGCCCGAAAATGCTTTTTTAATTGATAATCAGCGTTGTTGCGTATGTGCGGGTCCCGTGATGGATACTCAGATTTGTATGGAGATTTTTGGAGCGGTAATGCATGCCGCTGAGGTTTTGGGGGTGGATGCCGACTATGCCGCCACGCTTAAATCTACTGGCGAAAAACTCCCTCCGATGAAGATTTCGTCTAATGGCTATCTGCAAGAATGGCTCGAAGATTATACCGAAATTGAGCCCACGCACCGCCACGTTAGTCATCTGTTTGGTCTTTACCCCGGCACCACAATCACGTCGCCCGAATTGAAAGAGGCGGCGCGACAAACCCTTTTGCGCCGAGGCGATTACGGCACAGGATGGTCGATGGCTTGGAAAATCAACTTTTGGGCACGCCTTGGCGACGGCAATCACGCTTACCGACTTTTTAAAAATCTTTTAAAACCTGTAAAATCAGCACGTTGTAAACCCGACCAATGGGGCAACACCGTTTCGTATTCGGGCGATGGCGCGGGAACGTTTGCCAATCTGTTTTGCTCGCATCCGCCGTTTCAAATCGACGGCAACTTTGGCGGCAGCGCAGGCGTTATGGAGATGCTTTTGCAGAGTCACGAGGTAAAACCCGATGGCACACGCATAATCCGCATTCTCCCAGCCATACCCGACGAGTGGGAGAGCGGATATTTCCGTGGCCTCAAAGCTCGTGGCGGAATTACCGTAGATTGCGAATGGAAGAATGGCAAAATTACAAACTTAAAAATTGATAACCCGCTCAACGAAAAAATCGAGGTGTTGAAACGGTAGAGTTACTACTCCATCCCGTCTACCATTATAAATCCTGCCCACGTTTGTGGTGTTAGATATTTTTCTCTTACAACTGATTGCGCTGCCACAAATGCGGCGCGTTTGGTCATTCCGGAGGAGAGGTTTTTGAAAAACTCGGTCATAAGCAATTGGGTGGCTTTGTCGGAAACGTTCCAAAGACTCATTATAATGGTTTGTGCACCAGCTTTCTTGAATCCGCGTTGAAGTCCAAAAACATCTTCGCCAGTTACTTCGCCTAAACCCGTCTGACATGCCGATAGCACTACTAAATCTAACCCTTTGAAATCAAGACGTGATATTTCTTTGGCTGTGAGAATACCATCGTCGGTGTCGTCGGGAATTGCAGAGCGGCTTTTGGCAGAGAATACGGCATTTGCGCCCGCAAAAAGCAAAAAACTGCTGCTTAGTGCTTTATCTTCTTTGCTTTTTTCGTCGCTGGTGAGATACTCAATGCCTTTTTTTCTCAAATCGTTTTCCGAAAAATAGTAGCCGTGTGTGCCTATGTGCAGTATTTTAATGCCTTGACCCGAAAGATGTTTAAAACTCTCTTCGGTGGCGGCTGTGTCGGAAATGGTTGTTACATCGTATTTTGCCGATTGTAGGAAAGATGCTACTGCTTCGGATTCTTCTTTTGTGCCACTGAGATACGATGCACCACCGCTACGCTCTTTTGCTGTTTCCTTTGTGCTAGAATTAAGGTCGTAGATGATTCCGCCGAAGGTTACGGCTTTGAGGTTCTTATTTGGTGAGGAGGTGAGTACAAGTTCGCGTGTGGATGTGAGTCGGTATACGGCGTATTGATTAGAAAAAACTTCGTTGTTTTCGTTGCTAAGATATTCTATGCCAATGGTGTGCAGTTGTCCGCATGGTGAAAAGTAGACATTTTTTACACCTTTTAAATACTCTTTTAACGGTTTCCAAATTTGGTTGTATAGTTGTGATGTATTGTAAATGTCGTTTGTGGATATATTTTTTAATGTATTTTCAGTAAAAAGCTTTACCAATTTTGGGTGTTCCATATTTCGTTTTAATACAAGTGCAATGTAGACATCTTGTTTTAAGACGGTATCAGTGAACATAGCAAACTCAATTGCCAAATCGGTTTTTTTAAGTTTTTTCTTAATGTCGGTATATGTGATGGCGAGATTTTGTCCATATTCGACATATTCTGCTATATCTATCTGAAATTGTTTTTCTTCTTGTTCTATTGAATTGCGTAGCGAATCGGTGTTCATCTTTCGTTTACCCGGTGCAGTTTGGCGCAATTTGTCTAAGAGCACACGATCGTTTCGTATTTTGTTGTAACGTTCTATCAATATAGTGTTGTTAGTTTTCTCTATAATTTTCTGCATTTCGAGTTCGGAATTGAGGATAAGTCCTTTTGACAACACTTGTCCATCATAGGCGAGAGCGGCAGATTCACCAGCATACTTATGTTTGTTGGCAAGGGAATTAGCTAATTGTGGCAGATAATTATTGTATAAGTCAGAAAATTTGTTCCAAAAATTAGTTCGCTCTTTGTATGTCATTTCCGTAAAGTTCGTTAAAATAAACATAACGTTCTTCTCTAAACTTTGTCTAAAATAATCTAAGTTGATTATTCCTGTTGATAGTTGGTATTGAGCCACTTGAAAGAGCGATGTTGCGTATAAAGGATGATCTTTACCCCAACATATTTTACGAATATCAAGGGCTTCTGTAGCAAGATTTACAGCCTCGGGATAGTTGCCTGCAAAATAGTAGTATTCTGCAAGGTTGCTTAACAACGAACCGAATGCAGGATGCCATTCATTCATTGTGGATTTGTAAATCTCCATTGCTTTTGTTCCGAGGGCTATCGCTTCTGTGTAGTTGCCGTTGATCGAGTAGAATTTTGCAACGTTGTTAATAGCGGTGGCGTATGAAGTATGGTTTTCGCCCACGGTATTTTTATATATGTCCATAGCCTTAGTTCCAACTTCTATAGCTTCTGTGTACTTTTTTTGGCAGTAATAATATGAAGCAAGGTTTATTAATGCCTCTGCATAGGAGGGATGTTGTTCTCCAACAACTTTTTTTCGTATTTCGGCAGCCATTTTAGCAAGTTTTACAGCTTCGTCAGAGTTTCCAACTGCATTATTGTACAAGGCAAGGTTGTTGATAGCGGTGGCGTATGATGGATGGTTTTCTCCCAATAATTGTTTATATTTCTCGGTGGCTATTGTGGCAAGATTTATAGCCTCTGTATAGTTTCCAAGCTGGTATTGATAGTAGGCAAGGTTGCTTTGTGATCCAATATAGCTTGGGTGTTCTTTACCAATTGTTTTTTCTTGTATTTCCATCACTTTTTCCACCGTTGTAGCCGCATATTCATAGTCGCCTAAGCCCGAATAAAATTTTGCTGTGTTGCTCAAAATTGTAGCATAGTTAGGAGATTGTTCTCCATATTTTTTTAGTATAATATTCGCAGCTTTTTTTGAAAGCTTGATGGCTTCATCATAGTTGTCGTTATAGCTGTAGTAATTTGCAAGATCGTTAAGTGAATAGGCGTAGTTTGGGTGATTCTCGCCCAAGTTTTTTTTGTATCTTTCTGTAACAATTGTCGATAGATGTAGTGCTTCGGGATAATTGCCAATGTAAGCGTTGTATTGTGCAAGGTAGTAAAGCGAAGTTGCATAATCGGGATCGTTTTCTCCATATAACTTTTTGCGAGTTTCCATTACTATTGTTTCAATTCTTATTGCCTCGGTGTAATTGCCAAGTTGTGCATTATAATTAGCTATGTTGGTCATCATACTAAGTGTTGATGAATGGTTTTCTCCTAAAACTTTCTTTTGAATCTCCAAAGCTGTGGTAGCCAAATTTAACGCCTCAGAATATTTGCCTATTCTGGAATAGTAATATGCTATATTATTTAGCGATATGACGTAATTTGGATGTTCTTCTCCTAAAGTATTTTTTTGAATTATCATTGCCGTGGTTGCAAGTTTAATAGCATCTGAGTATTTCCCTGCATTTGCATAATATAAGGCTACGTTGCTTAGTCCTAATGCGTAATTGGGGTGATTTCCGCCCAATAATTCCTTATTTATTTCTATTCCACGGTTTCCAAGTTGTATAGCTTCGTTATAATTGCCTGTTTTATAATTATATCTTGCCAGGTCGCCTAAACTATTGGCGTATGATGTATTATTTTCACCATATACTTGTTTAAAGATATCTCTTGCCTTAGATTCAAGTTTAATAGCTTCAGAATAGTTGCCTTTAGACGCATTGCAGTGTGCAAGAGTTTTCAACGAATTGGCATAATCTGGATGCTTATTTCCTATGGTCTTTTGTTGTATGTCTATCGCTATGTTAATAATACTTAATGCTGTATCAAAGTTTTCGTTTGAGGCGTAATACTTTGCAAGATGACTAAGAGACAGCGCATATTTTGGATGTTTTTCTCCCAAAGTTTTTTTGTAAGATTCTGATACTTTTGTTTCAAGATTGATGGCTTCTTTGTATTTGCCATTTCCCCTGTAATATTCTGCAAGGCATGACGCCGCGTTTATATAGTCAGCATTTTCTTCGCCAAAAGTTTTGAAAATTTCCATTGCACGAGTTTCCATGCTAATAGCTTTGGCGTAATTGGCGCTATCTGCAGATTGGGCTGCTATGATTTCAAGGCAATTGGCAATTTTAAGATCGCTACGATGGTAGTTAGGATCTGTTTCTTTTAATTGCGCCTTGTTGAGCGAGTCGCTTTTTTGAAAAAATGGAATAGCTTCTTCGTATTTTTGCGAATTGTATAATGCCATTCCTATTTTGAATAGTTGCTTTGATTTAGTGCTTTGCCCGTACACTAACACTGGCAAAATCAATAAAAATAATAAAAATATTTTTTTCATAACGTTAATGTGATATGTTTTCAAAAATCTACTCAATTCCATCTACCATTATAAATCCTGCCCACATTTTTGGGTCGATGTATTTTTTGCGGATTTTGTCTTGGGCTAAGATGAATGCTTCGCGTTTGGTTTTGCCCGCTACAAGGTTGCGGTAAAAGTCGGTCATAAGTTCTTTGGTGGGCTTGTCGCTTACGTTCCAAAGACTCATTACTATGGTTTGCGCACCGGCTTTTTTGAATCCGCGTTGAAGTCCGAATACGCCTTCGCTTGTTACCTCGCCCAATCCTGTTTGACATGCAGAAAGCACTACCAAATCTAATCCTTTAAAATCCATACGCGAAATTTCTTTGGCGGTGAGTATTCCGTCGTCAACTCCATCGGGGATGTATTTGCGTTGTTCTGGGTCGAGACCAGAACTTGCACCTGCAAGAAATAATCCGCTTCGACTTAATGAAAGGTCTTCTTGGGAGTTTTTGTCGCCAATAGAGAGCATGTCGGCAAAACTTTTTTCTTTGCTTTCTGGTTCGTAAAAACCGTGTGTGGCAATGTGGAGAATCTTTATTCCGCTGCCTGAAAGTTTTTTGAAACTTTCTTCAGTGGCGGCTTTGTCGGTGCCTTGCGTTACATCGTAACTGCTTTCGCTTAGAATGTCGGTAATTTCTTCAGATTCTACTTTTGCACCTTTTAAAAATGTTATGCCTGCACGTTCAGCATCATCACTAATGTTTTGCCAATCATCTTGAGTAAAATTGTAGACAATGCCGCCGTAAACAGAGGCTTTTTTGTTTAGATTGTGTATTTTTTCTATGACTAGTTCGCGTGTAGATGACAGACGATAAGCATTGTATTTTTTTGCAAAGATTTCACCGTTTTCATCGGGAAGATATTCTATGCCAATGTTGTGAAATTTGCCGGTAGGGGAGAAGTAGACGTTTTGAACGCTTTGGAGATATTTTTCTAATGGTTTCCAAATTTTGTTGTATAATGTAGATGTGGTGTAATCTATTGTGTCGGTATCAGAGAAATCTAATGTTACGAGTTCGGGGGCTGACATTCCTTTTTTGAGGATGAGGGCGATATAGATCTGATTATCAGATGATTTTTTTTCTTTGAAATTTGCAAATTCTATTGCAACATCGTTTTCTTTCAATTTTTTCTGAACATCAGTCCAATTAATCGAAAGATTTTTTGTATAGTCTCCAAGTTCTTTTGACGATTGCACAAGTATATGTTCTTCGCGGTCAATTACCTTTGCCAACGAATCGGCATCCATTTCGCGGTTTTCGGGCGCGATTTGGTAAAGGTTGTCGAGAATGGCTCGGTTTTGTTTTAGCCTATTATAACGGTTTGCAAACACAGTGTCGCCGCTCTGCTCTATAAGGTTTTGAATTTCGATTTCGGTATTTAGCAATAACCCTTTTGAAAATACTTGACTATCGTATGTAAGAGCGGTCAATGTTGGGTCGGAATTTTTGTAGACAGCGCCTGGTAAGTAATCGGTGAAAAAAGTAGATTCCTTATTCCAAAAATCACTTCTCTCCTTGGTGGTTAACGAGGCGAAAGTCCTCAATATAAAAGAATTAATGTTGTGATAACATTGACTGTAATAATCTGTGGCCTTGTCATATTTGCCAGTAATGAGATTATAATAGGCAAGGTTGTTTAGTGATATGGTATAGTCTGGATGTTCTACACCCAAAACTTTTTTGCGGATTTCTAATGCACGAGTTCCAAGCCTGATTGCTTCGGTATAGTTGCTAATGGAGAAATTATAAATTGCAAGGTTGCTTAGTGTGTTGGCATATTCAGGATGTTCTTCACCCACAGCTTTCTTGAGTATTTCTGCAGCACGCGTTTCAAGCCTGATTGCTTCGGCATGGTTGCCAATGTTGTAATTATAATGGGCAAGGTTGTTTAGTGATAAGGCAAGGTCAGGATGTTCTTCTCCCAAAATATTCTTGCGGATTTTCATTGCAAGCGTTCCAAGCCTGATTGCTTCGTCAGAGTAGCCAAGGGAATAATTATAATTAGCAAGGTTGCTTAGTGAGTTGGCATATTCAAGATGTTCTTCACCCACAGCTTTCTTGAGTATTTCTACAGCACGCGTTTCAAGCCTGATTGCTTCGGCATAGTTGCCAAGGTCGAAATTATAAGCAGCAAGGTCGTTGAGTGATAAGGCATAGTCAGAATGTTCTACACCCAAAATATTCTTGCAGATTTCCATTGCACGTGTACCAAGTCTGATTGCTTCGACATAGTTGCCAAGTTTTGAATTATAAGAAGCAAGGTTGCTTAGTGAGTTGGCATATTCAGGATGTTCTTCTCCCAAAACTTTCTTGTAAATTTCCATTGCACGCGTTCCAAGCCTGATCGCTTCGGCATAGTTGCCAAGGTTGGAATTATAGAGAGCAAGGTTGCTTAGTGATGTGGCATAGAAAGAATGTTCTTCACCCACAGCTTTCTTGCGTATTTCTGCAACACGCGTTCCAAACCTGATTGCTTCGGCATATTTGCCAAGGGCGTAATAATAAACAGCAAGGTCGTTTAGTGATGTGACATAGTCTGGATTTTCTTCTCCCAAAACATTCTTGTAAATATCTATTGCAATAGTTTCAAGCCTAATTGCTTCGGCATATTTGCCAATGTTGTAATTATAATAGGCAAGGTTGTTTAGAGATTTTGCATAGTCAGGATGTTCTTCTCCCAAAACTTTCTTGCGGATTTCAACAACGTTTTTTTGATAATTTATGGCTTCATTGTACTGACCTGCGTTATCGGCATTGCTTGCAAGCTCTGCATAGCAACGTGCCATCGCCAATTCTGAGCGGTAATAATTATCAACTGATGGATTGAGCTGAGCTTTGTTGAGTGAATCTGATTTTTGAAAATTAATCAGTGCCTCATAGTAGTTGTCGTTATTGAAGTGTTTAATACCTTTTTTGTAATATTGCTCAGATTCCTTGCTCTGTGGTAGAGCTACAAGTGGCAAAATCAATAAAATAAATAAAAATATTTTTTTCATAGTTTTATGTGATACGTTTTCAAAAATCTACTCAATTCCATCCACCATTATAAATCCTGCCCACATTTTTGGGTCGATGTATTTTTTGCGGATTTTGTCTTGGGCTAAGATGAATGCTTCGCGTTTGGTTTTGCCAGATACAAGATTGCGGTAAAATTCGGTCATGAGTTCTCTGGTGGGCTTGTCGCTTACGTTCCAAAGACTCATTACTATGGTTTGCGCACCGGCTTTTTTGAATCCGCGTTGAAGTCCGAATACGCCTTCGCTTGTTACCTCGCCGAGACCTGTTTGACATGCCGACATCACCACTAAATCTAATCCTTTAAAATCCATACGCGAAATCTCTTTTGCTGTGAGTATTCCGTCGTCAACGCCATCGGGAATAAATTGCCTCTGCTCGGGGTCGAGAGCGGTGTTTGCACCGGCAAAAAACAATCCGCTGCGACTTAGCGAGAGGTCTTCCTTAGAGTTTTTGTCTCCTGAGGAGAGCATATCGGCAAAACTGTTGTCCTTGCTTTCAGGTTCGTAAAAACCATGTGTGGCAATGTGGAGAATCTTTATTCCGCTGCCAGAAAGTTTTTTGAAGCTTTCTTCTGTGGCAGCTTTGTCGGTGCCATAGCTAACATTGAAACTGCTGTCACTAAGTATTTGGGTGATTTCTTCAGATTCTTTTTTTGCTCCTTTTAAGAATGTTAGTCCTGCTCTTTCGGCTTCTTCTTCTGAAATATTTTGCCAATCTGACTCATCAAAATCGTAGACAATGCCACCAAATACAGAGGCTTTTTTGTTCTGATTAACTGTGTGGTTTAACGCAAGTTCGCGTGTTGACGACAAACGGTAAGCGTTGAATTTTTTAGCAAAGATTTCTCCCTTTTCATCGGGAAGATATTCAATTCCGATGGTGTGGAACTTGCCGGCAGGGGAGAAGTAGACGTTTTGAACGCCTTGTAGATAATTGTCTAATGGTTTCCAGATAAGATTATAAAGTATGGAAGTGCCATAATATTGACTTTCTTTGACTGCTACAAAATCGTCTTGTATAAACAATTTTACAAGTTCGGGGTGTTTCATTCCTTTTTTCAATACAAGGGCTATATAAATTTGTTGATTGGTAGACCTTTCGTTGAAATTCATAAACTCTATTACCAAATCGTTTTTATGTAAACTATTCTGAATGTCTCGCCAATCAATAAGGAGGTTATGATATTTGTCGAAGAAAGATTCCATAGGCAATTCAAAATCAAATAAAATCTGATGACGTTGGTAGCTCCATATAGAATCAATTTTGTTTTTTATTTTTTTAGAATAGGGTAGTTGAAGAAGACTATCCATAATTCTAAAATTATCTGTAAATTGCTTATATTCCTCGGTAAACGATTCGTGTTGTTCGTTATTCTTTTTTAGTTCGACTTCTGTGCCGAGAAGAAGTTGTTTTGAAAAAACTTGTCCATTGAAAGCAAGGGAAGTTATGTTAGCGTATGTTGTTTTTTTAAAAAGAGACGAATTTTGGGATATGGTATAAGTTGTGTTTGGTATAATGTCACTTAAAAATGGGAAGATTTTATTCCAATATGCAGAACGTTCTTCTGTTGTCATCTTAAATAAATCGCTTAAAACGAAGAAGTTTTTTTGAAATATTTGCTCGTAAAGATTTACAACAGTATCAAATTGCCCTGTCTCAAATAGACAGTCTGCAAGTCTTAAAAAATTATGATGGTTAGTTATCCCAAACTTTATAGCTTTAGTTCCGAGACGTAGTGTCTCTGAATAGTTACTTATTTTAGAATTATAATCTGCAAGATTAATTAGTGACTCTATATAGTGGGAGGAAGGAAATGTTTCTTTGGACAGAATTTTACTTGCAAGAGTTCCAATCTTGATAGCCTCAGTATAGTTTTCACATTTAGCATAATATTCGGCGAGTCGAGTTAGAGACTTTCCATATTCAACGCTATAATCAAAACCATCACCTTCGATGGTCGGTAATTCCCTGAATATATCTGCTGCCGAAGTACCAAGCCTGATAGCTTCTGATAAGTTATCTATTATTGAATAATAATATGCAAGGTCGCCAAGTTTTTTTGCATAATACCCATCTTTTGCTTCGTTCTTGTACATTATTTCCATAGCTATAGTTTCAACCCTGATAGCTTCAGTGTAGTCGCCAATTTTAGAGTTGTAATCGGCAAGTTCTTCCAAATAGGAAGCATACACCATAGTGTCTTTGATGCCAATAGCATCGTAGATTTCCATTGCTAAATTATAAAGTCGGATAACATATTTGTATGAGGAATTTTGATTAAATTTATAATGAGATGGTTGAATAATATTAGAACTAACACATAAATTTGACACCAGTTTTTCAAGTTGTTTATGAACTCTTTTCTCTAAATATACAGATTCTGATTGTAGGTTCTTGCAAATTGAATCACATTTTAGAAAATAAGGCACTGACAGCTCGTATTCACCAGCTTTGTAGAGTTGCATGCCTTGTTTGTAGAGATTTTCGGTCTCCTTGCTTTGCCCCCACACGCATATCGGCAAAATCAAAATAAATAATATTGCAAATAATTTTTTCATAGTTTTGTTGATTAATTAATCAAAATAAATCATCCCGATTTTTCAATGAAGTTTAGTTAGTTTGCATATAGTACATGTTGTAAAATCCGCCGCAATTTTTGACGCGGATGGTAAATTCGCCGGTCCATTTGGGAATCCATGAACATTCACAATTGTCAGAATCGGATGTGTCGGAGGTGATGAGGTTGCCGTTTTTGTCGTAGATAAAAAGGTCGAGGTCGGTGAGTCCAACGCCTTTTACTTGTACTATTGCTTTTTTGTTTTCTTTGAATTTTACTTTGTAAGTGTCGGTGTTAAAACCACTTAACATATCAAAAGAATATTTTTCTTCGCCGAGTGCGCCGCGAACAGGTCCGGTGTCCGACATATCAATTATTGCCAACAAATGTTCGTTGCCATTGGCGAAAGTTTTGGCATCCTCAAGGAGTTTTTCGGCATCGATTTCGTCTAACTCAAATCCGTTTTGGTTTAAAATCTGAGCTGCCGTAATCAGCGAAACAGCGTTTTTGTTTTCATAGCCGTAACGCGAGAGCTCGAAGGCAAGCTTCAATTTTTCTACTGATGGCGGAATTGGTTTTGCCGTAGTATCTTTTTTCTCTTCGTTTTTATAGATTTGCTTGTCTTCTATTTTTCTTGGTTGCGTATTTGTTTGCGCAAACGATGCAAATGCAAAACATAATGATACTGCTAATACAACTAATCTTTTCATCTTTTTATTCCTTTAATTAAGTTAACAAAATTGTGGCTCAAATTAGATTGTGCCCTTGATTGCAAAAATAAGATTTTTTTTAATGTCTTAGCACATTCTTCTGTTATTTTTTATATATTTGCGTTGCAATTTTAAACGTAACGATTATGTCATCAACATCACAAAATATAGCAACTCCCGCACAAAACGGCAAATGTATCAACCAAGGACGTCCTGTATATTTCTCGTATGCCCGTAATAGCACCAAGAAACCCGGCTGGGAGCATATTTCCGACTGTGTGGATGCTATATTAAAGGAGTTTGAAGCGCAAAATATCGAATATCGGTTAGACAAACGTGATATTGGCGCAGGCGACCGTATTTCTGACTTTGAAAGAGAAATAGGTTGGAACAGCGAGGTGGTTGTGCTTGTTTTTTCTGACAAGTATTTTCGCTCTATGCACTGTATGTACGAATTAGTGCAAATCAAAAAAGCCCTCAAAAAATATCCCAACAAACGCCTTTTGTGTGTTAAAAGCGGAAATTTCGACCTTTCGGATTCAAATTATATCTACGACCTCGAACGCTTCTGGGGTGATATCAAGCAAGATTATGAGATGGTGGAACGCCACCGCTCGCGCGAACATTCTGGTATCGAAAAGGCGGCTTTTGAAAATGGTTTTTATTTCGACGAAATCTTGGGACTTTATCCCTTTTTCAGCGCTCTCAACTACTCTTACGCCACCAATACCGATTGGAGCAGTTTTGTGGGCGACATCAAAAAATATTACATCGATACTCCTAAATCGCTTTTTGCCGACGAACGCAAGCGTAAGTCGCTGTTGCGTAATCTTAAATTCTATGGCTTGGGTATTATTACCTTGGCTGTTATTATCGGCTTGCTGTTTTTTAAATTTGGAGGTAATGTAAGTAGAATTGATGATGTAGCAGTGTCGTTTCCAGAGTATAGCTCCAACGTTTATTTAAACGACGGATTGGCTTATATCAAGGCTATACGATTGGAGGAAGACCGCTGTGTAATAGATTTTCGCACCATAAACATCTCCGACGATACTCTTAAACAAGTGCCCGCCGCTCATTCGCCATCGGCACATATTGTGGCAGACGGCGTTAATTACAACCTTATTAAAGCATATTCTATAGCAGAGGGTGTAAATAACTTAGAGTCAGGTAGATTGCGCAAAGTTCCTGAAGTATTTCCGGGTGGAAAAGGCACTAAGGTTGATTTTTGTATGGAATTTGAAGCTATACCATTCTCTACCGAAAATATTGATTTTGTGGAACAAAGCAATTTAGGCGTGTTTGGATTAAAACTTCAGCGCAAAACACTCAAAGATGGATTGACGAAACCAGTGTCAGATACCTTAAAATCGTTTGGAGTGTTTGCTGTGGAAATCACCACCGACGAAACTATAGTATGTTGCGGTTTTTGCAACCGTTCTGAAAACGATGTTAGTTTATCAGCCTCTTATACAGATTGTTATCTGATGGTGGACGGCAAACAACTCAACCTTAAAAACGCTGCTGGCATACCTATGGCGCCCAATGCTGTCAACATTGCTAAAGATGTGAGAACCGAATTTGCTCTCTTTTTCCCACCTATCGACAAAAAGACCGCCACTATTGGTTTGAAATTTAACGATCAGCTTGGTTTTGATACTATCAAACTGCATTAGTTTCTATTAGTGAAACTAATTATTGGTGTGTTTCGTAATAATTTTCGGCTTAATTTTTGTTAAATCAAACTATTGAAACACATCAAACAAACAACCAACTATGAAATTCAAAGACTTGAAAATACGGGCGCAATTGGGTATTGCGTTTGCTGTGGCGGTGGTGCCACTTATGCTTTTGTCGATTATTCCTATTATAAAGGTGGGCAATGTAAACGAAACCGCTCAAAAACTCGTGAACAAATACGTGCCTATGCTTCACACTGCCAACGATATGGTAGATCATTTAGGTACCACGGTGACGGCATTTCACAACCTTTTGAACTCGGCTATGGAAACGAGCGCACGGCAGGCGGGCAACGAAGCCTATGCAGCCACATATAATGATTTTCAGTCGTTGCAGATATACATCGAAAGTGGACCTATCCCGACAGAATTGCAAGCCCCATACGATTCGTTGAAATCTAAATTTGTGGAACTTGAGGAACTTTACAGCCTCATTATCTCTACCAACGCCCGAAACGAGGCTGCCAATGAAGAACTCCTTACTATTCAAGCCAATTACGAAGGTAGGGTGGAAAAATTTTACCAACGTATCAAAAAAATGCCGCAGTATGCCGTGCCAAGTCAGCAGTTGCGCCGCAATATGCTGTTAAACAAACTTTTGTCGCTGCCCGTAATCACCAACAACGACAATCTTCTTGAAGAATATCTCAACGAAAATGCCGAAATAGAGAAAAGCCTTGCTGCCACTGCATTTGAACCCGCTCTAAAACACGAATACGCTCAAATTACCAAAATTAAGCAAGAATACCTTGCCAAAAGCGATGTGGTGTTTAAAGATTCGTGGGATATGCGTCAGGGACTTTTTCACCTGCCTGATTTGGGCGAAACCCTAAAAACCCGCACCGAGGAAATCACCAGTATAATCGAAAAACTTTCGTCGCAAAAGGCTCAGGAAATCGAAAATACTACTTCTGAAATGCGTGTGGTGGGATATACGATTCTTGCAATTGTTTTGGTGTTGGTGATATTGATTTTGATACGCTGCACCACTATTATCACTTCGGGATTGAGGCTCAACACTGCCAATACCCTCAAACTCTCGTCGGGCGACCTTACGGCAAAATTCAACCGCGTGAATGGCGATTCTGAACTTTCGATTCTCAACAATTCGATGGCAGATATGATCGAAACCCTCACCGATATTGTGCGCTCTATTTCAGATACTTCGGTGGCTATTAACACCGCCGCCGGCGAAATGAACCACGCAAGTCAGCAGATGAGCGGAAGTGCCAACGAACAAGCCGCCTCTGCCGAGGAGATTAGCAGCGCGGTAGAGGAGATGGCGTCTACCATTGAGCAAAACAGCCAAAACGCTATCAAAACCGAACAAATTGCCAATGCGTCGTCGAAATCGATTCGAGAATGCAACGAGGCTGCGCAAAAAACTGTCCATGCCATTACCGAAATTGCCGAAAAAATCTCTGTTATCGACGATATTGCATTTCAAACCAACATTCTTGCCCTCAACGCCGCTGTGGAGGCTGCACGCGCAGGTGAGCACGGAAAAGGTTTTGCAGTGGTGGCTGCCGAGGTGCGCAAACTTGCCGAAAAATGCGCCATTGCCGCCAAAGATATCGACTCGGTATCGTCGGGCGGCGTAAACCTTGCAAAACTCACAGGAAGCGTATTCTCAAAAGTGTTGCCCGAAATAGAGCAGACCACAGTTTTGGTGAAAGAAATTGCACAGTCGAGCCGCGAACAAGCCACGGGAGGTCAGCAAATCAATACAGCCGTGCAGCGTTTCAACTCTGGTATTCAGCAGTTTGCCACAATATCCGAAGAGGTGGCTTCGAGCAGCGAAAACCTAAAACAGCAAGCCGAAAAACTCCAAGAGATTATTAAATTCTTTAAGGTTTAGTTTAAATAAAATATTATTAACGCCTGATTCATAATCTTATGGACGAGAACGAAGAAATCACCGAAGAACAATTTTATGCGATGGTAGAGTCCACCGGCACTATCGCAGAAGATTTTGATACTGCCGTAAAGGATATGTACGGCGTGCTCTATTCGCCCGACGGCAAAAAACTTATCCGCTTTACCGACCCCAATGTAACCGACTATATGGTTCAGCCCGGTACCGAGATTATCTGCGCCGAGGCGTTTATCATATTCGACGGCAATATGGAAAACTGCAATCGTTTGGAGCGTGTTACAATTCCTCCATCGGTAAAACTGATTGGCGGCGGTGCGTTTTCAGGATGCAAGTGTCTCAAATACGTGAATATTCCACCCGATTTAAATCTTTTGGGGTGGGGGGCGTTTCGTGCCTGTTACAATTTGGAGATTGATTCCCAAGACCCCGAATTGGTGTTTGAAAACAAGATGCTGATCGACCGTAAAAACAAAATGCTTTTGGCTTATCTCGGCACCGATTCTGTGTTTACCGTTCCCGACGAAATCGAAATCATCGACGACTATGTGTTTTTCAACTGCAAGTTTCTCACCGAGGTAACGCTGCCCGAAAACGTCCGAGTGGTTGGCAATCACGCTTTTTCGCTTTGCGACCACCTTGTAAAAATTCACCTTGGCAATAGTCTAAAATATCTCGGCAACAATAGTTTTGAACTTTGCTCAAAACTTGAAAGCATCGTGATTCCCGACACTGTAACGGTGATAGGCGCAGAGGCGTTTTCTCACTGCGGTGCTCTCAAAGATATCACTTGGTCTAAAAATCTTGAATTTATCAGTTGCAACGCCTTTTACGCCTGCGATTCGCTTGAAACTCTGGAACTTCCGCCAACTGTAAAGGAGATAGGCGATGAGGCTTTCCAAGGTAGTTGGCATCTGAGCGAGGTGATTCTGCCTCAGGGGTTGGAATATCTTGGTGCCAAGGCGTTTGCGTTCTGTTCGCAATTAAGCCACGTGGTGCTGCCCGAATCGCTTAACGAGATAGGCGGAGGTGTGTTTGCAGGGTGTGTGTCTGCGCTGAATGTAGAGTCGCGTTCGCCACGTTTTATGGTTGAGGACAATATGCTTATCGACTACGCCACTTACACTCTTGTGTCGCATTGGGGCATAGGAAACCAGTGGATAACCCTACCCGACATTATTCAGAATATTGCGCCCTACGCCTGTGCGGAACTTGTCAACGCCGAAACCCTGAACCTTCCCTCAGGACTATCGTCGATTGCCGAAGACGCCTTTGAGGATTGCGACAATATCGAGCGCATAGTTGTTCCCTTGGGCTGCGTAGACACCGTGCGCCCACTTTTACCCGAGGCGATGAGGAATAAGGTGGTGGAGGGGTAGTTTTTTTTGCTCAAATTTAATATAATGCTATTATGCTATATCGCATATTGTTATAGTTTGCTTGTAAATTTCTGAGCCGGTGAATGATTTCTTTCTTTTTGTCTTTTTTGTTGGTTACTTCTATTTTTGCATCAATCATTTCAATCATTTTGTCATAATGGGCTTCAAAATCAAAGTAGGGAAGACCCTTAATTGCGTTGCCCAGTGTGTCGGTAATGGTTAGACGGAACATACTTCCTTGATTTTTCCTATTGTACATAGGAAGTTTTGTAATTTCTAACGATGGTTCTTCTGATTCTCTGAGGTATATGTAGATTGTTTTATAACCTAAAAACGAGCGTGTTCCTTCATCGTTGATTAAATCTGCTGTTTCGTTTGACAGTGGTTGGAGTGTTGCAATAGGTAATTTAGGATTTTGCGACAATTCGTCATAGTATTCTCCTGTTGTATATAGGCCAGGCGGTGCTATAAAACGTTGTCTGCTTGCTGTTGGTATTGATGGCGAAGATGAATATATTGTTTCGGTTTTATAGGTTGTTTTATTATTTTTGTCGTCTTTGGTATAAGAAACTACAAATTTGAGTGTAATAGAAAGGATGGTAGTAGCTATAAGGAAAATTGTTTTGGGCGAGATGCGGTGGCTGTTTGATATTTCGTATCTTTTTTTCCACGACGATTGTTCTTTGGGTTTTGGTGTGGTTTCTTCTTTGGGTTTTTGTGAAAGAGAAATTATCTTATTTCCGCAAAATGGGCAATCGCCATAGGTTGGGATAACTTGATTGCCGCAATGTTTGCAATATAGCAAATCGTCTTTTGGTAGCGATTGAAAATGCTGTTTAAAAGCGGTGTTGATATATTCGTTGATTGTTTCTTCGGGTATCCCTTCTCTCTTAGCCGCTTCTACAATAAGTTCACGTTCCTTAAAAGTGATATTATTATCGCTGATGGCGAGGTTTACTAAATCTATTATGTTTTGAGGTATAATCATTTTCTTGTTTGGATTTCAATACGATGGGTAACAAAAAATAGTAATAACTGTTACTGTAATGGCGGTAACTTTTTACAAAGGTAGGATTTTTTTTGAAAAAGTAGGTTAGGGGAGGGGAATTTTTGCAAATATATCCATTTTTTTTATATTTGCCGAAAAATAAACCGCAATATTATGGGCATCTATTTGAATCCGAGCAATGTAGGCTTTAAGCAAATTTTGGCTGCCGATATTTATGTTGATAAAACTATGATGATTAGCGAATTAAACAAGTTTATCGACAAATGCAACCAATATATATGCGTATCGCGTCCGCGAAGGTTTGGTAAAACTTTCGCCACTAATATGCTTTGCGCTTATTATTCAAAGGGTTGCGATTCGCGCGAGATGTTCAAAAACCTAAAAATTTCCAAGGCAGATAATTACGAAAAATATCTTAACAAACTGAATTTTATTGCAAT
The DNA here is from genome assembly GCA_017651345.1 of Bacteroidales bacterium. Taxonomy (GTDB): domain Bacteria; phylum Bacteroidota; class Bacteroidia; order Bacteroidales; family UBA3824; genus UBA3824. The sequence continues at coordinate 1,901 of JAGCDD010000342.1, read as the reverse complement.
AGATGTTGCCAGCGAGTATCAGAATGCCAACGCAAAAGATGATATGCTCAACGAACTAACCGATTTTGTTAGAAGTGAGTTTGTAAAAGAGTTCCCTGGTGTTCAATTTGATGAAAATGATACTATTGCCAAGTGTATGCTTCGAGTTTACGCTGCCACAGGTGAAACTTTTGTGATTATTCTCGACGAGTACGATGCGTTGGTGCGGATGAATGTTTCGCCAAAACTTTTTGCCGACTATTTGGAATTTCTCAACGGACTGTTTAAAAGCAATACCCTTAAACCTGCCATTTCGCTTGCCTACATTACAGGTATCCTGCCCGTGGTGCGCGACAAGGTGCAGAGCAAACTCAATAATTTTGATGAATATACAATTATTGATGCCAAGGAATTGTCAGAGTTTGTGGGCTTTACCGATGAAGAAGTTGCCATTCTCTGTGACAAATATCAAATCAACCACACTGAATGTAAAAATTGGTATCAAGGATATAGTCAGAATGGTTTTGATATTTACAATCCTGAGTCGGTGGTAAAAAGTATAAAGAACCGCCGTTTTGAAGGACATTGGAGCAAAACTTCTTCGTATCAGGTAATTATTGACCGCCTGAATGCCAATTTTGAAGGTATGAAAGATGATGTTGTGAAAATGCTTTCGGGCGAAAGTGTAAAAGTTGATATTGGTATGTATCTCAACACTTTGACTGATTTTATGGTAAAAGATGATGTTTTTACCTACCTTATTCATCTTGGATATTTGGCTTACGATTATAATACAAAAACTTGCCGAATTCCTAATAAGGAAGTTCGTCAAGAGTGGTTCCGCGCCCTTTCGGTTATGAAAGAATACAAAGTTACCGACCAAATAATCAAGGCTTCGGAAGAGTTACTTCAACAAACGCTTCAACTCAACGGCAGCGAAGTTGCCAAAGCCCTCAACCGTAGCCATATCCACGTGGCATCGCATCGCAATTACGACAACGAGCAGGCTCTTGCCTCAGCGGTTTATTTGGCGTTTATCGATGCGCTCAATTATTACACAGTGTTTAAAGAAACCTCAGCCGGAAATGGCATTGCCGACCTGATTTATACTCCTCTTCACGCCGACAGTAAATATCCGCCAATGATTGTAGAATTAAAGTCAAACAAAACCCCCGGTCGTGCCATAGCCCAAATCAAGAGCAAAGAATATTTTCACGCCTTCGACTATTATCACGGCAAAATTCTCTTCATCGGCATCAATTACGACGAAAAGAAAAAACATCAATGCGAAATTGAGGAGGTGCTAATCTAAACCTTCGATTACATACCTGAGATTATCGGCGTTTTCTTGTAGGTAGCGCACTCTGCGAATTATTTCGTAGGGGTGGTCTTCGATGGGATAGGTGATGGGGGAGGAGTTGATGAATGGCGGATTGGTTTTGTTAAAATAGTATTTGAAGTCGAAATATGGTATGTTGTTAACCTCCTGACCATTATTGTAGGTGATGATGATGCGCACCAAGCAACTGTCTTTTGCTGCCTCTTTTGAAATTGTTGGTGTGGAAATGCGGAAACACGAGCGTTCGCTTTCTATGAAAAAAATATTGAGATTTCCATAGTTGCCTTTCAGTGGCTTGATAACGGCTACTGGTATGGAATCATTGAGGTCTAAATGATTGTAGCAGCGACCGTCGTAGTATACGTTTTTGAGAGAGTCGCTTGCAGATGTATTTTCGAATGCTATTGTTTGAACGGCGTGGGATGTTTTCTTATCTTTTAATAACCCAAGTTTTGTGTCGGCTCGGAGGGTGAACACGGCAAATGCAGCCAGCGCGATGCTGCCCAAAATCATTATTACTATGTATTTTTTGCGGATGGATTCTTTTCGGGCTGTTTCGGCTGACAGTTCGCTGTGGTAGTTG
>JAGCDD010000341.1 GCA_017651345.1 Bacteroidales bacterium | reverse complement strand
TTTTGCACGCCCCGGCATAATGTTTAGTATGAAGGGTGCTCGCTACGACAACTACGACCAAGTAGAAAACCTCAACTATTTTGAACTCCCGCTTTTGGTGGCTTACAAAATCAACATTACCAACAATCTTGTGGCAGACCTTCAAACAGGTCCATACCTTGCTGGAGGTGCTTTTGGAATGGTTAAACGCCACGAACCTAAATATTTTGAATATAGGGCTTTTAAACGTTACAACAATGATGAATACCGCCGTTTTGATATAGGATGGAATTTTGGCATAGGCGTAATTCTTAAAAAACACTATTATTTCGGCTTTGGCTACGACCTTGGTTTCCGCCTTTTGCACGAACCCGACTATATGACTTGGCATCAAAAAAACGGCTGCTCAATGTTCAATATCGGATACTATTTATAAACCTCTAATACTCTAACAATGAAAAGACTAACATTAATTATCGCCTTGATTGCTATCTCAGTTTCGGCGGCTTTTTCGCAGCATATCTGCGCACGGGCAGGATTAAACATCACCAAGTTTATAAGCGACGCCAACATTTTCACCACCGTAAAACCGGGAGCAAATGCAGGTGTAACAGTAGATTTATCTCTCGGCAAAGATTTCTTTTTTCGTCCCGGTGTGATGTTTACGATGAAAGGCGCACATTACGACAACAGCCGTTACGATAATCTCAACTATCTTGAACTTCCCCTTCTGATGACTTACAAAGAGCGTGTGGGACACAATATGGCTGTGGATTTTCAAACTGGACCGTATCTTTCGGTAGGCATTTCGGGCAAAATCAACAAAAAGGCTGAAAACTATGCCGTACCTTCTTTTGTAAACGAATATCGTAAGTTTGATTTCGGTTGGAATTTTGGTATGGGCTTAGATATCAATAAATTTACTATCGGCATCAGTTACGACTGCGGACTATACAAACTACGCGACCATTACTATAGTCAAGACGTTCAAAAAAATGGATGTCTGATGATCAATTTCGGATACTATTTCCTATAAATCAACATTTTAAAATTTCAAACAATGAAAAAACTAACATTAATTATCGCCACTGCGGCATTAGCCATTTCCACCGCCACGGCTCAAGATTTTAGCGTAAGGGCGGGTGCCAATATTGCCAAATGGGTGGGCGATGCCAACGAGCACGTTGACCAACGCACAGGTTTTAATGTAGCACTTATTGCCGACCTGAATTTTTACAAAGATTTCTATTTCCGACCCGGTGTTATGTACACCCAAAAAGGCGGACGATATTGGAACGATGTTTATACAGAGTTTGGCGTTAAAGAAGGTCACGACTTTTTCTATAATCAAAACTACCTCGAATTTCCTCTCTGCGTGGTATACAAACGCAAGATGAGCGACAACGTACAAATTGATTTTCAAACAGGAGCATACTTTGCATTCGGCATTCACGGCAAAACCAAAGTTGAATACAAAATATCAAAAGAGCATAACTTTGAATACGATATGTTTCGCAAATGCGGCGAAGATATGATAGGCACACAAGCCAAACGTTTCGATTTCGGTTGGAATTTTGCCCTAGGCGTTGATTTCAAACAATACTACCTCGGTGTAGGTTACGACATTGGATTAATGCCAATTCACAATTGTCCCGATTTTATGACTGTCAAATATTGGGCTCCCCACAACGGGTGCGTGATGATCAACTTAGGATACTATTTCTTATCTTTATAATCTAAAAAACTATCTCAAAATGAAAAAAATAATCGCACTATTAGCACTTATAACAATATCTTTATCAGCATTTTCACAAAAAGACTTGTGTTTCCGCACAGGATTAAACCTTGCCAAGCATCGTGGCGATGTATATCCCAAAAACACATACAAAATTGGTGTAAACGCCGGATTCACCTACGATTTAGAAATTGTAGACAATCTGTTTTTCCGTCCAGGATTGTGTTTTACTTTAAAAGGCACTCGCGACCAAATTAAGCACGACAACAATTCGCCTTGGATCAAGCGCTCTATCAACCAAAATGAGATAGAGTTTCCGCTCTTAATTGCCTATAAGATAGATATTAACAGCACGTATGCCATTGATTTTCAAGCAGGACCATACTTTGCATACGGATTTGGCGGTCACCAAATACATCACCCCGGAAATTTTAAACAACGCTTTTATCAGCGTCACAAAGACGGAGTAGATCAAAATGGTTCAGTCCAATATTTCAAACGTCTTGACATCGGCGTTAATTTTGGCGCAGGTATAGATATATCAAGGTTTTACGTTGGTGTTGCCTACGAACTCGGGTTCTTAAATATAGGAGACTTTAAAGAGCGAGTTATCAAACCCAACTGCCTGATGTTCAACGTTGGCTACTACTTATAGTTTAATAATGCTGTTGCGAATGGCATATTTAATAAGGTCTACGCTGCTTTTGAGGTTGAGTTTTTGCATAATGTGATTTTTGTGAGTTTCAACCGTGCGGACACTTATAAATAATTGATCTGCAATTTCTTGATTGCTAAAACCATCGCCCCAAAGTTTCAAGATTTCGATCTGACGGCTACTAAGGCGTTGCGAATCGTCGTCGTATTCATCATTTTCATCGGCATCGGCACCAACGGTTCCAATAAAGCGTTTCAAAAGAATATGCGTAATAGATTCGCTGTAATAATCGTGACCGCCGCGTATTGTGTAGATAGCTTGCAAAAGGTCTGCTGCGTCGGAATCTATCGACAAAAAGCCCTTTGCTCCTGATTTAATGGTTTTTGCAACAATATCGTCTTTTTTGGCATCGCTCATAACAAGAATCGCCGTCTTTGGAAATTTCATCTTGAGCGAAATAATCAGGTCCACATCATTGTGCGAAATATCTGCAAAATATAGAATCAGCACATTGACAATCCTGTTGGCCATTTTTTGCATCAAGGAATCCTTGTCGTAGGCAGAAAAAACCGGCTTGATTTCGCTGCTCTGTTGCAAATAGTTTTCGATACACTGCAAAATCAGTTTGTGTTGGTGATAGATGGCGACGTTTATCATATTCTTTAATTTTTTATTTTTCACAAAGTAAAAAAAAAAAATGGA
>JAGCDD010000340.1 GCA_017651345.1 Bacteroidales bacterium | reverse complement strand
TGTTGAACCCGTTTAAATTAAGATATTTAAGATTGGTACAATCATCAAACATCAAAACAGTGCTTTTTAGGCTATCAGTTTTAAAATTGCTCAAATCAAGACTTTCAATTGACTCGCAACATGAAAACATACTATGCATCGTTTTGACTTTTTGCGTATAAAAACCGCTTAAATCTATGTCTTTCAATTTGATACAGCCCAAAAACATCGCCGACATATACACAACGTCCTCAGTGTTGAGGTTTTCTTTCATTCCAACAATTTCAGTCAGATTGCAACATCTCGAAAACCATTCATAACAAGATGTCGGGCGAAAGTTTTTGAACGTAGAATCAAAAACTACTCTTTTAATTTCGTTGCTACGGGTGTTCCATTTCGGCGTCCGCACGTTAAGGTCATACTCATCTACAATAAAATCTTCATTTGGCAAATCATCATTGTATAACGGTTTATACGATTTGATTTCAAATGCGTCTTCGGGTCTGCCACCTCCATAATAAAATGTCAAAACAGAATCTTTCAACACCGCGTATGCCAAAGAATCAATCACAGGGGAAAAAAAGTGACTGTAATCAATTGGTTGATGATTTTGAATTACTTCTACTTCGGATTCTTCCTTTGTTGTAGGCGGTTCGTAAGGTTGCTGTCCGATTGCTGTCAAAAATCCCGGATTGTCTTCGCCTCCGTCAATATGTGCATATTTAATTGGTTCGTTGCCACTGCCAAACTCATTGTTACCGTCAACCCATTTGTATTTAGTGCCTTGACCACCGTAAAGATTCCAACAACCGGCAAACATATATTTGGAACTGACTACGGAATCTGTCTTCCAATCACCATCAACAAAAATAGTTTGTAGGTTATGGCAATCTTCAAACATCGATGACATTTTGCGTACATCAGAAGTGTTAAATTCGCTTAAATCAACCGTCTTGATACTATTGCATCCATAAAACATCTTTTGCATATCCGTAACGCTGTCGGTATTGAGATATTCATTCATACCAATAATTTCAATTAGATTGTTGAAGCCACTGAACCAATTGGCACATGACTTTGGATAGTATTTTTGAATGATTTGTCAAAAACAACGGTCTTGATTTTGCTGTTGTTGTTACAGTATCCTCCCAAAAGGTAATAATCATTATCAATGGGCTTAGTGTCAGAATAACGAAAGGTAAGTACTGAATCTTTTAAGACTGTGTAAGCCTTTGACCAAAACAATGGTTGTCCTTTGAGAGTAAAATAGCCAGGACATTCCGCGCCTTTGTCGATTCGAGCGTACTCATCGCCATTGCTGTATCCTATGTAATGTGTGCCTTGTCCACCGTAAAGACTATAACAATCTGTAAAAATTCCAAAATCTTGAAAACCTTCCATATTCCAATTGCAACTTGCATAGATTGTTGTAAGTGAATGACATCCAGAAAACATTTTGTCAATATTAGAATACCTCGTGTATTCTCTCCATCTTGTAAAGTTGCTCAAATCTATTGTTTTCAGAGATGTGCAATTAGCAAACATTCCGCACATAACGACTATATTTTCGGTGTTGAAACTACTAACGTCAACAGATTTCAAGTTGCTGCATCCCTCGAACATATCTTCCATTCTATACACACTACGTGTGTCAAAACTTCTAAGATCAAGAGAGTCAATACTTATGCAGCCCTTGAACATCCAAGCCAAATTTGTAACCATTTCTGTGTCAAAACCGCTCAAATCTATTTTTTTCAGTTTTTTGCACCCATAGAACATTCCTTCCATATTTTTAATACCGTGAGTGTCAAAACCTTCTAAATCAAGAGTTTCGATATTAGCACAATTTGCAAACATCTCAGACATATCGCCATCCAATGGAGGATTAAGATATTTAAGACCAACAATTTCTTCAACGCTGTCGCACCGTCTAAAAAAATTTTTATAACTTTTCGGCCAATAGTTTTTCACTGTTGAATCGATTACTATTTTCCTTATACAATCCGTTGGATAAAAATCATTTTTATCTATGCTTCCGTTACAATTGTTGCACCGTCCAAAATATAACGTCAATACAGAATCCTTGTAATCAAAAATCGCATATAACTCCTCCTGCGCCGACACGTTCAGCGCAGCAAGCATCAATGCGGCTAATATTGCTAAAAACTTTTTCATAGTGCAAAGCGTTTTTTATTCGTTCAACATTTCCTCTTAGTGTCGTGAATGGCGGAAAGGTTACAGGTGGAAGCGAAAAAAATTACGGTTTTGCATCTTTGAGTTGTTCCCTGGTGATTTCCATTGGTAGTGCAGGTGCGTGCACAACTTTTTTGATTCCATTTTTGGCAAGCATTTCAAAACGTGGATCGTTGTCTTGAATGTTAGTACCAAGATATACTATCGTAGTCTTGTATAGCATAAAACTTGACAAAATGCTTCCGAGTTGCGAGCGCGTGCGAATGTCAACACCGATATAGGGTATGTTAAACGATTCGGTAAAATTACTTTTGAACTCATCAACAAAATTCATAAATAAATCCGTTGCTCCATCACCTAACTTCCAGTCGTAAACTGAAAGTCCGTTGGTAGATGGATGATTTTCACTTGGAAAAATAAAATGCGCAACTCCAGGTTCAAACAAATTGTCGTGTTTCTGCCTTAGATACGGAGTCGCAAAATACAGCATATCAAGGTTCTGATGTGCCAATTTGCAATATGTTTTGAGAATTAGCATTTGATGGATGTTGAGAATCTTGATTGCTGTTTCTTTTGGATAGTCAGCCGGCTGTTGTTTCAAACAAGGAATCTCGTCGTCACCACATTTCACGACATATCCGTATTTTGCGCCGTTCACTTCTTGTCCGAATGGCATAAAACCGTATGTCATATAGGATTGGATTCCTTTAAGCATGTCATCACTAAGGTCTGTGATTTTGATGACGCCGCTTGTTGTGTTTAATTCGTATGAGTTTGTCATATTGTTTAGTATTTAGATTTTCAAATATTTTGCAGCTAAAATTACGCCAAAAGAATAAAAATGTTGCCGATTTCTAATCCTTTGTCATTCTTTTTGCCATTTAGTGTCGGAAATGGCGGAAAGGTTACACTTCCGGCGGATTATTTTTCTAAATTAATTTTTGACACTGCAAAGTTAATGCATTGGCAATGTTATATCCAAATATTTCTGTTTCAGATATTAAAAAAAATGCAACAAGATTTTGCACATATTGTCTAAGTGATTTGTACAAAATCTTGTTGCGATTTGGTAGAGATACATCGGTGCTGGAAATAGGCGTAAGCCATCAGCCTCTGTCTTCTTCGACTTCCATTACGAACTCTTTGCCGTTCCAGATATAATAGACTTGGTAGTCGTGGTAATTAAGGAACTCTCCGTAGTTGTCCTTATTTCCGGGATTCGCTTCGCCGTTGTTGCGGTCGGAGGGGACGCTGAATATGATTTTGCCGTTGTATTCGATGTCGAAAGTGTAGTCGGCGGCTTTGATGGTTTGGTCATTTTTGCCACCAAACATTTCGTAACCCTTGTTCCATGCAGGGTAGTCGGAGGCTTTGGGGATTGGGATTTTGAGGTCAATCGTTTCGCTGTTTGTGCCGTCAAAAATTGATGCGTATGTCTTGGAAATTTTACCATTGTAGGTGATGAATTCGAGGACTAATTTGTGTCCCGTGTTGCACTCATATACCCAAAAATATGTGCAGAAACTGTTGTCATAATAGCCTATGACGCCATTTTCGTAAAGACTCTTGCCTGTCAGGTTGTCGGGTTCGGGGTGGGCGAGCGTGGCAAACAGTTTCTTAACAATCGGTGTTACCTCGTCGGATTTTTCCACTTCTGTTGCCAATGTAATTGTTTTTTTGTTGGCATATACGCGAATTGACTCAATGGCGGAGTTTTTGTCTTTGGCGGCAAATTCAATGAAGATGTCAATCTTGTTGGAAATGTCGGTGCGGAGTTGCTGCTTGATGGTGTATCGTCCGTTGGCTTCTGTTTCTGTGATTACGGTGTCTTTCATGTCGTAACCCTTTTTGTAGTCGAGGACGTTGCTTATTGGCTGTCCGATGGCGATTGGCTTGCTTGTAATGTGATAGTTATCATAATCGTCGCGGTCTTCGGTCTGCGCAAATCCGACTTTTGGGCTTTTGATTTCGTAGCCCATCAGTTTGCCGTTATCCACTGTGAAAGTCTCGATGGTTTCGCCGCCGTCTTTGATTGAGGTGAGCGATGTGGTGT
>JAGCDD010000339.1 GCA_017651345.1 Bacteroidales bacterium | reverse complement strand
GAAATGAGCGGGTTTGGGAATGGAAGTTTACTGTGCGTTAATGATAATCAGGTAAATCGTTTTCAAACAAAATAACGTCGCCGGCGGTGGCACGCGAATATGCAAACACTGCCGCATCTTGCAATCCCTGAGCGATATAGATTTGTTCTTCGGGATAATTCTCGGCTTTGAGACCGTTGTAGATGGCTTGGGTTTGACTTTTGCCAACAAGAATGGCGCAGTCGGCAGCGTGGGCAATTTGCTTGCCAAATTCACCGTTGTAATAGTCCTGACGGTCAGCGAGTTCGATGATACCCGGAGTGATGATAAAGCGTTTGCAGTCGGTAAACTGCGACAGAATCTCCAACGCCATTTTTGCGCCCTTGGGGTTTGAGTTGAAAGCGTCGTCGATGATTACCACACCGTTGGGACCGGGTTTTATTTCCATTCTGTGCTCCACAGCCTGCAACTTGTGAACGCCAAACTTTATTTGATCGATTGTAAGTCCCAATCTAACAGCGCAAACCACAGCCGAAACAATGTTAGAAATATTGTAACTTCCGAGCAGCGGCGTAGTAAAGTCGCCAATTTTTTCGCCCAAATGATATATCTCAAAATCAGTACCTTGTGGCGAGAATTTTATGTTTTTGGCACTATAATCTGCATTGGGGTCTGAGGTGGAAAAATACTCCGTGGGCTTGGTCTTGGGAGTGTTGCGGATAATGTCGTAATCGCCGTTGAGAATAGCGAGACCATCGTCGGGTAGCGAGTCGATAAGTTCAAACTTGGTGCGGCGCACGTTTTCAAGAGTCTTGAAAGTGTCCAAATGCTGCTCTGCCACCGAAGTCAGGATGCCGATTTTTGGGTGCACAATGTCGCAAATCTCTTTGATGTCGTTGATTTGTTTAGCGCCCATTTCGCAGATAAACACCTGATGTGTAGGCTGTAAGTATTCGCGAATAGTGCGAACAACGCCCATTGTGGTGTTAAACGAACCCGGAGTCATCAGCACATTGTATTTTTCGCTTAGTATTTTTTCTAAGAAATGCTTGGTAGATGTTTTGCCGTAACTTCCTGTTATGCCAACAATTATCAAATCCTTATGCTCGGCAAGAATACGTTTGGCATCGTTGATATAATGGTTGTTGATAGATTTTTCAACGGGTTTGAGCACAATGTTGGCGAGCATTATTACAAAATAACTAAAAACAATGCAGCACAATGCCGTGAGCATAGTAAAATAGGGGTCGAATGTGAGGGCAAACTCCAATCCGCTGAACGCCAAAATCAGTCCGAACGATGTAAAATACAATCGTTTAGCCCTTGAAGTAAAGTTGAATTTTACCTTTGGTTTGTATGTTTTGTTGTAATAAACATAGTAAAGTGTAATTAGCAAAAACGGAATCAAAAAGTAGACGAACCATTCGGGAAAAACCAATCCCAACAACCCCACGCCAAGGCTTGCATACTCAGCCATACGGATTTTTGAGTGGATATCGTTTTTGAGATATTTCCAATAACGTTCGTTTCTGTACGAGTTTTGTTGAAACTTATGAAGGTCTACTTTGAGTTTTAATGCAGCGTAAACCGCTATTAATACGGATATTACAATTGAAGTTATCATGTTTATGTTTTTAGGGCAAAAATAATAATTATTCGTGAATAATGCTAATTATTTTTGCCCTAATCATCAATCACTGATTTTTTCTAAATAGACATAGTGCTCAGTTGACGATGATGTAATCGAAGGATGGAAAAACCACGTCATCTTGTTTTCGTTGCTTTCTGTGATGTCGTAAGTGTCAACAACTTGGATTTTTGTTTCAGGGTTGTACCACATCATTGATAGTTTGTTGCCAGCGCTGATGGTGTAATCGTAGTAGATGGGGTCGGCATAATACGTATCAGAACGCATCACTTGAACCTTGCCTTTGACTGCGCCTTCGCTGTCAGGAATGAATGAGTAGATGGTGTAGGCTTCATCGGTGGTGATTATTTTCCAAGCACCTTTGAGGGGTTGTACTTTCGACATATCAATGTCGTTGTCGTTGTCCTTGTCGCATGATGAGAATACTAATGCGACAATCATTGCGATAGCAATGGAGAAAAATGCTGAATGTTTCATATCGATAATTATTTGAAGTTGGAATTCTATATATATGACACTCAGACAGAATATTTCCCCCAAAAAAATTAGACTTTTTTTTTACGCACTCAAAAAATTATCCACAATAGTATAATAATATCCCGGATTTTCCAAAAAACTATAATGTGTGCAGCCAGGAAAAACCACCAAGCCAGTGTCGGGAATAAGGCTCTCCATAATTTTGGCATCGCTTACGGGTGTGGCGGTGTCTTTTTCGCCCCAAATCAGTAGGGTAGAGGCTTTGATGTTGGGCATCACGTGTTGAAGGTCTTCGTCAACCACCTTTTTGAGAATCTCCTTCATCATACCAGACGCGTTTTTGTAATCTTCTGACGCCAAAGAGTTTGCAAACGGTTTTACGAGTTTTTCGGTGGCTTTTTCGCCAATGATTTTTGTGGATAGTTTTTTCATTTTAGAAAAAATCCGGCTCACCGAAATCTTTGTGTTTTGCGGTTTTACACCTGCCGAATCGGTGAGAATTATTTTTTTGATATTGGCATTGCGCGATGCTAAAAGTATCGATACGCGACCTCCAAACGAATGCCCTATCAATACAGGGTCTTTAAGGTTCAGAGCCTCAATGAGTTTTTCGGTACATTGAGTGTATTCTTCCACACCCCAAACAGTTTTGGGTTCATCGCTTTTGCCAAATCCGGGAAAGTCGATTGAAGTTACGCGGTATTTTTGCTCCAACTGCGATTGGAGGGTTTTCCAAATTTCGAGCGAGCAACCCCATCCATGCAGCAAAAGCACATCCTGCCCCTCGCCTGTGGTCTTGTAGTTAACTTTTATATCGTTTATAGTTACAAAATTTTCCATTGCGGTACGTTTTTTTATTCTGCAAAGGTATTAAAATATTTTGTAACACTCAAAAATCTAAGGGGAGGAGTTTGGGATAATCAAAAAAGTCTTTATTTTTGCGAAAGGAAAAACTCTAAAAGGCAAAAAAATGGAAACAATAACGTTTAGTCCTGCGCAAGTGCACGTTTTCAACTTAGTGTCGCACATTAAATCTGCCATTGGGTTGGAGCAACTCAGACAACAGTTAGCGGCATTCTATTCTGCAAAAGTTGATTCGGAGATGGACAATCTATGGGAAAGCGGTCAGTGGAACGAAAAAAAACTTCAAGACCTCCGAGGTTCTCATTTCAGAACGCCCTATAACCGTTAGCGATGAGTCCCGTAGTAATAGATACTAATTGTCTGTTACAGATAATTCCACGCCGCAGTCCGTACCGTCCGATTTGGGATGCCTTTCTTCAAGGACGGTTCGATCTCTGTGTGTCAAACGAAATACTTGACGAATATCAAGAGATATTAGAACAACAGGTAACCCCATCTCTTGCCGAAAATGTGGTACTATTAATTCTTAACCAAAAAAATGTCAGGTTAGTAGACCCTCATTTTCGTATGCAGTTGATTACCGCAGACCCCGATGATAATAAATTTGTAGATTGTGCCTTTGCTGCCGGCGCCGATTATCTTGTTTCAGAAGACCGGCATTTTGATGTGCTTCGCACTATACCTTTTCCAAAATTAAACCTTGTAACACTTGATGAATTCTTGCAAACCCGCTTAATATCGAATTGATACTTATTGTCAATATTTAATTCTAACACTCAAAAATCTAAGGGATGGAGTTCGTAAACGCAAAAATAAAAAAATCTCAAAAAAATCCCCAAAAAATCATTTATTATTCCAAAAATATCCGTACCTTTGCCGTAGATAAAACTTAAAACCGAAACTCTGATGGCTCAACATTATTTTTTACAACATAATGTAAAGTTTACTTATAGGGGGGGGTAGTACGCTTTACTTTTTCAAAAAAGCCCGCCCACCAACAGCCATTTTTATACACATTATTATTACTCCAAAATAAAACACGTCGCAGGATTAGTTTCTTGCGGCGCAGCGGTGTTTTGTGCCGTGGTAAATACAACTCCGAAATAATCAACATTAGTAATAACTTAAATAAAATTAGCGATTTATGAAAAAACATCCTACAATTATTAAAGCGTTTTTGGCAGCAATAGTGTTGATGCTATGCGCAACAACCAACGCTAATGCGCAAATTGGCAAAAACCTGTTGAACAAGGCTAAACAGGCCGGAAAAGAGATTATCCAAGGTAGCGACTCACAACAGAGCAACCAGCAATCAAGCCAAAAACCTGCACAACAACAGCAAGCCGCCCCTCAGCAAAACAACAACCAAACCGCTCAGCCCTCGCAACAGGCAAGTCAAACCCAACCTAAGCCGAGCAAACCCGCTCCTGAAAAACCTAAGGAGTACACCAAGGCTGATTACACCGCCGAAACACAAAAATTGATTGGCAAGGTAGATTCAACATCATCAATCTCCGACCTAATAAGAACCTATATGTATCTGTACAACAGAACAGAAAAAGCAATTGACGATAAGGATTACGATTTTCTTGTTGACAGTTTTACATATTATTCCGACGTATGGAGAATCATCAACAATATTGGAGATCCTACCGCTTTCTCTGGCGATTTCGACAAAAAATACTACGCAGAAGATACACCTAAGGAAATCAAGAATTTCGTTTCAAATGATTTTTATATGATAAAGTCGAAACACAAAGAGGATGCGAGTGTATACAAACTTCAAGGCAGAATCACCACTTTGATGGAATCAACTCCCTACGGAAAAATGGCTGATCAAGACCTTCCGGCTTGGCTCGACCTTACACTTGCAAAAGCCGAAACATGTAAAAGTGCCAATGCAAGAGGTCGTTTTCTGCAATACATTCTCACCGCAAGAGAAGACAACACCATAAAAAAGAGCCGCATTTATCCCACCGACGAAAACATCTACACCGAAAGGATAAAGGCATTAATGGAAACTGTTCCACAGGATATTCTCGAAAAGTGGCACTGTCCTGCACTTCACAACGCCGAAGAAACCCGCAATCTCCGTGTGGAATACATAAAAGCAAATTTAACAAATTATCCTATAACACCTAAGGTACGCGATGCAGCATTGGAAGCCAAGTTTAAAAAAGAAGTTCTTGCACAGCGTCCCGATGCCAAAATCAAGGCGGTATTATTCCAAAGCGACGGTACGGCAGATTGGCATGTTAAGAAAACCAATTTGGGAGTACCCACCCGACGTATGAAACAAGGTTGGGTTGTGGTGGAATGTCCCGGACTTCCAGGCGTTGGCGCAATGTTTCCTTTACAATCTGAGCAAGAGTATTTGGGCGGCGGCAAATACGGCTCCGGCTCGTCGTTGTGCAGAATACCTAAAATCGATGACAAAATGATTTACACCAACGACGACCACGGTGTTACTGAGTCAGGTTGGACATTCTGCAAGTTATAAATACATTATAAACAACTTAACAAACAAAAAAAATGAAGAAACTTACAATTATTAAAGCATTAGTGGCATCGGTTGCCATAGTAATGGGCGTTAATATCAACGCCAATGCACAATTGGGCGGATTAGTTAAAGCCGCCAAGGGCAAGGCTCAGCAAAATAAGCAAAATGAGGCTCCCAAAACAGATTATTTTGCTTTGAAAATACCTCAGCGAGATGCAAACGCTTCGCCTTGTGTTTTCGACCTAAAAGACCAAAATGCCGTTTGTATGTGGGATCCAACGCAACTTGAACTAACGATTTTGGCAGAACGCGGCGGACACAAGGCTAACGACGTTTACAAGTTAGACCCCGCAACAGGAAAATTTACCAACAGCAAAGGCGAGTCAAAAGGTTCAATTAGCGAAGATGGTACTGTGGTTACGCCTAATTTTGGTAAACTGATGATTGAACCCGACGACCAAGGCAAGTATAAATATTATATACATTGGGGCAACACGTATCCGGGTTACATCGAACTGAGCAAGAATAATGCTGTGGGCTGTAAATGTCTTAAAGACGGGATTTCAACACCTTGGAGCATTTGCCGAACTGATGACAAAACTGTTAATCCGCTTTTGGTAACGTACATTTGCTACTTGATGTACACACCAAGCGAGGTATGGATTCTCCGCAAGGGTTACGACCCCGACAAAAAATACACTTCCGACGAACTCGACGACCTCATAGAATGGAACGACCAAGAATCTATCGACAAGATTATAAAGTATGAAAGTTCGCTGCCTTACGCCGGTTTCAGAGAAAAACATCCTGAGTTTAAAAACTGCAAGATTGGCGGCATCGGTTTGATGGAAAGTCAATGGAACGACGGCAACAATTGGTGGTATATCGACTATTGGGTTGTATACGAACTTGCCGACGGTCGTAACATTATGACCATAAGCACCGCCCGCAAAAAGTTCCGTTACGGCGACGTTGAAAACCGTTATCGCCAAAACGAAGACCGCTTTCACGAAGTAATTGATTGGAAACGGAAATAACCAATGTTTAATTACTTAAACATTTTCCGACGCGATGGAGAATTGCCTTCTTTATTGCGTCGGAATTGTTTTGGATACCAGTACTAATCCGTTGTATTTTCGCTCCATTGTTTCAGAAACTCGTCGGGTGAAACAATGCAGATGGTGTCCTTAGGGAAATCTTTTGCATTGCGGGTGATAATTGTTTCGCATCCGACGGATATCGCAGAATAGTATTGCGTTACATCCTCAATATCAGGCGATTCTACATTGAGTGCCGAAAAAAACTCTGCATTTGTAATAGGAGAAACGTGAATTATTTGTGTCAAGAGTTTAATACTATCTACCGCTTTGGCATAACCAATGGTCTTTTGTATTACATAAATGCAGTTTAAGAATGAAATTGCGGAGGTGTATAATATAATTTTTTGTTTTGCGCCGAGGTCTATGACGTTTGCCGCAGCCTTAAAGAACGGTTCACGCTGTTCCAAAAAGTCTATAATGACGTTTGTATCCAAAAATATCCGTTTCATCTTAAAAACTTTTCATTAAGATATTCTGTCTTTGCGTCAATCCCGTTCAAATCTTCTGAATCGGATGTGTTGCCGTTGGATTTTGCAATTCCTGCGAGTTGTTTAACTATTGGCGAAAGTTCTGACACTTCTTTCATCACATAATTCTTGCTTGATTTTTTGGCTTTGACTTTTTTCAGAAGCCCAGATAAAAAATCCTCTACAAGTTGGGTGATGGAAATATTGTTTTCCATAGCATAACTTGCAGCAAAATCGTATAGTTGCGTATTTATAGAAATTGTATTCATTGTTTTACATTTGTTAGTTACTATACTGCAAATATATACCATAAATAAAAAAATCACAAAAATTTTTTTCAAAAAAAAATTCATCAAAAACATTTATTATTCCAAATAATATCCGTACCTTTGCCTTAGATAAAACTTAAAACCGAAACTCTTATGACTCAAAATTATTTTTTACAACATAATGTAAAGTTTAATTATAGGGGGGGGTAGTACGCTTTACTTTTTCAAAAAAGCCCGCCCACCAACAGCCATTTTTATACACATTATTATTACTCCAAAATAAAACACGTCGCAGGATTAGTTTCTTGCGGCGCAGCGGTGTTTTGTGCCGTGGCAAATACAACTCCGAAATAATCAACATTAGTAATAACTTAAATAAAATTAGCGATTTATGAAAAAACATCCTACAATTATTAAAGCGTTTTTGGCAGCAATAGTGCTGATGCTATGCGCAACAACCAACGCTAATGCGCAAATTGGCAAAAACCTGTTAAACAAGGCTAAACAGGCTGGAAAAGAGATTATTCAAGGTAACAGCGGCAACAGCCAACAGCAAAGCAGCCAACAACAGCAGCCTGCGCAACAACAAACCACCCCTCAGCAAAACAACAACCAAACCGCCCAGCCCTCGCAACAGACTACTAAACCTGCCCCAAAGCAAAACGCTCCGGCAGAAAAGCCAAAAGAGTACACCAAAGAAGATTACACAGCAGAATCGGCTCTACTTGTTGGTAAGGTTGATGCAAATTCAACAATCACCGATATCACCCGTGTATATATGTTTTTGTACCGCAAAATCAACAACGCATTAGACAATAAAGACTATGACTTTTTGGTTGATAGTTTTTCGTATTACGCCTCTGTTTGGAGAATTGTAGATTCCATCGGTTGCGTTGCGGATTACGTGGCCTGCAAACTCGATGATAAATATTACGCAGAAGATAATCCCAAAGAAATCAAGGGATATGTGTTGTCTGATTATGTAGAAATGAAATCAAATTTTAAAGAACAAGGAAATGCGGGAAGGTTACAAGGTAGAATAACAGAAAGTATCAAGGCTGTACCATACGGACAATTGGCAGACCAAAATATATCGGCATACATCGACATTATGTTACAAAAAGCCGAAAAGTGCAAAAGCGCGAATACAAGAGGCCGTTTTCTCAAATATATCCTTGACGACAGAAACTTCTACACGATTAAAAACTGTCGGGCATACCCCACCGACGAGAGTCTCTATACCGAAAGGTTGCGTACATTTATGGAAACCATTCCTCAGGATATTATCGAAAAATGGCATTGTCCACAACTCTATACTGCCGAAGAAATCCGAAACCAGCGTTTGGAATTTATCAAAAGCGGTTTGAAATCTCATCCCTCCTTACCAAAGTCACGGGATGTGGCGTTGGAAGCCAAATTTAAAAAAGAGATTCTTGCACAGCGACCCGAAGCAAAAATCAAGATGGTGGTATTTGAAAGCGACGCCATTGCCGATTGGCTTGTAAAGAAAAACGAATTTTTCACACCTACCAGACGTATCAAGAAAGGTTGGGCATTAGTGGAATGTCCGGGACAAGCAAACATGGTAGGTATGGTATTTTTACAATCCGAGCAGGAATACCTCGGCGGAGGAAAATATGGAGCAAGTTCGGTTTCATGCGACATTCCGCCAATCAACGACAAAATGATATTCACAGAGGATTGGCATTACTGCAAGTTATAACAAACAAATTCAACAAATACTCATTATTATGACAAATCGATTTATTATCAAGACGTTGGTGGCACTTATAGCTATCACATTGGGCGCAAACATCAACGCAGAGGCGCAAAAAAACAAAAAAGGACAGACTCAGTCTGCACAACCACAAACAGGCATTCCTAAGGCAAATTCCAACGGTGCTGTTGTCAAATTCAAATACAACAACGTGGAAGCCTGTTCTTGGAATCCCGCCACTCTCGAACTTACCATGCTCATCGACGAAGGCGGCAACACAGCCGGCACAGTTATCAAATTAGACCCCGTCACAGGGGATTTCAAAACCAGCACAGGCGAGGGAAAAGGTACGATAAGCAACGATGGAGTAATCTTTTCGCCCAACCTTGGCGCACTGATATTGACCGAGGGCGGACTTGTAAAACGTGGCACCGAAACGATAGGCAGAATTTTGGAAGGTACTACAAGCAACCTTTTTGATATGGGAGTTACGGTTTGGTACAGAGATTCGCCAGAGTTAATAGGTAGAAATATAAACATCAACAAAGTGAGCAAATTGTTAGCCACTTACGTCTATTATGGTCTGTTGATGACCGACAAAAAACTGACACTTCATCTTTTGGGCTACGAACCCGACAGAAAATTCACTACCGACGAACTCAATGAAATGATTAAGTGGAACGACCAGGAATCAATCGACAAAATATTGCAGTTTGAATCATCACGTCCCTACGCTGGTTTCAAAGAGACACACCCCGAGTTCAAAGACTGCAAGGTTGGCGGTGTCGGTCTTATGGAAGGTCAGTGGAACGATGGCAACAATTGGTGGTACATCGACTACTGGGTAGTTTACGAACTCACCGACGGACGCAACATCGTAACATTCAGCACTGCCCGCAAGAAGTTCAGATACGGCGACGTAGAAGAGCGTTTCCGCAAAATCGATGGACGTTTCAATGAGGTGTCAGACTGGAAACGAAAATAACAGAAGCACTTTATTGGGGTATAAAAAACTCAGCCGCGACACTAATGTAATCGCGGCTGTTTTTTTATATTTCTTCAATTTCTTCTCGTTTCAAACCTGTGATTTTGCATATCTCATCGGTATCGTAACCACGTTTTTTGCAACCTATCTAAAATAATGTCAATAGCGCTTATAATATGCTTTAATCTTTCACTGTCTTTAAGCGGCTCTCTCATAAATAAGTATTTTATCACGGTTGGCACTTTGCATAGCATACGGACGTAATGTTCCGTCTTCAACAATATCCACAGGACGGTCTAATATTTTTTCAAGTTCGCAAATCATAGCGGCGTGTTTTAATAGGCTAATGCCGTCTTTGTCATATTGCACAAGCAAATCCACATCGCTCAGCGGTGTCTCCTCGCCTCGGGCAAACGACCCAAACAGCCAAGCCTTCAAGATAGGCTGAGTCTTGAAATAGTCGGCTATCATATTGGTAATTACTTTTGTAGTATTGCGCATTTTGGTATCATTTAACGTTCCAACTGCAAAAATAAAAAAAATATCAAAAATAATCATTGCATATTCAAAAAATCCCTACATTTACCCCGATAAAAATTTAAATACAAACAATCAAAAACAAAGACAATTATGGCAAAAAAATGGATTTGCACCGTGTGCGGATATGTACACGAAGGAGACGAGGCTCCTGAAAAATGCCCGAAATGCAAGGCTCCCGCAG
>JAGCDD010000338.1 GCA_017651345.1 Bacteroidales bacterium | reverse complement strand
TTCACGGTTTTGAATTTGGGAAACTTCTCTCAGCATATTACCACGCATATTTAGATGGCGACGATACCACCAAGGCAAAGGTAACACGTTGGTTTCGTGGTGAATACGCGCAGAAACGTGAAGCCAAGGAAGAACTCGGCATCAGCATCATCATCACCGATGACGATTGGTACGACTATCTGAAACTCTTTGCCAACTATTTCCGCCTTGCGGGCTATACAGGTCTGATGGTGATGATCGACGAACTTGTAAACATCTACAAGATTCCGCAATCTATTAGCCGTCAGTACAATTACGAAAAAATGCTCACGATGTACAACGACACTTTGCAAGGCAAGGCCAAGTATCTCGGCATAATAATGGGTGCAACTCCTCAAACCGTTGAAGATAAGCGCAGAGGCGTGTATAGTTACGAGGCTCTCCGTTCGCGACTTGCCGAGGGACGTTTTTCAAAACCCGGCACACGCGACCTTCTTGCACCGATTATCCGCTTAGACCCGCTTTCTGCCGAGGAGATGCTTGTACTGTGCGAAAAACTCCGCGATATGCACGCCGGACTTTACAATTACACCACCCGCCTTACCACCGACGATTTGGTAACTTTCGTAAAAACAGAGTTTTCGCGTATTGGTGCCGACCAAAACATCACTCCCCGTGAAGTAATTCGTGATTTTATAGAACTTTCTGATTTACTGTACCAAAACCCCACGCTCAAACTCTCCGACATCCTCACCTCCGGCGACTTCACCTTCGCTAAATCCGACGCCGTTTCGGATGATAGAGGAGAAGAGTTCGCGGAGTTTGAGATTTAGATAAATTGTGTCAAATATACAGGCAATAATAGTGTTTCTTTATCTTTGCTTAAATCTTTGGTGTAAATAAGGTATCGTTTTTCGATGATATTAGAATACTTCTCGCAGAAAGCGTCAAGCGATTTGTGAGAGTTGTAACCCGACGATTTTACTTCGATAGGATGTAGTTTCGCACCACGGGATAGCAAAAAGTCAATCTCATAGTTATGAGTGGCATCTTTTGACCAAGTGTAGTAAAATAGTTTATTCCCTGAGGCTGCGAGAGTCTGTGCTATAATATTTTCGTAAATATAACCGAGGTTTGTGCTTAGTTTGTCATTAAGAAGTTTCTGATATATAATATTTTCAGTGTGGTCTTTGTCCCAAAATGCGAGTGTAACAAATAGTCCTGTGTCGGCACAGAAAATCTTGAATTTAGAAACATCTTTTGTAAGCGACATACCTACGTTGGGGTCGTTTGAATGATATGAGAATAATACCGTTTTGCTGTCTTCAAGATCTTTCAAAAACTCTGTGAGTTTTTCTTTGTCTGTGTCGCCGAGTACAGCATACGGTTTGTAACGGTTGTTGGTCTGACTTAGTTGAGATGGTATTTCCATAAAAAGAGTTTCCAACCTTCCTGATTGATCCAATTTTTGAAAATCATCTTGATAGATTTTGATAATACTACGTTTTGCTCTGTCTACCAAACTGAAATTGTTAGTTTCGAGATAAGTGTTAACAGCCTGAGGCATACCACCGATGAGCATATATAGTCTAAAATCTCTCATTTTATCGCGGTGTGCCCTGTCGAGAGGTAGTTTGTTGTCAAAGAATGTTCTTAATAGAGGGATAGAGTTTATATCTCCTAATGCCCATCTAAACTCCTCATAATCCATAGGATAGAGTGTAAGCCGTTCTTCTTCGCTTGGAAGTGTGATGTCCTTAGTGTTTTTCTTAATACTGATGAGCGAGCCTGTCTCTATATAGTCGTAACGACCGTCTTTAACAAGGTATTTGATTGCTTGTCGGGCCAATGGACAGTTTTGAACCTCGTCAAACACTATTACCGACTTGCGCTCTTTTAGTACTACATTATATATGGCTTGGAGTTGAAGAAAAATGAAATCTTTGTTCATTAGATTGTTAAACAGAGATTTAACCTCGTCAGACGCTTCGAGAAAGTCAATAAGGATGTAAGATTCGTATTCGTTTTTAGCAAATTGTTCCACAAGTGTGGATTTTCCTACGCGTCTTGCTCCTTCTATTAACATTGCAGTCTTGCCGTTTTGGATATTTTTCCATTCTAAAAGACGGTCGTAGAGTTTCCGTTTGAAGATTCGTTCCATAATTGCTTAATTATTAAAGGTTCAACGTACAAATTTATGTATTATTTTTTATTTTACCAAAATGTTTTTACCAAAAATATCCAAAAATACCGAATTGTTTATCCAAAAATTATCCAAAAATACCGAAATGTTTATTATACTTGACTAATTAATAATTGAGAATAATAAAACTCCACTAAATCTTATTCGGTGGAGTTTTGTTGATAGATTATTGAAGATTCTGATTATAGTTCACCTCCTAAGGCTCTGTAATAGTCCACAGTGTTTTTGATGCTCTTGATTTGTTTTGAGGTTAGTGTTATGTCTTTATAATATTGTTGTCCGTTAATTCTGATTTTTACTTTATTGGCAATCGCTATATTGAACACTATACCACTAACCGAAGCATTTTGTGTTTTTCCTTCGTCAAACCATTCCCAAACATCACCTCCTCCATTGTCTCTATCAACTTTTTGGGGAATATAATTTAAGACGTTATCATTTACCTTTATTTGCAGCGATTGAATAAACAGCCAATCATCGCCACAGTATTGAAACTTGAACCTCATATTAGACGGTTTTCCGTTTTTGTTCATATAGAAGTAGCAATAAACACCGTTTCTATTGGTATATTTAGGTCTATCTTTTGGCATTATCCAATAACCGCCGTTGCTATCAAACTCATCTTTTTGTTCATCAAATAGTGGTTTTAGTTTTTTAGCGGTAATGCTGTCCTCTTTTCGTTGTCTTTCCAAAATTTCTTTTGTAACTAAATCAACAGAGTCAACCTCAGGTGTTTTTGCACTGTCCACCGTTTCCGATAGTTGCGATGTTTTGTTTGTATTGCTTTTTGGTGGTGACACTATTGCAAGCAATATTACAGATACCCAAAACACAACAAAGCCAAGTATTAACACATACCTTCTTTTCTTGTTGCTGTCGTTTTTCATAAAACCCAAGGCTTTTTTTGGGGCGATAATGCCGAATACTACCCAAGCCAAAAGCAATACCCAAAATACTTTAAATAATGTGTCCATTTCGTTTGTATATTTAAATTAAACAATAATAAATAGCACAATCAAAAGGAGGCATTATAAAAGACGGAGCGTGGTGCTGTTACTTTATGCTCCGTATCTCGTGTTAAGGTGCTTAGGAATACCTATGTATATGATACGGCAATAACAGACCACGCCCTATACGGGTGGCTGTTATGCTTTCATATACATTTGTGTTTTAAAGGTTCCTAAGCTTCTAACACGAGAAAGTCATAACACTTCCAATATTTTATGTCGTAATCAGAGAACTATTGTTCTATGATTACAATTGCAAATATACTAAAAGTATCTCATATCACATCATTCTTGATTACTTTTTTTATCTTCTTTTCTTTTTATTTTCCCTAAAAATCACCTACATTTGCAGAAACTAAATGATTTATCAATGGCGCAATCAACTATAACACAGGCACAGTTTACGGCGTTGGCAATTGGGGCGACGGCTAAGGATATGGGTATTACAGCCACCGAATTGTACAACCGTCTTAAACGTGTAGGATTGATAAGACGCTTGTTAATAGATTGTTATGATGTTCTCCATACCGAAAGCATAAATGGTGTGATTTGGAATGTGAAGGACGCCTTAAAGAATTGGGAGACAATATTTTCTGAAAAAGGAGGTTCGTTATGAGAGATCAGGTTTTATGGCGTAAGACAGGAAGAATAGCCGCAATTCTTGCTGAGCGACTTGGCGTCGATATCGAACGCGCTTTCGATATCTTTTACAATTCTCACGAATACGAATTATTTGCTAATCCCGACAGCGGATTGCAGTTGCTTAGCAACGAATATATTCTTAATGATTTGATTAACGAATTAAAGTTAAATTCTGTCACCTCTACAACCAACTAACTATGGACGTCTTCAACCGATATTCGCCGTTTATTCAGGATTATATTTACCGCAGTGGGTGGCAGACGCTGAGGGCGGTGCAGAATGCGGCTGGTGAGGCTATCTTTACCACAAACGCCGATGTGCTGCTGTGCGCCTCTACCGCCTCGGGCAAAACTGAGGCTGCGTTTTTCCCTATGCTGACCCTCTTAGACGAAGACCCTTCTAAATCTGTTGGAATACTTTATATAGCACCACTTAAAGCATTGATTAACGACCAATTCGGTAGACTTGAAGAACTTTGTCAAGAGGCGGCTATTCCCGTTACCCGTTGGCACGGCGATGTGTCGCAAAGCAAAAAACGAAAACTGCTAAACCATCCCGCTGGTGTGTTGCAGATTACTCCCGAATCACTTGAAGCACTGTTGATTACCAAGCACGCAATGATTCCGTCGCTATTTTGCGATCTGAGATTTATAGTTATCGACGAAATTCACTCTTTATTGCGGGGCGATAGAGGATATCAGACTTTTTGCCTTATTCAGCGGCTCTGCTCTATTGCCGATTGCAACCCTCGCCGTATTGGTCTTTCTGCCACAATAGGCAATCCCGTTGAGGCAGGGCGTTTCCTTTCTTCGGGTAGCGGTCACCAAACTGTTATTCCAAAAATTGAAGGCGCAAAAGACCGTTGGAGACTATCTGTGGAGCACTTCTTTAACACCGCACCCCAAGCATCTGACGATAAAAACGAGCAAATCTCTACGCCTGTGC
Source organism: Bacteroidales bacterium (assembly GCA_017651345.1). GTDB lineage: Bacteria > Bacteroidota > Bacteroidia > Bacteroidales > UBA3824 > UBA3824. The sequence goes on along the minus strand of JAGCDD010000338.1, from coordinate 29,642 downwards.
CCGATGCGCCCACTGATACTGCTCCCAAGGCTGCCGACCCGGGCATTGGTTATATTTTTGAACATACTAAGGACGCTAAGTGCTTGATTTTTACCAATTCACGAGAGGAATGTGAATCTGTTTGCCAACAACTTCGCCAATATTGCGAGGTCAACGGCGAGCCCGATAGGTTTCTTATTCACCACGGAAACCTCTCTGTATCGTATCGGGAGAGTGCCGAGGAGGATATGAAAGACGATGAATCGCTGATGTCGGTATGCGCCACAGCCACTTTGGAACTCGGTATCGACATTGGTCGCTTGGAACGTGCGTTTCATATTGACGCTCCGTTTACCGTTTCGGGCTTTCTTCAACGTCTCGGTCGCACAGGTCGTCGTGGAAACCCCTCCGAAATGCACTTCGTTATGCGTGAGGAGCATCCCGAATCGCGTGCTATGCTGCCCGACAATATTCCGTGGTACTTGATTCAGACTATCGCTCTGATTCAGTTGTACATAGAGGAGCGTTTTGTGGAACCGCCCCGCACAGGACGGATGCCGTTCAGCCTTCTTTATCATCAGACAATGAGCACTTTGGCTTCGTGCGGCGAAATGACTCCTGCCGAACTTGCGTCGCGAATACTTACGCTAAATGTCTTCAAAACCATCTCACAGGATGATTTCAAGGCACTTCTCGTTCATCTTTTAGACACCGACCATATTGTCCGCACCGAAAACGGAGGACTTATCACGGGTCTTACAGGCGAGAGGGTGGTCAACAATTATAAGTTTTACGCTGTGTTTCAGGAGAATTTGGAATACACCGTCCGCAGCGATTCACAAGAACTCGGCACTATTGTGAAGCCGCCGCCGGTGGGAGAGAAGATTGCCATTGCGGGACGTGTGTGGGTTGTCGACAGCGTAGACCACAACCGTCACGAGGTGTATTGCACATTGGTCAAAGGCAGAGTTCCGGCATATTTTGGCGATTGTGCGGGCGACATTCACACCCATATTCTCGAAAAGATGTATTTGATTCTAAATGGCTCAGAATCATACCGTTATCTAATGCGAAACGCCGTTTTCCGTCTGCGCGACGCACGAGAACTGTTTCAAAAGTCGGGATTGGTGCAGAGTCCGCTCATCAACCTTGGCGGAAGTATGTGGGCGCTGTTTCCGTGGCTTGGCACATACGCGTTTTTGGCGTTGGAGAGATTTTTGAAAATTCGTTGTGGCGCACGTCTTGGTTTAAAGGGACTTAGTCCGTGCCGACCTTACTATATGCAGTTTACGATGCGCACCACCGCCGAGGAGTTTTATCAAATCACCTCCGAGGAGGCGCAGGCAGATTTTTCGCCGCTTGCGCTTGTTTATCCCAACGAAAATCCCGTATTTGAAAAATACGACCTCTATGTTCCTGAAAGTCTTGTAAAAAAAGGCTTTGCGTACGGCGTGCTTGATATCGAAGGAATGAAGGAGAGAGTGTTGCAGTGGGGTAGGAGGATGTTGCGTTAATCCTCCCTTATCACTGCCTCTTCAAAATCTTTGCTTATAGCCAAAAACTCTGCAAACACATTGTCGGTCATAGGGATACCGGTTTTGAGGCGTTCGGCTTTGCGGCGTTTTTCGGGGTCGCCGGGAATCATCACCTCTTTGCCTTCGAGCGGACGCATTGAGCGGATAAACTCTGCCATAGTCTTCATCCGTTTGGCAAAATCGCTCACTTTGGTAAATTTGCTGATGTCTATTGCGTGAAAAAAGTGCGAGATACCGCGTTTTTTGGTCATATCAGAATGGAACATCGGCATAAGGTCTTTGCCTAAATCGCTACCTGTGAGCACACTACACAAAATCTCTACCATCATTCCAAGACCGTAACCTTTGTAATCTCCAATCGGGCGGACACATTTAGCGGCGTGAGGGTCGGTTGTAAAATGACCATCGGCATCGTAGGCGCAACCGTCTTCAAGTGTTAGTCCCGCTTCCTTATAGTTACGCACGTGATTCCAAGAGATTACGCTTGTTGCCATATCAAGGCTGAGAGGTTCTTCGCCCTCGATGGGACACGCAAAGCATATCGGGTTGGTGCCGAACATAGGTTCAACAGCGTTGAAAGCCTTTACAAGCGAGTTTGTATTGGTGAAAGCGAATCCGAGCATATTGTGTTTGGCGGCGTAGATGGTGAAATATTCTGCCGCGCCAAAATGCGACGAGTTTCGCACTGCGCAACATCCCGAACCGTTTTTTGAAGCCATATCTATGCAGAAATCCATAGCGAAACGTCCTGCGTGGTGTCCTATTGCGCCGTCGGCGTCGATAAGTTTGGCAGAGCCGCTGTCTTTGATAATTCTAAATTGCGGTTTGCGGTTTATTCTGCCCAATTGAAAACCTTCTAAGTAATGTGGAAACAGCGCAAGGCCGTGCGTATCAATACCTTTTAGCGATGCATCAATAATGCTTTCGGTCAAATGGTCGATAGATTCTTGGTCTACGCGGTTCTCTTTAAGTATTCGGCGGATAATTTCAGCCGTCTTTTTGTGATCGAGGTATCTCATCTTTTTAGCAAATGTGTTATTTATTTGCTACAATTATTTTACCAAAGTTCCAATTTTTTCGCCGTTTATTACTTTTTTCAAGTTGCCTTTTTGAGTCATATCAAAAACCATAATAGGCATTTTGTTTTCGCTGCACAGGGCAAACGCTGTGAGGTCCATCACTTTAAGTTTGCGGCTGATAGTTTCGTCGTAAGATATTTCGTTGAATTTTACAGCGTCGGGGTATTTCATCGGGTCTTTGTCGTAAATGCCGTCTACCTTTGTGCCTTTGATAAGGATGTCGGCATTGATTTCAACTGCACGTAATGCTGCTGCGCTGTCGGTGGTAAAGTATGGATTACCTGTTCCGCCTGAGAAAATCACCACGTGACCGCGTTCCAAGGCGTGAATGGCGCGGTTTCTTGAAAATCTTTCGGCGTAAGGTTCCATCAATGTGGAAGTTAGCACTTTGGCTTTTCCGCCGAGAGCCTCAATCTCGCTTTGAATAGCAATGGCGTTGATAGTGGTTGCCAACATTCCCATACTGTCGCCCTTGGTGCGCTCAATGCCCTTGCTTGTGCCGGTGAGTCCGCGGAAAATGTTTCCTCCGCCCACAACTATACCCACCTGAACGCCATCGTTGGTAAGTTCCAAAATTTCTTTTCCAAATTCTTCGAGGGTAGAGGCGTTGATGCCGTAATGATCTTCGCCGGCAAGTGCTTCGCCGCTGAGTTTCAATAATATACGTTTGTATTTTACCATTTGTGCTGTGTTTATAAGTTTTAGATTTAATGCAAATGTACGAATTAATATAATATGTCGATTAATTTTTTTACCTTTGCCCTGTATTATTTAATCAATTAATTTTTTATAATTATGAAAATCAACTATTTAACAATTTTGTGTGCATCTGCTGTTTTGGCAGGATGCGCATCAAACAATTCAAATCAAAACGCTCAGAATGTAGATTCAACTGCCTCCGCCGCCACTGAAACCAAATCAGAATCTCAGGTATTAGACGACGGTATCGATTGGGAAAAACCACTTTATTCGCTTGACGAAAAGGGAGATACATCCGATGTGTATCAATACAATGCTGCCGGCAAACTTGTTAAGCACAGTAACTATTACGAAAAACATTTAATGTCGGGAAGTAAATATTATTACGATGCCGCCGGTAACGACACTTCTTGTGTTTCATTTTTCGTAGACGAAAGTCAGGAATTGCCCTGCGGAGGTTTTTCCAAAAAATTCGATTCGCAAAACCGTGTTATTGCCTACGAAATGGATGGCGAATCTGATTCAGAATCCGCCACATACCGCTACGAGGGCAACAAAAAAATCACTGAGTCAGAATCATCCCTTTCCGAGTGTATCTATAAAGAAGTTATTGAAACCTATTATGATGCCGATGGAAACGATACTTTGGTTATAAATAAATCGCAGTTGGTTCGCGAAGCGTCCGATACCGACCCCGACTACTCTGTTAAGCCCGATATTTTTACCACCCGCAATACCTACGTAACCATCAACGGCAAGAGGGTTTTAAAATCATCGGTTACCAACAAGGAGACCAAAGACGGGAAAAAATTTGTTTTTTCTAAGGAGGATAACGAATACGACCAATACGGCAGGTTGACCAAAAATATTTGTGTTTCGGATCAGGGCAACGGCGATCCTGCCACTACCGATACTTACACTTATTCTTACGATGGCAACTGCAAAACCGATTCCTACGGTTATAAAACATACTATGCAAAAAAATAAGTAATTCAATCTTTTACATATCATTAATTAAAACTGTTATTTACAATGAAAAATCATTATCTCACTATTTTATCATTGGCATCGCTTGCAGTTTTGGCAGGATGCGCATCCAATGGTAACAATCAAAACGCTCAGAATGACACTGAACAGCAATCCGCCCAGTACGTTGACGACGGTATCGATTGGGAAAAACCGCTTTATTCTCTTGACAAAATGGGAGATACATCCACAGTGTATCAATACAATGCTTCCGGCAAACTTGTAAAGGTCTCTTTCTATTCTGATAACAGTGAGGAGTCGTATTCTACTTATTATTACGATGCCGCCGGTAACGACACTTCTTGTGTTTCATTTTTCGTAGACGAAAGTCAGGAATTGCCCTGCGGAGGTTTTTCAAAAAAATTCGATTCGCAAAACCGTGTTATTGCCTACGAAATGAATGGCGAATCTGAGTCAGAATCCTCCACATACCGCTATGAAGGCAACAAAAAAATCACTGAGTCAGAATCATATTCGGAGGAGATCTATAAAGACGTTATTGAAACCTATTTTGATGCCGACGGAAACGATACTTTGGAGATAGACAAATCGCAGTTGGTTCGCAGAGCTGACGAGACCGAACCCGACTACACTGTCAAGCCCGACATCTATACCACTCGCTCTACATACGTCACCATCAACGGTAAAAAGGTTTTAAAATCATCGATTACCAACAAGGAGACCAAAGATGGACAAAAATTTGTTTCTTTTAAAAAGGATAACGAATACGACCAATACGGCAGGTTGACCAAAAGTATTTGTGTTAGTGATTATGGCGACGGCGATCCCACCAGGACCAGTACTTACACTTATTCTTACGATGGCAACTGCAAAATCGAGGACAACGGATATAAAACATACTATGCCAAAAAATAAATAATTCAATCTTTTACATATCATTAATTAAAACTTTTATTTACAATGAAAAACCATTATCTTACTATTTTATCATTGGCATCGCTTGCTGTTTTGGCAGGATGCGCATCCAATGGTAATAATCAAACCGCTCAGAATGTTGATTCCACTGCATCTGCCGTTACCGAAATTCAACCCGAACCGCAGCCTGCCCAGCCCGTTGACGACGGTATCGATTGGGAAAAACCTCTTTACGAAATTCAAAGCAATGGCGACACTTCTTACCGTTTGGAATACGATGCCAAAGGCAGAATAAGTAAAAAATTCGCCGACTATTACGAGGAAAACCGTTGCGGATGCATTGTCTACTATAACTACGACGACAATGGCAACCTCACGTCTTACGATTATTACGACCCTATCAGCGATTCTGAGTTTGAAACCACCGACACTTATACCTATGATTCGCAAAACCGTCTTGTAGAAACCTATTACGGTGCCGACGGCGGCGAGGAGACCTCCACAACCAAATACGAGGGTAACAAAAGTACCGAAACCCGTATTCTTTCGATGATGGAGTGCGAGCCCAAAAAAACTATAACCGAGAAATATTTTGACGCAAATAATTATGACACTCTTATAGTTGTAAATTCTCAGGAAGAGGGCTTATCAGAAACTCGCATATCTTATGTTTCGATAGGTGGTAAATATCTTGTAAAGAGTTCTGAAACAAAGCGTGAAGCCAAAAATGGGAAATGGGAAGTTGCCGAAACCACTACTAATGAGTATAATGCCGATGGAACATTGTCAAAACAGATTTACGAGAATACGGCTATGACCTCTAATTCTACTTACGAATACGACAATGCCGGACGTTTGATCAAATCTGTTACTAAAAGTAACTATAAAGAGGATAATTCGTCCGACACCGATGAAGTCACTTACAAGTATACCGGCAATTGCCGCGAAAGTAGCACAGGAGTAAAAACTTATTATAAGCGAAAATAACCATCATTATTTAAACTATGGATTCAAACAGCCGTCAGTTTTTTGAAGAAGAACTAGTAATGTCGAAAGCCATATCACGACCCTCTGATATGGTTTTCGACGCTGTTCATCAACCTACCACCATCAACGGGCAAACAGCCTACGAGCGTGAGGAAACTCTCGTTTACAATCAAAAGCCGTTGGTCAATTTTTCTAACACTGGCTTGATGGGCGGCTTTCAGACTATTTTCAACACCTATTCGTGCGGTGTTATCAAAGAGCAAAAGGAGTTTGAATCCGTAGTTTGTGATTTTCTTCAAGTGCCTGAAATATTAGTATTTCCATCTTACGAGGCTATCTGCGCCGACTTTGCCGCCAACCTCTTAAACGATACCGACGCCATTATCTACGACGAATATTGCAATCCCTCTTTGATGCGCGGCATTCGTCTTTCCGCTGCCGAAAAACTACGTTTTGGCCACAACGATATGGCTAAACTTGAAGATAAATTGAAACTATCACAAATGCGCCGAATCAGGCTGATAGTTACCGACGGTATTTTTTGCGATTCGGGACAATGCGCCAATCTCAACGCCATAAAACAGTTGGCGGAAAAATACAACGCCTTGGTGGTGGTTGACGATAGTTTCGGTTTTCTCGCCTGTGGCAAAAACGGACGTGGTAGCGACGAGCATTGCGGCATCCGTGGTTTTGCCGATCTGAAAATCATTAATCTTCAATCCACTCTCAAAGCCTCGGTAGGAGCGTTTGTCTGTGGCGATTCCACTTTGATAGAACTACTTCGCCGCCGGTCTGTATCGCTTAGATATTCGGTAAGCGTTCAGCGTGGAACTCTTGCCACTGCCGCCTTCGACCTTCAAACGTTTATTGATTATTCTGATGATGAGCGCGATGCCCTCTGCGAAAACGTTCTCCGCCTTTACGACACTCTCCGCGAAATGGGCTTCAATCCCGAAAAACCTTGCGCAAATATTGTTTCATTCACCACCGAAACTTCTGCCGAAACTCTTCGCGATAAATTTTTGCAGCGTGGTTGGCTCTGCGAATTTTACAAACGCGGCTCTAAGACAACTGCCGTGTTTAGGGTAACTTCCGAGACCAAGTTTTAAAAAAAAGAAAAAATTGTTGCATAAAATATACCAACATTAAAGATTATTCCTTATTTTTGTGTTATTAAAAATTAATAACCGAAATATTATGCTTAATCAGAAACTTCAACAGAAACTGTTGCAGAAACTTTCGCCGCAACAAATACAGTTGATAAAACTGTTGGAGATACCTACTATACAGTTAGAGCAGCGAATCAAACGCGAAATTGAGGAGAATCCTGTGCTCGAAGAGGGCGGCGAGGATATGGATGAGAATACCCGCAGCACAGATGATTATTCTTCCGACCACGAAGGCGACGACGATTCTCTCGATGGTCCTGAATACGATGAACCCGAACGCGACATCAACGACGATTACAACGACGATGAGTTTAAAAAAACTCAGAGCGACGAGGAGTTTACCGTGGAGGATTATCTCGAAGACGATGACACTCCAAACTATCGCCTAAACTCAAATAATTACAGCGACGATGACGACGACCGCCGTTCCGACATTCCTTATTCTTCGGGTAATTCGCTCCACGAGTATCTGCTTTCGCAACTCGGTCTCGGCGTAATGAACGAGGATGAGCAACTGCTTGCAGAATATATCATTGGAAATATTGATGAAGACGGCTATCTCCGCCGCGATATTGAAAATATAGTTGACGATATAGCATTTTCGGCTGGATATGAAACCACAGAAAAGGAACTTTTGAAAATCCTTACTATAATTCAAGATTTTGACCCCGCAGGTGTGGGCGCACGTGATTTGCGCGAGTGCCTTATGTTGCAAGTTATGCGCAACTACCGCTCGCAAAAGGGCGACAAAACCATTCTCAAATTTGAATACCTTATTCTAAAAGAGTTTTTTGAGGAATTTTCTAAAAAGCATTACGACAAGATTCTCTCAAAAACCGACATTACCGAAAAACAGTTGAAACAGGCTGTTGAGGATATCACACGTTTAAATCCCAAGCCGGGAAGCATTTTTGCACCGCAACTCTCAAAAAGCACTCAGCATATCATTCCCGACTTTATTTTGGAAGATCACGACGGCGATTTTATTCTCCATCTAAATTCCAAAAACGTTCCCGAACTGCGTATCAACCGCACCTACGCCGATATGATTGATAGCGTGGGCAAGTCGAAGGGTAATAAAAAAGATAAGGAAACTCTGCTTTTTGTAAAACAGAAACTCGACAGCGCAAAATGGTTTATAGAGGCTATCAAGCAACGTCAAAATACCCTTATGATAACTATGCAGGCAATCCTCGACTATCAAAAAGAGTATTTTGAAGATGGCGACGAAACTAAGTTGAAGCCAATGATTCTCAAAACCATAGCCGATGCCACAGGTTTCGACATTTCCACCATTTCGCGTGTGGCAAACAGCAAATATATACAGACTCACTTTGGTATCTTCCCCTTGAAATTTTTCTTCTCCGAAGGAATGCAGACCACCGACGGCGACGAGGTTTCTACCCGCGAAATCAAGAAGATTCTTAAAGAGTGCATCGACAACGAGAGCAAGCGTCAGCCGCTAACAGATGAAAAACTCGCCAAGATACTCCAGCAGCGCGGTTATCAGATTGCACGCCGCACTGTGGCAAAATATCGCGAGCAGATGAACATACTTGTAGCACGCCTTAGAAAAGAATTGTAATGCAACGTGCCGCCAAGATACTATCTGTGCTCACCTACCCGTTTTTAATGCCTTTTTACGCCTTTACGGTGTTTTACGGCACAGAGCGGCAGGCTTATTACTATTCGGTCTGGTCGTCGGTCTATTACTATTTTTTTGTGCTGCTTTTGGTAGTGCTGATTCCGTCTTATGTGATGTATATCGCCAAAATCAAAGATGTTTTTAGCGGCGAATCTCCTTTGCGCTCTAAAATTTTGATTACGACAGCAATGATTGGTTCTTACATTCTTGGTTTTTATGTTATGCGTAACGAAAATTTCTCGTCGCACGGAGTTCTCTCTATCTTTCAGTTGTTTGCTATATTATCGGCGATATCTCTCTTAGATTTCAATAAATTTCATCTTCATCCATACGGACTGTTTTGCGGCGGACTGTCGTCGTTTGTGGTTTTGATTGGCAAAATCAGCGGCGCAGATGTTTTTTGGACGTTTGTGGTAACAGTCTTGGTTTTTTCTATTTGCGCCTTTGCTCGTATGCATATAGAAAAAATCCCGTTTACACGCCTTTTAATCGGCTATGTAACGGGATTTTTGTGTGGTAATATTCTTATGCTGTTTTATTAGCGTTTATTCTCCGCAGGTGATTTTAACCGAACCGTAGTCCCATTGATTCATATTCTCGGTGCTCCATCGGCGGCAACTCTTCGGGAAGTTTGCCTCAAACTCAGCAGAGAAAGTTTTTTCGTTAACGTCTTTGATTCGTGCTTCGTCTTTCCACTTAACGTTGTTGATTAGCGCCGGACCTGTAACGTCTAACAGAATCTTTCCTTTAAAGTTTGGTTGACTATATATCGTGAGATGTGTACCTTTGTCAACTGCTATTGCATCAAATGTATACTGAACTGCATTTGGGAAAGCGGCTTGATTGCTCGGGTACATTCCATCGCCTACATATTCGCCGTATTTGTCGGGCTGATAGATTTTTGAGATGTGACCCTTGATTTCGGTGTCGGATAGGAGAGTGCCAGAGAAGTGCACACCGCAGTTTTTGCGCGGTTTTGAGTGCATTTCTTGAATTGCAAATAGCGGAATATCACGTTTTTCTTGGTTGTCGAGGGTAGATGTTCGGGCGTTTTTAATCTTGTCCTCGTTTTTGATGTATCCGCCTTTGGATGCCACCACGCTGATTTTGTCTTCGGGTTTTAAGCCCGGCACATTAAAACAGCCTTGATTGTTGGAATATTCAGTGGCAGTTTTTTTACCGTTTATAAAAATCACGTTTTGCACGCCTGCTATCGGTTTATTTGATACTGCATCCACATCGCGGAAAACAAGATTTTCGGTCTTGGGACGCATATAGAGAGTGCGCTCGTCGTCCGAAAGTTTTTCGTATTTCATCACTGTGTATTCGGCGGAAGTGGTGTCGTAATAATAGATTTTCTCTACCTGAATTTTGATGGTTTTGTTTACGTTGATGCTGTCGAAAAAGCCCTTGCCCACGCCGTTTGTATTGGTGGTGAGACTAATTGAGCCGTTTGTGGTAATCAGCGTTGCCTTGGCGCCAGGAATAGTCTGACGGCTTACCAAATCCTTAACGGTGAATGTTACCGCGCCCTTGCCAGGTTTTAAACGCAATGTACGTCCAAATTCGCCTTTTAAGAGCGATTCTACACCGCCGGTGATAGTGTCGGGTTCGTAGCCCTCTTTTTGAGCCACAACAGTGATGTCGGAGCATAGGGGAGTGCTTTCAAACATTGCGTATCCGCCCGGGTCGGAATTTTGGTTGTCGTTTCTATTTTCAGGACCTGATATTACAGCCTTTACCGTTGCATCGGGAATTGGCTCGTTGTCGTCGGCATCAATTACCTTAAAATCAAGGTCGTAACCTTTAAACCCTAATTCAATTTTATCAGCAAGAAGTCCTCCGAGCGAACCAAAAGGAGGTGTAATAGTGTCGCCGGTTAAGCAACCTCCAAATGCCGAAGCCTCAGTGTTTTCGCCTCCATAAAATAACGACTGAAATAAAGTATATTTTACTTTTGTAAACAATGCTTCACCCTTCTCGTCGCTCTGATTTTCATATTTTATAGTATCGTTTACACAAAATCCAAATGGCGAGAAAGAAATAAAAGTATGTTTTACATATTGAAACTTAACATTGATTTGGGGTATAGCATCACCTGACGTTTTGTTCACAGTTTTAAACACTACATCTTTTTCAAATGGCAGCAGTAAAAGTAGCGGCAATAAAAGCAACAGCAGCAAAAGCCACCACGGCTTGCGGCCCTTGATTTTTACGATGTATTCCGAATCAGATTCGTTGTAGGTATATTTTCCTGAGCCTTCCATAATTATTTAATTCAAATAAGGTTGTTTTAAATGTAGAGACGTGCCATGGCACGTCTCTACGATTATTTTGTATTATTTTTTAGCCTTAGCCTCAACCACTGCGCCAATCGGCACGTCTTCGAGTTCGCAGTATCCGTCGGCGTCGGTGAATAGTGTCTTGGTTATTCCGTTATATTTTACTATCACTTCTGCGCTCTTTACCACGTTGTTTTTCTCGTCGATAACTTTAAAGCGCATTTTGCGAGCCGGCGGTGGCGGCGGAGGGGGAGGAGGCAACTCCTCTTTTACCTCTATTACAATAGGATACTTCTCTATTTTGCGGTCAGAAACAAAGGTGGTTTGATTCTCTCTGCCTGATTCACCTTCTTGGTAGGCTTGAACTGTAACACCGTTTTTAACCTTCTTTAATGTCATGTGACCGTCGGCATCAGAGATGGCTTTTATCTTCTCATTGTTATATTCAAATATAAATTCTTTGCCGCTGAGAGGATTCTTGTTTTGGTCGGTTACTTCAAATAGCATATCGCCTTTGGGAGTTACTTTAATGGTGTAAGCACCCTCTTCGTAGCATGTGAAGCCCTGCATGTTGATTTTTTGGTCGCCATCGGGTTCAAAGGCTTTGATATACGAATCTTCTTTGATTTTTTCGAGAACGATGATGCCGTTTTCGTCTGACTTAGAAGATAATGGCTTGCCTTCGTACTCAAAAATTATATCCTCAAACGGAGCAATTGAAAGGTCGTCGCTGTAAACAACTGTAAACTTCATGGGAATTTTACGTGTATTCAGAATTTTGTAAAGTAAACCTTTCTCTGCGCCCGGAGTATCAAGCACAAATCCCCATTCGGCTATCACCACTTTGGTTTCGCCATTTTTGCGAATCATATATACGTCGTTCATGCCGGGGATTTCGATGCACTTGTACATCATATCGGTGATAGACTGATCGTTAAACTCTTTTACCTTGTCTAAGAGTTTTTTGATGCTTGCCGAAAGTATGTCGCGGGCAATGCTTTGGTCTTCTTCTGAGAGATGGTCGTAGCACACGCCCTTGCCGTCGTAGTTCGACGCCCACGCTATTTTTGCGCCGTTTTCCAAAATGATTGGCTCGGCAAATATCTTATACTCGTCGCTGTTGGGAAAGGTGGCCTTTATTTGGTTGTAGACACCTTTGGCTGTTTCGGCAGCACCGAGCATATAGCGTATGTTGTTGAGGTCTTTGGTGGCTATAATGTTCATATATTCAGGTTTTTATGTTGTTAATATGTTTTCAGATAGTTATCACGGACAATTTACTTTTACGTACCATTGTGTCTTAGAGTCGTCGCCGCCGTTGATTTTTACGGTTATGAGTCCGTCTTCGGTGTCGAACGGTATGGTAATCATCTTAGAGAATTTTACGAACTTGGTGTCGTAAATTATCTTAGAATCAGATATTTGCGAAGCGCGTCCTTTGTAAATTACCATCTGGTCGGGCACGTCGTTCATCTGGTAATAGATTTTTACTTTGCCTTTCTTCTTTTTGAGGTCGAAGGTCTTAACAGTGCTGTGGTAACCTTTTGAACGGATTTCAGTGCCGCAGGGGAGTATCTCCTCGCTAAATTCTATTGATTTTTTGGGGATGATAATGGTTTTGTTGGGTGTGTACATAAACGAGCCGATAAACTCGTCGTGACCCTGTGCGGTGATTTTTACATCTACCTTGTCGGTGGTGTCGGCTTTGAGTTGGTCGATTGTTGCCTTGCCTTTCACGTCGCTGCGGTCGTCGAACACTTGACCCTTGCACTCCAAATGCACAGTAGCATCTGCGAGAGGTTTGCCAGTTTCTTCGTCCATAATGGTGAGCACAATGCCTTGGTTTACAATTGTTACCGGAGCAGGAGCTGGCTCTGGTTCGGGTTCTGGCAGAGGCTCGGGAGCAGGCTGCGGCTCGGGTTGCGGCTCAGGTTCGGGCTGAGCGTTGTCGGTAGTGTCGGCTACAACCACAGGAGCGGGATTTTTGTCTACAATAATGGGTACCAAATACTTGTAGATTGCAAAGCCCAAGAGTGCGAGCAACGGAATAAGCCAAATCAAGAAGAGCCACGGACTGCGACCTACCGAAATTTTTAGCAACTCTTTTTCTTTGGTGCACTCAAATTGTGTTTGGGTGGTTTTGTTGCGGTATTCGGTGGTGATTGTGTATTTTTTGCTTCGGGGCAGTTCGTTTACAAATACGCGACCGTCGGCGTTGGTGATGCGGTTGATATCCTTGTGTCCGTCGCTGATGGTAACGCGGAGATTGGGAATGTCTTGTTTTTTCTTGTTCTGAACGTGAATTTCGAGGTCGGAGATTGCAGCCTTGCCAAGTATCTTCAATCCTTTGAGTATGTAGTCGGTGTTCATTTGGGTGAAGATAAACTTGTGGCGGCGGCTTCCGAGACCGTCGATTATCTGTGTGGCGGTTACTTCGGTGTCGAATGGCACTTTGTTGAGGGTGATTTCGCCGTTTTCGTTGGTAACAAGTTCGGTTTTAAAGTCGTCGAACTCGCAGCGGATTAACGAGTTTGATATAATTTCGCCATGGTCGTCGATTACCTTTATCACCATTACGCCTTCGGTAGATTTCTTCTTTACTTTGAGTTCTGCCATATTGAGACCTTCCTGTGTGGTGAGGGTGATAACGGCGTGATTATAGTTGCGGTCTACACAAGATACTGTTACTGCGGTGTTTACAGGTAGACTATCTACCAATATTTTGCCGTTTTTGTCAGAACAATACGAATGACTCATTCCGGGATATTCTATCGTAACGTCTACATTGTCAACAGTTTCTCCACTTTCGGTAATCACAGTGGTTTCGAGTTCGGCTGATGGTGACGATCCGTTAAAGATGTATTCGTCGCGCTGAGTGTCGCACACAAATTTTTGAATAATGTCGCCCTGCTGCGCAATTATCTCGGTTTTTTCGGGAATATCGGGAAGACTTATTCTTCCGTTTTGGTCGGCGGTGAGGTTGTAGGTTTTGCCGTCGTAAGTAAACGAAACTTCTGCACCTGATATCGGCTTGCCGTTTTTGTCTACGATTTTGAAATTCATATCGGCGCTCTTGGTGCCAATGAGTAGATGATATTCGTCGCTACCGTCGCAGGTGTATTCGGTGAGCGTGTCGGTGTCGTCGGTTTCGGCTGTAAATTTGTCGCCGAGGGGAATATCCTCCACGCAGGCATATCCGAGACTGTCGGTTTGCAGTTGGTAAATTCTTCCGAGATGGTTTACTACTACTTTTTTGTCAACGGCTGGTTTTCCGTTGTTCAACACCTTTATTTTAACGTTGTCAACTTTTAGCGGAACAAGTTTTTTGATGATTCCCGAGCCGGCGTTGAAATCGTCGCCGATAAATCCCCACCTTATTAATACATAGTTGATTTTTCCGTTGGGATTGGTGATGCGGAAAATATTGTCGTAGTCGGGAATTTCGATGCACGAGTCAAGAATTTCAAACAACTCGTCGATTTCTTTTTTGCTACCCTTGCGAAGTTGGTAGTAAGCCGATTTGTACATGCGGTTTACTTGATACTTGATACGGCCTTTGGCGGTTTTCTGCTCCTCTTCGGTAAGTTTGTTGAATGGTTCGGGATTGCCGTCAAACTCGGTGTGCCAAGTTATTTTGTCTTTTCCTGCGGGTATGGGTTTTGCGAGCACGGTATACTCCTTGCCCTCCTCAAAAAATTTTTTCAGTTGGTCGTAGCGTTTTATGTTCTCGCTTGTGCCTGCGGTAAATACCGGCCTTACCGACGATATGTCGGTTGTTATTATGGGTTGGCTCATTGCGTATAGTTGTTTTTCTTGTATGTTTGTGTTTTATAGTATTTTAATCATTTTAAATCCTACTGATGGCTCGCCTTCATATTCGGCTTGGCAGTTGGCTCCGTCGGTTTGGTTGCCGTCTTGCTTGCAGGTGAATTTGTATGGGTGGTATCCATCGTCGGGATAGTCGTCGTTGGTGGCTTCTGAGGTTTGGTTCATTACCAATTTGCCGTTTTCAAACGATACGTTTAGCGGAGCACGAAAATCTTTTCCGTCTGATTGCGAATAGGTTATTGTGCCTTTGCCGCCGTTTTCTAAGGTAAAGAACAGCATTATGTCAACAGAATCTTTGGTGCTGTAAAGGTCGGTGGTAGATTTCCACTTGCCTTGCGCAAAGTCTGCGTTGGTGGCGTTGTCGGGAATGTTGAGCACGCCTCCGGGACTTTTTAATGCATCTTCGATTTGCAACAGCGGACCTATTTGAGGATTGCTATTGAGCGGTTTTGCAGTTTTTTTAAGAATGGCTACAATATCTTCGGCTTTGATGTGTGGATGTGCCGAACGCATCAATGCTGCTGCGCCTGCCACTATGGGGCTCGCCATACTTGTGCCGTCTAAATATTCAAACTTTGCACCCGGAACGCTGCTGTAAATATCCACGCCCGGTGCCGAAATGGTGGCAAATTCGCCGTGGTTGCTAAATTCTGCCTTGGGTTTTCCGCCTTTTTGATATGCCGAAACGGTAAGTGTTTTGGGCGAACGTGCAAATGGGTCGATGCCTGTGATAATGTTTTGGTTGCCTGCCGCTATCACAAGCACAATGTCTTCGTCGAGTCCAAACTGAAAAAGATCGCTCCAAAACTGTGCCTCGTCGGGATATTCGTTGTGTGCCAATTGGTTTTGCTGACTAAGTGGCATTGAAAGAATGTCTTCGCCAAAATATGTTCCGAGCGAAAGGTTCACCACTTTGGCGTTGTGATGAATGGCGTAGAGTATGCCTGCTACTACCGAAATTGTTTGCATATTGCCGTATTCGTCGGCTATCTTGATAGGCATAAGTTTGCAGTTGGGAGCGATGCCGCACAATCCTTGTCCGTTGTCGCCACTGCCTACTGCTGTGCCTGCCACGTGTGTGCCGTGTTCGTTGCCCTCGCCTCCGCAAGGTGTAACGCGGCTTTCGCCTGTGGTGATATCGTAGGGCGAAACAATTTTGTCTTTGATTTCGGGATGGGTGAGATCGAATCCGTTGTCTACCACAGCCACTATCACGTCGGCACTGCCTCGGGTGATGTCCCAAGCCTTGTATGCCTGTACAGTTTCAAAATACCACGACTTTTTTGCATCGCTAAATGCAGGATCGGATGCCTTGTACTCGCTCGAAAACATTGTGTTAGAAAATGCAAGCTTAACTTCGTCCATAGCTTTGAGCTTGGTCATCCAATCTTTCCACTCGCCTTCGGGAGTTTCTACCTGCATCAGTTTTATAACGGTGTCGCAGTATACAATTTTTAGTTGCTCTGAATATTGGTCGTAAAGTTTTTGAGCAAACGACAAAGCGTTAACACCTTTGTTGAGCGCGATGTTCACCTTATCAGAAAACACACGGCGCTGACCGGGGTCGTCGGGGTCAACGATAATGCGCGTGGTGTCGATAGGTGGTATCACATTAGGGTTTTCGGGCAGAATATTGGTATAGTCGCCGGGCGTGTGAGGGTCGTTTTGCACGGGATTGTTGTTGTCGGTGGTGTTGTCCTTAGGGTCGGGCTTGCCAAAAAAATGAAAGTAGAGCCATACCAACAGCAATGCGAGCAGCAGTCCAAACAAAAACCACAGCCATCCCGGAAGGCCTTTTTTCTTGCCGTCATTATTCGACGGAGGTGTTGGCGGCGGGGGAGGAGGCGTTGCGCCAGAACTCTGAGTCTGCATTGTATGTTGCGGAGGTTCAGGAGGATTCTGCGGAGGAGGCGGTGGAGTAGGAGCTGATGCCTGCTCAACGGGTGCGCTCGGAGGTTCGGGCGGAGCGGGTTGAGATATTGTAGGTATGGTAGCGGCAGCGGCGGCAACAGGTTTTTCGATTTTTGCATCGAGTTTAAAGTTTACCTTTTGCGATTCTTCGCTGCTGAAACCCCAAATAGTGAGCACTATACGTTCGCCGTCAACAATTACTGAATCGAGCGACGGCACTTCGATGGCAAGGAGCAACAGTTCGCCGAGTTCTTTTTGGTGAGGGTCGCCAGCTTCGGAAAGTTCCTGTGCAAATGCCTTGATTTTGTTGAGCATTACTTGCAGGTTTACCCTTGCCTGTTCTTGTTTGTCGGGAGGCAACTGTGAAAAAGGCACACCGTTGGGCACAGCCGCGCTCATCCATCGTGCTTGTCCCGAAGTGATAAGTGGCTCAGCCAAAAACTCGGGATAAAACCCGCCGAGACCGTTTTTCAGAATGGTTTCCAATTGTGAAAACCTTGCGTGTACGGGCTCTCCGTACCATATTAAGGGTCGGTATTCGCGCAAGTCGGCGGTGTTGATAACTTTTTTTGTTGCCATCGTAATTAGTGCTTAAAAATAGTGTTTAAAGTTACAACTATTTTTTTAAATACGGTGCATTATTTTGAGGAAAAATTTTAGAAAATTATTTCTACCGTTATAAAAACAAATCTGCGGCTGTAATTTCCGACTGCATTACGCTTGTGTTTTTGCCTTTGTCTACTCCGTATAATGTTATAAATGTGTTACATATCCCATAACGAGTGCCTGTTGCATTCACAAAGTCGGTTTGACGTTGTCGCAAATGTGCGGCATAATCGGCTGTAATGGTGTAGAGCGATGTACAAAATTTTATTTCGCAGAGGTTTATCATACGGTCGGCGCGTTTTATTACAAGGTCTATCTGTGCGTTTTCGTTGCGCCAAGTGCTTACTTCTGTGGATATTCCGGATATTTTTAACGCCTCTTTTATTTGTTTGATGTGCGTCATACATACGGTTTCAAATGTGATGCCTTGCCACGCATTGATTGATGGATGGTTTAGGTTGTGTGTCCAAAAGTTTTCGTCCATTGATGTGTCGCTTTCCAAAAAACGGAAGTAAAACAGTGTGTAAAAGTCGGTTAACCGGTACACGCAGTCTTTCGTGCTTCGTCCAAAATGAGCAAAACTTTTTATAAAGTCGCAAAGTTCGAGGTTTCGGAGTATTTTGGTAAGTGTTCCACCTTCTATGCCTGTGGCTTGCGAAATTTGCGAGCGGGTAAGTCCCGATTTTGTTTGGTTTAATGCTCTTACTATCGAAACGTAATTGTCTGAATTTTTGAATAATGCAGGATATAATTCGGTAAACTCGTTTCTTAATGCGCCTTTTTGATTAAAAAACAAAGCATCAATATTTTGCGCTATGCTCATATTGCTTTCCAATAAGCTTAGGTAATATGGCACACCACCAGTAACCATGTATGTTTGAACCATTTGATAACGGTCGTCGGCGAAATTTCTGCTCAAAAGATATTCTTCGGTTTCTTTTAGGGTAAATGGTTTTAGGTAAAGTTGCAGCGTAACGCGGTTGTGCAAGCCACCTTGATTGTTGATTATCTTGTCGTTCATCCACGATGTGGCAGAGCCGGAGGCAATAAAAACTATATCGTTGCGACGTGCGGCAAAACCGTTCCAAAAGTTTTCTAATGCGGCAACAAACTGCGATTTAGGATTATCGATCCATGGCATTTCGTCGATAAATACCACTTTTTTGCGGTTACGTCCTTTGGTTAATATTAGTTCTAAGGCATCAAACGCATCGTACCAACTATTAATTTCGGGTGCAACAGTAAATTTGCCGTATTGTATAAGGGCTTTTTTAAAATTACGCAACTGAATTTCGGGCGGTGCATTGTGCCCACCAACAAAACTAAATGCGTATTTTTTGCCAAAAAACTGTTCTATGAGGTATGTTTTGCCCACTCTGCGTCGTCCACAAACCAATACTAATTCCGAACGTTCTGATTTCATACATTTTTGCAGCGACTTTACCTCGTAATCTCTACCTAATACTATGCCCATGTTTGTTGTGTTTAGTTTCTGCAAATATAGGATTTTTATATTAGATTAAAAAATTATTTTTTCTCTATTTTTTAAAAAGTTCATTTTGTTTAAATATCTGATTTATAATACCAACTTCAAAAAATACCTCCCCAAATCTCGGTTTTTTGTCGAGATTTGGGGAGGTATGCAGGTACTAAAACTCCCCAAATCTCGGTTTTTTGTCGAGTTTTGGGGAGTTGTGGATAGTATGCTTTACGTTATAATATTACTTGCATTTTTAGCATTACGGCAAATTTGGTGATGTCGGGAGCATCGCGGTGGGTGAGACGCCAGATTGCATCCACACGGAAAAACTTGAATACGTTTTCCACTCCCACACCGGCTTCGGCGTATGGTTTGTTGACATCTCCAAGCGTTGACGGAAAATCAAGTATTGCGTGTTCGCGGCTGTTTTTTGTAGAAATATCACCCACAAGTCCTTTGGCGTATGCCACTTCGCGCCATTTGAGTTTGCGCATTAGCGGTATGCGGTTGAGGAAAAATCCGTTGAAATGGTGCTCTAACGTTGCGCTCAGATATGTGTCGGAGGCAAATTCGTAGAGGTTCATCATGTTAAAGGCGTAGGTGTCGAACGCGTAGGTTTCGTTGCCTTCGTGTAGTTTCAACAGCGGAAACGGCACTGTGCCAATCACTTTGCCTGCTTCTATAAGGTATTTCAACTTGCCAATCGGACTTATCGACAATTGCTGTTGAAGCGATGCGGTGAACCGATAGTAGCGGTCGTAGTTGCCTCGATTGTTCCACAAGCCTACGGTAGCGTTGATATCAAGCATAGGATAGTCGCTCGACATGCTTACACGGAAAAACTGACCTGCCACAAATTTTTCGTTGTAGCAGAAGTGGGTGTTGAGCGTGAGTTCGTAACTTGTTATGTTGCTGTAATCTACCTGTATTGATTCGTTGGTAAAGGGGATTATCTTTGAGGGGTAAAGTTTGCGGTATTTTACGCCCACAGTGTTTGAAAATCCTTGAAAATATTCGTTTTCGTAGTTGTAATACAGTTCTTTAACAAGCAGCAGGTTGTCGTTTTTTTTGCGGGCGAGGAGATTGGTGAGGATGTTGTCTTCGCTAAATGCGTTTATCGACTGCCCAAGTTGCTCGTAGTCGTATTTGTATTGCAGTTCTATTGTTCGTCGCGGGGCTTTGTTTACCATATAGATAAACCCTGCGCCGTATTTAAATTTCTTGTCGTCGGTGCCGTAAGCCACATGTGCGTTAAACTTGATATCGGTGCTAAACTCGTTGCTTGTGCGTCCGCCAAACCTAAACCGATGACCTTCTATCGGGTTGTGGCTGTAAAATTTAAAGTAAGGACCTATCTCAAACCATTTCCAATTCCAATAGCCGGTGATAAACATATTGATTGTGTTGGTAATGGTGTGGAATATAGGCACTTCTTTGATAGAATCTACCATTACGTAGATATCCTGTTCTTTTTTTGAGAGTTGCTCGTGACGGCTGATATTCCAAAACGAAGTATCGCGGTTGAGGGCATCGTCGAGCACAATAGTTTCGTCGGTAGCTGATGCCGAAAATGTGCTTTGGTCAAATTCGGGGTTGATTTCTATATCCTTGCGCGACATTGTGCGACGTCCAAACAAGCCTGTGGTGCTGTCGGTAAGGTTGAAGTCTACAAAAAGTTCCTCTTTTTTCAAGAACCACACCGAATCGGTAAATGTGTATTCTTGCGATATCGACATGTTGTTGACGTAGTTGACGTTGACATCGTTGCTCATTTTTGCAGTTACCTTTTTTACCGCCCAAGTGGTGTCGTTGATCCAAAGGTCGCCGTGAAATGTGTACTCTTGTTTTCTTTTGGGCTTGAATGCAATATGGTAGAGATAATGTCCGTCTTCGTAAACCGAATCAAGCAAGTAGTATTTGTAATTGGCTTTCCAATAGTCGGATATGGGCGACACAAAGTCGTGTCCAAATGCCGGTATGTAATTTTTGTAGATATTTACGTCGATAAACATCTGACCTGTGTATTGCGACACTTGCGCACTCTCTACGCCCGACACTCTGCTTGCCGTTATCACCTCTTTTTTCTTTTGTGGAGATGACTTAAAGTAAACGTCTGACAATGTTTCGGTTATAAACACCGGAAGAAATACTTTGCCTGTTTCGGCAGAGGTGTCGGCATAGTTCATCACAAAGTCGAAGTTTTTCATAATTCCCTTTCGAGTAAGGCCGCTGTTTACGTTGCTAAGGTCGATTTCCATCTTGTTGTAGCATTGGTATTTGTAGCCTTCAAAACGAGTGGGGTCGTTTTTCTTGCGGTTTGCCTCAACGTTTCGCATAATACGCCATGCAGGGTTTTCGCCCGGACGGACAATGATTTCGTTGAGCGTTACGCCGCCTTGGGTAAGGGTAACGTTGACTTCTTGATACGAATTGCGAGCTATTGCCAATGTGTAGGTGTCGTAGCCAAGCATCGAGAATGATATCGAATCCACATCGGCATGAGTTTGCAAAAAGAAATTACCATCGGGGTCGGTAATAGTGCCGACAGTGGTGCCGGGGAATACCACATTGGCAAAAGGCAAAGGCTCGCCTGTTTCGGCATCTTTAACGCTACCACGCACTTTGGTTTGTGCTGATATTTGCGCCGATACCATCAACAAGGCGGTTAATAGGCTAATTTTCACAAAGTTGTTCATCATGTTAGTTTGTTTTTTCCTTGCCCTTTTTTGCGCTGCAAAGATACATTACATTTTTGTATCTTATGCACATTATTTGAAATAATTAACAAAATTTTGATTTTTTGCGTTTAAAGTTATATCTTTGCAGAGTAATTATATAAAGTGTATGCACTATGGAACAAAAGAGACAATTTAAAAATCGGACAGAACGGTTGGAGTATTATCAAAAACTCAGAGGCGAGAAACCACTTACCAAAGAAGAAGAAAGACAGCTTTTTGAATGTTTGAAAATGATTACCAACTTTAAACCATCAGTAATAGCAAAATATGAGAATACTGATTGATACCCATATTTTTATATGGTATTCCAAAGTTCAAAGTAATCTTTCTCGTGATGTATACGCAATGTTGCAGGATTTTGAAAATGAGATTTGCATTAGCGGTGAATCTGTGAGGGAACTTATTGCTCTTTGGAATCATAAGCAATATATTAAAAATTGGTGGAAATCTCCTGTTGATATTATAAATTCTATTGTGGATGATTGTAATTTCACCATCCTCTATTTAAAAAAAGAACACTACGACACTTATGCCCGCCTACAAATTAATGTAGCAGATAATCATTTTGACCCAAGCGACCACCTTATTATCTCTCATGCTATCTGCAATCACATTCCTCTTATATCTGATGATGCTAAATTTAAGTTTTACCGCAATCAAGGTTTACAACTTATCGAAAACGAATAGAGAAAATCAAAGGGGCTGATTCGCATCAGCCCCTTGGTGTAAAAAAACATTAAAAATTATGAAAACTAAAAGAATTGGAATGAACGTGTTAAAATACCTCCGAATATTTGTCGTATAGCGCTGAGAGTTTTGTTGCCACATCGTTGCGGTTGAATATCATCGCATACTGTGCCAATTGCGCTATCACGGCTACACCTATGGTCTGTTCGCGACTCTCTATGATTCCTTCATTTTTGAGAGTGAGCAGGTGAGCAAGTATGCCGTCGTATTCGTCGCCTATCTGATTAGATAGTTCGGCAGCTTTGTCAGCCATATTAGCCTTGTACATTGCTGCTATCAGCGGGAGCATACTTTGATCGTAATATACTTGGTTGGGAGGTGTTATCTCTAAACATTTGTTGATTACTTCCTGAGCCTTTTGGATTTCGTTGTTGTCGGCAAGCGAATTGGCAAGGCGTGCAAACATCTCTCTTACGCCTACAATGCTGATTTGGCGGCGGTTGTTTTCTTCGATGTTGACATCAGGATTGCCCATTCCGCCCCAAGCAAACTTGTTCATCACATTGTTGTACATCAGGTCGGGATTGATTTCGCCTGTTTCGCCTTCGGTTTCGGGTTTTACCGAGTAGGGCACAAGACGGTAGGCAAATCCTTCAAGACGGAAATATTTGTCGAGACCAAGATAATCATCGCTGCCTCCGCTTGCTGCAAAATATATCGGACGTTCCCAATTGTTGGCGGCAATGATGTCTAAAACAGCAATGTCGTTTTTGAGGAAATAACTCTTAGAGATATTCATCACAATGTTGTCGCCAGCGCGGCTTTCGTCTTGGGGTAGGAGAGTGCCGTTGGCAATACAGTTTTGCTTGTTGACAGGTATCAGCACTTTGCGTGTACCTATGTAGTTGATTGCTTCGCCGCTCTGCAACTCTATTTTGTCTTCCTCTTTTTCAGAACCAAGGAGTTTTACCACGTCTTGAATTGTGGGTGCAAGTGCCGATACTTTTTGGAGTATTTCGCCGCATTGAGCGTTGAGAGCTGTGATGCCTTCGTTGTTGTTGCCAAACACTTGCTGTGCCGTAGTGCCTTTGGCAAGGTTTTGAACAAGCGAAACCAATCTAAGCAAGCCTACCGATTGAGGATTCTTGGTGATTGTTTCGTAATCCTTGGCATATAGTTCGGGGAAACGGCTGTTGCTTATCACTCTTACAAATTCGTTGTAGAATGGTTGGTAAATCTCCTGCACCTCTTTGGGGTTGGCGGCGATTTTTTCGTTGATGTAAGCAAGCACGTTTTTGTCGTAAACAAGTGCCACATTGCGCTTGTTTACAGCGTATTGGTCGGCAGTGAGGAAAAACTTGACAGGCTCGCTGTCGTATTTCTTTTCCATGGTCTGTTTCAAATACCAGTCGGTGCCTGCGAGACTTAGGTTAACCACCCTTACATCTGTGCGGATTCCCTCCACCTCCTGAGCATACCAGAGGGGGAATGTATCGTTGTCGCCAAAGGTAAACAATATGGCGTTTGGTGCGCACGATTCAAGGTAGTTGCGTGCAAAATCGCGACAGGTGTAACGGTTAGAGCGGTCGTGGTCGTCCCAGTTTTGATATGCCATCTGAATTGGAACAATCATGCACAATGCCGACACCACTGCTGCGGCTGCCATTGGTTTGATATTATTAGCTTTGCGCCTTAGCCATGCATAGATACCTGCCACACCAAGTCCGCACCAAATGGCAAACGCATAAAACGATCCCGCGTAGGCGTAATCCCTTTCGCGTGGCTGATATGGCGTTTGGTTTAGATATACCACTATGGCAACGCCTGTTAGCACAAAGAATAGGAATATTACAAAACAATTTTTGGTGTCGTGGTTAAATCCGGCAAACATTCCAAGAAATCCAAGCAGCAACGGCAATAGATAATAAACGTTGTGTGCCTGATTGTTTTTCATTCGGTCGGGCAAGTCAGACTGACTGCCAAGGCGTACCCTATCGATGAAGTCAAATCCCGTTATCCAGTTGCCGTTTATGTAGCTTCCATGACTTTGTATATCGTTTTGACGTCCTGCAAAATTCCACATAAAGTAGCGGAAATACATGTGCCCCAGCTGATATTTAAAGAAGAACGCCATGTTGTCGGCAAACGACGGACGCTTATCGGGGTTGCTGCTATCGATGTTTGCCCAGCTCTTATAACCCGAAATATGGCTTTGACTTTGGCTCCACATACGTGGGAAAAATCCGCAGTGCTCAGAGTCGTAGATATATTCGGGATTAGTTTTGGTTACCTCGATATATTTTCCGTCTTGTGGAATATAGGTGTAAAGTTGCTTTTGGGCAATAACATCGGCGTTGTAATAATTGCCGTAGATCAGCGGACTGTCGCCGTATTGCTCGCGGTTGAGGTAGGAGAGGAGGCTGAATCCGTTGTCGGGACTGTTCTCGTTCATAGGTGTATTTGCGCAGGCGCGGATTACTGTCATTGCAAATGTGCCGTAGCCGATAAACATTACAGCTGCTCCGAGTGCTATGGTGTTGAGCAACACTTTTTTGCGCTTATGACTCCACCAAATCAGCCATGCAAGACCTGCCAAAAGTGCTATTACAAAGAATACCGTTCCCGAAAGATAACCCATTCCAAAGGTGTTTACAAACAGGAGGTCGAAATAAGCCGAAATCTTAACCGACTGAGGTATAATGCCGTAGAGTATAGCTGCCAACAGCAAAAACGCTATCACCATGGCAATAATGTTTCCATTGCGTGTGGTAGGATACTTTTTGTAATAATATACAAACACAATTGCGGGAATCACCAAGAGGTTGAGCAAGTGCACGCCAATCGACAATCCCATAAGGTAGCAAATGAGGATAATCCAGCGGTTGGCATATTTTTCGTCGGCGCACTCTTCCCAACGGAGAATACACCAGAAAACCACCGCCGTAAACAGGCTCGACATACTATAAACCTCGCCTTCCACTGCCGAAAACCATGCTGTATCGCAAAAACAGTAGATGAGCGCGCCCACCATTCCGCTTGCCAATATCACAATAGTTTCGGGTATGGTGTAGGAGATAGATTTTTCGTCCTCACCTTTATAATATATATTATTAACGAGTTTTCGGGCAATGTGGGTGATGCTCCAAAACAAAAACAGCACTGTAAACGCGCTTGCCAGAGCCGCAGCGGCATTCACCATCATAGCCATTTTGGTAACGTCGCCGAGGGCAAACTGCGCTGCCACGCGGCCTATAATCATCCAAAGTGGTGCTCCCGGGGGGTGACCCACCTCTAACTTCACAGCAGTTGCAATAAATTCGCCGCAGTCCCAAAAACTTGCTGTCGGCTCAATCGTAAGCAGATACGTAAGCGCAGCGATAAAAAACGCGCCCCAACCTGCAATCCGGTTATAGAATTTAAAATCTTACATTTTTACTCTTTTCAATGCCGCAAAGGTAAATTTTTATATTTGAAAATAAAAAATTTTTACAATAAATGGTGGGTTTTGTTTTCGGCATTGCAACGTACATCCCAAAATGCCATTATATGTATAGTGTTGTTTTCTACATAATAAGCCATTTTGCTTAAACTGTGTATTAGCACTACCCGATAAGATTTACTGCGGTCTTGTAAAAGCGGCTCTTTTACACCCATATAAGGATTGGATAACAATAAAATAGTAGTATCCTTAACCTCGCGAAGAAAAACATTTTTGCGTTTTACTCCAAAACTACCACGAATATAATCTGCAACTGATTGTAATTGAAGCAACGAACGTTCGTCCCAAATCAAATTCATACTGCCAAAGGTAATTCTGATGGTTCTTCTTCTGTCAATTCTTTGTCAATCCATTGCATTACCTCGTCGTTAGTAATATATCTGCCTGATGCAATGCGGGCTTCGGCGGCATCGAGCATAGCATTGAGTTCTTCTTTTGATTCGGGGCAAAGCAGTTTTTTATAGTTTTTATCTTCCTCCTTGGCAAAATTTACCAATTGTGTACCTAACCAAAGCATATTGGCAGGCGACAATGTAGAGTGTAGATATTCTAACAATCCGTTTAATGTATTTGTGCTCATTGGTATAGAAGTTTTATAAATTTCACCGCCAAAGTTATAACAATTATCTCAAAAATCCATATTCGTATACTTTGGGGATTATAACCTCGCCCAATTGCCAGAGGCACTCTTTCAAGTTGTTGAGCAGCTCGGTGTAATAGGTGTCGGTAGATGTGGCTTTCATTTTGCCGTTTTTGTCGCGACCTTGGAAATACTCTTTGATATCGTACAGACTTGCATTGGGATTAGCATCTTCCATTGTGTGGTAATAACGCCATAACTCGCGACCGGCATCGAGGACGGATTTGGATTCGTCGGAATATTGTAGGGACGTGGCGCGCCGCGTTGCTACCGCCGTGTTATCGGTAAACAAATCTCCATTTATATTTTCCGTCGGTTTGATTTTGCCGTTCAGAAAATCATTCATAAAATGGCTGTCGAACATCGATTTGGCATTAACCTCTTCTTCCGAAAACGGTATCCAATGGTTGGTGCCTGTTTTGCACGAAATACGGTTCTGACTATTAAATAATGTGTAAACAAGGCAGTTAGTTTGAAACTCGTTATCTTGTTTCCATTTAGTTTTGGGGGCAAGAAACTGGTCGCGGTCGTTGAGCCAGTTTTGCTTGATACATAGGCGGACGGTAAAATAAACGCAACTTTCTATCAAGTTGGCGGGATTGATGTATAGCGGATTACGCACCATACGCGCACCCATATCGTGGGCGATGTTTACAAATTTTTGATTCTGAAAATCGGGCGGGGCTGTGTCTAAAAGTCCTAAACATAAGCCTTGCTTTGTGTCTAACTGTTTAATCCATTTGTTGATGCTGATGCTTTTGTCGTCGTCAACTTCGATTTTTTTCTTTCCGGCGTATGATCCGTCGGCATTGAATATGTCGCATTTGATTTTGGTAAACTTTTCGGTTTTGGATGTGTTCCAAATAAAGAAGCCTATCGGAAACGAACCGTCCACATTGTCGAAAGTTTTGGCGGGTACAACAAAAAGCTTTTCTAACTTGGCTTTAAACGCATCGCGGAATGTGGCAAAATTTGTTGCGCATAGGGATTTTATCTTTGCAAAGTTGCCAATTATGCACTGAGGAATCTCTTTGTATATGCGGATTTGAAACTGTGTGAAAAGTTCGTTGCTTGCCTTGCCAATGATATCTTTATATTTATTATAAGTGATGTTGGTGGTTGCCACGCCGCTGCGGTTTTCGCCTGTTCCGGCTACTGTGGTGGCAGATGTGGCTTCCTTGTAAGGCGGATTTATGTAAATAACTAATTTTTTGCGTTTTTCGGGGTCGGTAATTATCTTGAAGAGGTCTAATGGCAGTTTTCCGTTACGGCTTATTTTACCGAGCGGTGTATCTATCGAAATTGATTCGCCAATAGGCAAAAGCGGGTCGTTGAGAAAATCAAATTGGAATACATGGCTTTCTAATAGGTTTGCGCCATTGTTGATGCGGTCGTGCATTACATCCACGTCTTGTTGGTCGAGCGTGGAGGCAAACACATTGTATTTGTTTACAAGACCATTTAGTAGGTTTCCCGTGCCGGCGCAGCAGTCCCAAATGTAGTATTCGTCTTGCCAGTTTTTACCCAAGTATTCAGCTAAGTAGGCTTGACTTCTTTCCACCCAGATTTGAGGGGTGAAAAACGCGCCCTTGCGTTCGCGCACGTCCTGAGGCACAAGTAGGTCTAACCGCGAGATGATGTAATTCCAATAAACATTGCGGGGCGGACGTTTGTAGTATTTCCAAAATTCTACGTATTTTTCTAATCCTCCGCGCTTAAAACCGAATGTATATGTAACGTCCATTCCAAAATTATCTTTGCGCGTAAGCTGATAACACTTAGTGGATAGAGGGTCGAACGTTATGTAAAAATCAGGATAAGCTATTTTGTCGTCGTTAATATCGGTAGTGTTGTTGTCGTCGATATTGAGTTCGGCAAGAAAAAAGTCGCGGTCGTATACTTTGAGGTTGTCTTTGAGACTTTTCCAATCGGCATTAATCGATGGCATAACCCTTTCTCGCCATTTTTGATATACAAATATAAAATTGTTCTTGTCTATCTGAGTGGACAGCAGCGAGCCGCCTTCTTTGAAATTCTGTTCCACAAAGTTGCGGATTTCGTCATCGTCGCTATCATAATAGAAGGTGTATATTTTTTCTTTGGCGAGTATCTTGCGGAGCGCGGCAATGCTTTTGCTATCTACCTGCGACGGGGTCTGCGACCAATCAAAATCGTTGAGCGCATATATTGGCAAAATATTATTGTATTCGGTAAAAGAGATTTTCTCGTTATCAAAGCAGCCTATAAACTTAGGAGGTAATATGTTAAAAGCGTCTTGTTTAATGGTAACAATCAGCTGCGCCAACATTTTGTAAACGTCGGTGGCTGTCTGTTTTGCCTCTGCCCACAACAGGTATTCGGTAGGGACGTGGCGCGCCGCGTCCCTACAATCGTTGGCGCAAACCGTAAAATCAATCCGCTTGATAATACCTGCGCAGTCATATTTCTTAAAATACCTTTGTGCGATTCTATTTTTGAGTTCTTCTTCGAGCATAAGCGATATTAATTATCACCGCAAATGTAACTAATTAATTCTAAAAACGAATTGCGATACGAAAAAAAATGCCGACGTGCCGTAACTCTTTTTTACAAAACACCCATTAAGTAACTTTTTTTCGTCACGCAACTTTGCTGAACATATATTAAGTAACTAAATGGGTATCTTGCAACTTTGCAAAACATATATTAAGTAACTTAATGGACATCTTGCAACATTGCAAAACATATATTAAGTAACTAAATGGGTGTTTCGCAACATTGCAAAACATATATTAAGTAACTAAATGGGTGTCTTGCAAAAAAACAATGCGTTAAAAAGTAACTTACTATTTGTTTTGCAAACTATATTTGCATTAAAAATACTATCATATTATAGCGCATAAATTACAACAAAACAGAAAACTAACACAATATTTATAAATTTCTAAAATAATTAACAGAATTTAACACTTTAAATATGCCGCTCACAGATACTCG
>JAGCDD010000337.1 GCA_017651345.1 Bacteroidales bacterium | reverse complement strand
TCTTCCTTCCTGATATAACTCTCTGCGAGCCGTCCCCATTGTATGCCCGTCTTGATGTTGACGGTGTCGTCGTCATTGTATGTGAGCGACAATAATGAGGCTGAATTGCCCATTTCGACGTAGTTGTTGGTCATAGAGCTAAGATTCAACGACTTGTGCGCCGCCTCTTGCGCCTGTACAAACATGTTGTTTTCTATGTACATGTTGGCGATTTCGTTGTAACAATTGCTGATTGCGGCAGTGTCGCCGCTTTTTTGCGCCATTTTCAATCCGTTGTACAGGCACTTCCATATTTCGGTGGTGTTGTTGAGTCCGAAGTAGCACTGGCTCAGGTTGTTGTAACAGACGCCCATATTGTCGTACTGATTGTGTTTTTCGTATATTGCTATGGCCTTTTGATATAATGAGATGGCGGCGTCGTATTTTTCAGAGTAGCAATTTGCCCAGCCTGCATATCTATATAAATCCGCCAATATCGACGAATCCTTATCTGTACATAGCATAATGCCTTCGCTTGCATATTTCATCACTGTATCTACATTGTTGGAGGTGTCGGCAATCTCATAGCAAAGCCTTAGCCGTGCCTGTTTGGATACGACGTCGGCTTTGTTAATACCCTGTCCAACAGCTATTTGCGCTATCGTATGCAGGATTAGCAATGTGATGACAAGTCCGTGCATTTTGCATTGAATATTATCGTCGCAAAGATAAAAAAGATTATTAAATATACAAATTGTAATCTACCAAAAATTGTTTCAAAATTCTTGTTGCCAAAATATTCTATGAATCAAAGTGTTACAAATTTTGTGGATTGATTTATGTAAAATATTTTAGAAAAAAGTTGTCAGAATGAAATTGATTATCTACCTTTGCAGCGGCTAATGAATGGTGGAGACTTCCACCGCAGATTGTCAGAGACTGGCAATCGGATTTGTCCCTTAAAAATGACAACATTGACCCAATTCTGCAAGGAACCGCATAACGGCTTGACCGTGAGCACTGAACAGAAAGTAAGTGTCAATTCCGAGAGGGAGAGCATCCAAATCGGGAAGTCGGTCTTCTACACTCTCTTGCCTAATGTCCGTTATTGGTTTCCTATCCGCGCAACGCATCAGCGAGCACAAAAGGTCTATGACCAACTCGTCGCACTCAACGACAACAGCATCGAACCTTATCTCCCTTTGCTCCGCCACATCGAATATTCCAACGAAGATTTCAAAAATCCCACTCAATATGCCGAGGACAAGCCCCTCGACAGCGGTCTGCTTTTTATGCGCAGTACCGTGGGCGATTTTAAATCTCTCTTGAAATATCCGACACAATTCCCCGGCCTTACGCCTTATTATAATCATTTTTACACCAACGAGTTTGGCAAAAACGAATTTCTCGTTGTGCCTGACGCACAGATGAATAGTTTTAAGATTATCGTAGAATCCGGCAATCAAAACATCATTGTCGATCAGGCTGAAATGCCGTCGTTCATTGCCGGCGACCGCGTAGTTGTAATCGGCGGTCCATTTGCAGGAGTTGAGGGCGTAGTGATGAAGTACAAGCATCAGAAGCGGGTGTTTGTGGAGTTGCAAGGCGTCGGGAGGTATGCCACGGCGTATGTGCCGGGAGGGTGGATAAGGAGGATATGAAAAAATTGTGGAATAATAATATAGTAACAATGAAGACAACATTGCTTTTCAACGGATTTATTGATATACTAGGAAAACAGGTAGGCATCAAAATCTACAAGGAAGAAGATGAAGGTTTTGTAATGTATTCGTTTGCGCAATCGATTTATTTGCAAAATGACGGTGAAATCGCCCCATATCATCCAGGAAGTGGCAGTATGGCTGATTCATTGGAAGGTATTCTAAGCAAAATTGAATTGTACAAGCAATATTTCCGTAAAATAATTAACACAGAAGTTAATCCCGATTTTTAAAATGTTTTCAGACATCAAACTCTTAGACTGCACTCTTCGCGACGGTGGGTATTATACCAATTGGAATTTTGATGATGATGTCGTAGATGATTATATCTCGGCGATGAACAAATTACCAATTGATTATATAGAATTGGGTTATAGGAACAATCCACATTCAGAATACCTTGGCAAGTTCGCATACACTCCGAAATCAGTCCTGAGCCATATAAAAAAATTGTCGGACAAACGTTTGGTTTTGATGATAAATGACAAAGATACTGAACCGAAAGACGTTCCGACACTTCTGCAGCCAATATGTGACCTGGTAGATATGATACGTATCGCCACCGCACCCGAAAAAATCCTGCACGCTTTAAAATTGGCAGAAGAAATAAAGAAATTGGGACTGAAAGTAAGCCTAAATGTGATGTATATGTCAACGTGGCTGAAAAATCCTGATTTTATGTCAAATCTCAAATATCTTGACGGTGTTGTAGATTTGTTGTGTATGGTTGATTCTTTTGGCGGCATTTTTCCTGACGATTTGAAAAAAATAGTTTCTGTTGTCAAAGAAAATACATCTTGTACGCTGGGATTTCACGGACACAACAATTTACAGATGGGTTTGATTAATGCAGTCACAGCCGTCGAGTGTGGCGTTGATTGTATTGATTCCACAATTTCAGGAATGGGTAGAGGTGCTGGCAATCTCAGCACGGAACTATTGTTGACATATCTTAGTGAAAACGGATTGGATGTCAATTTGAACGTTGTGGGCGAGGTAGTTTCGCTGTTCAATCCATTGCTCGAAAAATATCAGTGGGGAACCAATCTGCCGTATATGATTTCAGGGGCGTATTCAATTCCTCAAAAAGATGTAATGAGTTGGGTGTCAAACCGCGCTTATTCGTTCAACAGCATTGTTAGAGCATTGGATAACAAAAGAACTAACAAAAAGGATAATGCCAAGTTCCCGCTGTTTGTTGCAAATGAAAATGTCAAAAATGTACTGATTATCGGTGGCGGCACAAGTGTAAAGGAGCACTTAAACGCTATCAAGGAATATATAAAAAAATATAATTCGGTTTTAATTTTTGCAACCTGCCGATGGGTGTCACATTTTCAGGACTGCGACAACGAAAAATATTACGTTCTCGTTGGCAACGAGGCAAAAAGGATGAAACAAAACATATCGAAAGAGACTTTTGTTGGCAAATGTATACTGTCTTCTTATCCGCGTCTTATGGGAACTGAAGTACCCGATTTTGCCATGGATAAGACTTTTGAAATTGACAAGGTGACTTTTACTGACAAATATTTAGATTCCTGCACTACGGTTTCGTTACAAATTGCTTTGATGCTCAGTGCACAGGAAATCAACATTATTGGATACG
Source organism: Bacteroidales bacterium (assembly GCA_017651345.1). Taxonomy (GTDB): domain Bacteria; phylum Bacteroidota; class Bacteroidia; order Bacteroidales; family UBA3824; genus UBA3824. The sequence goes on along the minus strand of JAGCDD010000337.1, from coordinate 1,561 downwards.
ACGGATATTTGGGAGGCGTTCTTTCTGAAAAAGAAGCCAAACTAACAATGGAAAACAGGACGATAATCACCGATTTCGTCAAAAATACAAACAAAGACATTGTTTCTCTGTCAGAAACATTATATAACGAATTGACAGTTAAATCTATATATCAGTTTTTGTAATGAATAAAATTGCATTTTTTCTACCTACAAGAAAAGGGAGCGAGCGTGTAAAAAACAAGAATACACGTTCGTTTGCAGGTATTGAAGGAGGACTGATTGCCAATAAAATCAAGCAGTTATTGGATTCAAAACTTATTGATGAAATAATACTAAGCACCAATGACGAGGTTTGTATGGAGATCGCTCGACAATATGAAAATGATAGTCGACTTCGTATAATTCAGCGTCCTAATAATCTTTGCCTTAGCACAACTAATTTACAGGATTTGATTTGCTATGTGCCCACAATTACTAATGCGGAACACATTTTATGGGGACACGTTACGACGCCAATTTGTGGTGCAAAAGAATATGATGAGGGCATCAGGGCATACTTGAATCATATCGAAAAAGGATATGACAGTTTGGTTGGAGTGAAGGAATTGCGCAATTTTTTACTTAATGAAGAAGGCAGATTGGTAAACAACAATACGGACATTCCGTGGCCTCGCACACAAGACTTGACACCTCTTTATGAAATCAACCATACAATGTTTATTGCAAAACGAGACGTGTATTTGCAACAGAAAAATCGTATTGGCAGGAAACCATTTTTATACGTTATGGACGAAATTCATTCTTTCGACATCGATTGGGAGGATGATTTCAAGATGGCGGAGATGATTTATAAAATTGTTAAACACAATTAGGGGAAAAATGAAGCAATTATTGCTTTTTACAAAATCATTCACGATATATTTGTATCATCTTGCACGCAGATTTATGATTTCTGTCTTAAAAGGTGAAAAGTTGTCCCGATATTCGTATAGAGATATTTCGGGCGGAAGGAAACTTGCTGTATTGGCGAATGGTCCAAGTTTGAATAATTTTTTGAACGATATTAGAAACGGTGCAGATATTTCCGGGATTGATTTTTCGGTGATGAATTATTTCGCGAACGACGATTTGTTTGTGAAAATAAAACCAAAGTTCTATTGTTTTGCCGATCCAATGTTTTTCAAAAAAGACAATCGATATGAAAAGGTTACGAACTTGTTTTCCAAGATAAACAACACTGTTGACTGGCAAATGACAATATTCATTAAAGAATCAGAAAAGGAGTTCAGGAAATTTGCAAAAATTAATAATTCCCACATTAAAATTATTTCCGTAAATAGCCTAACATTTAATGATAAACTGAAATATAGGTTTAGGTTATACAAAAGCAATTATGCTAGACCCTCACTGTGGACTGTTGCAATACTGAATTTGTATTGCGGATTAAATTCAGGATATAAAAAAATTGATTTGTATGGTTCTGATTTAACACTTTTGAGCGCATTAGCCGTTGATGATAATAATGTACTTTGCAACATAGAAACTCATTTTTACGAAGAAAAAAAACAATTGAAAAAAAT
>JAGCDD010000336.1 GCA_017651345.1 Bacteroidales bacterium | reverse complement strand
GAAAACCTTCTTTCCTTAACCAATTTCGAATCTCATCGTCGCTCATTCCGCCATTATAACAAGAATTTACGCTCAACATTATTTTTTTTCGTTGACCTTTTAAAGAATTGTGATTCAACTTAAACACCGCGATAGTTCTCCAAACTCTTTGATTATTTTTGTCTATTGGTGTCATCATTCCATCTGTTTCGTATTGGACAAAACTATCCATTCCACATTCAACGGGATTAAAGATAATGTTGTAATCTTCTTTTGTTAACTTTGATTCTCGCCCATCTTTATATTTTGCACCAAAATCTTCATCAACAGAAGCAACAACAAAGTTATTCCAATCAAATGTCAGTTTTTCAAATCCCATCCCATTTCTTTTCCTAAAATGGTCGATATGTGAATTTCCCATTGTAAGCGGCAATTCTGTATAGCCACAAAGGTCATCTTGCTCGTTTTTCAAAATGTGCGACCGAACATTGCAACTGATTGTGGAAGGCAAATCATCCCAATTGGTTGTTTTATTCTTGTTCACCCATTGTTGGTATTCGGGAATAGGCTCTCCCTTATTGATTTTTTGCATATTCCCTCCTGTTTATATCTATTTTCATTAATGTTAGTTCTTCGTCGGCTGCACCAACCAAGTCAGACAATTCATCAAACTTTTGCTTGAATTCTGCCGTTTCATACTCATCGTTGATAATCATATTGCGTAAATCGTCAATACGCGCCTGAACGTCTTTGCTTCTTGTACTGTCCAAGCCAAAATAATCCACAAGAATCTCTCCCACTTCTTTGCCATAGTTGTTGAACGATGTTTCAACGATTTTTCCGTGTCTCAAAATTGTTAGTTGCTCTTTTTTGACATCTGAAACTACGCTCGGACTATGTGTAGTTACAATTGCACATCCTCCTTTCTCCAACGCCTTGGTCAACGATGGTATAAACTCTCTCTGCCATTTAGGATGCAAGTAAGTATCAGGCTCGTCAAGCAAAAACAAAGTGTTCGGGGAATCAAACACCAATGCCAACCCCAATGTCATCAGTTCCTGTTTCTGACCTTCCGAAATATGCTCCAAATCAAAAATACCTGATTCGTTTTTCCAAGAGATTTTTATATCATCAACCAATTTATTGAGTTTCAGATAGTAGAGTATATCAAATACTTCCTGAGAGGATATGTCTTTTTTGAACTCGTGAAACATATCCTGCAACTGATTTCCAATAAGAATTGAATCAAAACTCAAAACAGAAAGGGTGTCAAAAAAAAGCGGTGCTATTTTGCCTTTGAATTTATCTTTGCGTTTATGATATGTTTCACCAAATTGGAATTTGATTTCACATCGCGAAAAATCAACGCCAACTTTGTCTAAAAGGATTTTTGCCTCCTCGTGTTTAGAGAATAGTAATGCGCAATAAATAAGGTTCAAATATTTGTTATCCGCATAGTAGAACCAATTTCTTGGAAGTCGAAACTCGTTTGGAAGGATGGAATATTCAGTATTATCATTGTTAACATCTTCGATAAATGCTTTATCAAAGGTGCTTTCAATCATACTCTTTATTCTGTCAGTTACACCGGCGTAACTGATGACAAAACGGTCAGGCCAAAAACCACCCTTTGAATTTTTCGACAATTTATTATTTACTGTAATTGCAGGATCAAATGTATTTCCATCATTCTCCGCAATCACTTTCATAGTACCGGTTTCATTAAAAAATCGATACTCGAATTTAAAACTGCCTAAATCATAATTTAGTAAATGGCTATATCTTTTATTTCCAAATTCCAAAAATAGATATGCAAAAGCATTCACAATATATTCTATCAAAGTAGATTTACCGCTACCGTTTTCTCCTATTATTATTGAGATGTTGCTGCTAAATTGCAATCTAAATTTATTCAAAATCCTGTAATTATCGATATAAATTTCATCAAGAATAAATTTAGATTGCTTTTGTTCGTCGCGCTGTTTGAGTTTTTGGCTTATCAAATCAAGTTTCCTGCTTTGATTGTTATCAAGCGAAAATTTCGTTTTCGGAGACACTTCGTCCACAATTTTTTTCAGTTCGAGCGCCTCTGTTTTGTTTTCTTTGTTTGTAAACAAATCAACTACTTTTGGTTTATTATCAACCAAAGTAATAAAAGATTTCCTCTGTTTTTGAGTAAGTTTTTTTTGTGTTTCTATATCGTTCAATGTACTTTGAGTCAAAGCATTATTAAGTCCTGCCGTTAATTGACGGACTTTCTGACCATCATACTTATTGCTGCCCAATAATCCGTACAATCCCAATCTCATCAACAATCCTTGGGCGTATTCAGCATCCACCTTATTGTTGTTGAGACGGTTAAAGAAATAACCAACTTCCGCTGCTGCAACTAATATTGTCAGCCAATCGTTATTATTTTGTTTTTTTGACATAATAACCTTTCGTTTATTGTTCAAATATTTGATTTTCAAACGCTGTCATTGCTGTTGCCCGCAAATCACTTGCCATTTGTTTAAGTTGTTTGATTTTTATTTCCTGATTAGAAATATGATTTGCTATTTCATTTTGGACTTCAATAGGAGCCAAAGGAATCTTAATGGATTTGAATGTTTGTTCATTGATACGAGGCATCCTTGCGCCTTGAAATAGTTTTTCAATTTGTTTCTGAACTGCCGATGACGAAATATAGTATTTAAAGTAATATGGATTGATAGAGTCTTTTATGGAAAAAACAAAAAACTCCGATGAACATACTATATTATTCACATCAGTTTCATTATACCAATATTTGTTCAAATATGGGCGCAATTTACCATAAAGGAAAAAACCCTTAGGCACTCTAACTGTTTGGCTTTTTATATCTTTACCAATAACATTATGGAAATTCTGTAATACACCTGTTTGTTTTTCTATATTTTCCATACCAATATATGAAAAACTATTATCGGGTGATTTGAATGTTTCCGCCCGTAATGATTTGCCATTTTGCTCTGTCATAAAACAATCTAAACATTTGCCCAATGTGGTATAATCGAACTTAGTTTCAAATTTATTGCTCTGCATAAAATATGTGGTATCCCATCTATCAATATTCTTAAAACTAACGAAACGCATAAAGTTAAAACCATCTTGCTTGTTGTTGACAGAAGCATTTGGTTTTAATATACCCAATTCGTCAAGCAAATACTTTTCAATGTCACGTTCAATTTCTGCTGCCCGTCGTTCATTGTCGGTGGCTTGTTGCATATTGGCCTCAAATTCATTGAATAATCTATGTTGTTCAGAAAGAGGTGGCAGTGGAATTTGCTGCGACAAGAACAGCCCGACATCAATGCGTTGTCTGTTGGTGGTTCCCCTGCTACAACTTTGGGCAAATTGAGCAAAACGTTTGCTTGATGACAATAAGAACAAGTATTGTGGCAAAACTATTTCTGTGTTGACATTAAAAACAGGGAAGTCTGCCGTTACAATTGCGCCATCCAACTCTTTGGTAATAACACCAAACGCGCCATTGCGGGCATCAATCTTTGACATAATGAATTGACCCTCTGACACAACATACTGTTTTTTTGTGCCTATCTCTCTACCATATTTTACGTCGCGCAAAACTGCGCCACCGCCGTTAGTTTTTAATGTTACCTGTTTATATTGCGCTTCGTCTTGTATTTCGATTGTATTGGTAGCCTTTTCTATAATATCGCCGATACTTACCATCGGGTATAGGTCGTTGAACCACATTTTGTTGCCGACGATGTGACTTACGCTCCAATTGTCAATGGTTTTGTATTTGACAAAGGACAGTATTTTATGGTTAGTCATTCCCATATTCATTTTTTTGAAGAGTAAAACAAAGTCTCGGGTTCTGCCACCATATTGTCAGCCATTCTAACGCGGAATACATCGCCATTTTCGGCAATGTTGTACCTAAATTCCTTAATAGGCTTGCTCCACAAGTGATTTTGCTTGCGGTAGGGTGTGAACTCCTCGACAAGCGGAATAAGTTCGTTTTCGATAGCCGTACCTGTTGTGCTGATGCCTGCTTTTTGTACCTCGGCGATAGGAATTTCATAATCGAATTCCTGCTTTACGAGAGTTTTAATTTCCTGAATTTTCAAGTTTGCAATTTCTTTTTTTCTTTGTTCAAGGAGCGCACGTTCCTGTTTGCTAGGTGCTTGTGCGATAATATTGGATATAAAGGCTTCTATCTTCTGATTATCTTCCTTGAAAAAAACTTCGGCAGAAAGCATTGCCTGTTTCTTCAATTCCGATTGCGAAACCATGTCGCCATCGGGTGATGATTGTTTTTTCAGTTCTTGTACAAGTTCTTTTTGTTTGGAAGAAATTTTAGCATTCAACTCTTTGCGCATTTTTGCGACCTGCGCTTTTTCGTCTTTTGTCAAAGAACCGTGTTTGGCAAGTTTTTCTTCAATATGTGCAATTTCGTCGGCATATTTGGCGTCTGTTGTTTCGGTGGCTTGGTGCTTTATCTTATTGTATTCAATTGATTCTTGCTCTGTAAACTTTTTGAAAAACAACAAACTTGGTTTTACCGTCGCTCCTGATGCCATAAACACATCCTGTGGTATGGAAACTATCAACAAAATTTTAGCCTTGCTTTCTACAAAATCCCTGACTTTTTGAAGATTAGAGTTATTGAGAACGCCTTCGGGCAAAACAATACCCATTCTGCCGCCGGGTTTCAAAAGATTGAGGCAACGTTCTATGAACAACACTTCGGTTAATCCACAGTCAATTTTGTACAGGCTTGAAATGGATTTGCCTATATTGTCGTTTACTTGTTTTAGAGCCTCTTCGTATGCAGTTCCATAACGTTGGATGTAATTGTCAATTTTGACCTTATCGGTAAATCTATCGGCTTCGGTAATCAACAAATCTTCACTTACCCTTGCGCCGAATGGCGGGTTGGTCAGGATAATGTCAAAGCGGTTTTCGAATATGCCATTGACATTTAACAGGCCATCGTGATGATGTACGCCACCGTGTCCGTCGCCGTGCATTATCATATTCATTTTGGCAGTTCGAGCCATACGGGGATTTGCATCGGTTCCGTAAATACAGTCAAATGAAAGAGTCTTTAAACGTCCTTGTGGATTATTGATATTTAATTCTTCGTTTAATTTCATAAACGAATCGGATATTTGAGTGTCAATTTTTTGCCGCTCTTCATCAGAGAGATTTTCGTAATCATTGAAATTCTCTTTAAGAATAGTGCTTTTTTGTTGTTCAATGTCTTTCTCTATTTGTTCACGCACATATTCAAAAGCCTTAATCAAAAAACCACCACTACCGCAGCAAGGGTCACAGACATATTCGCCCTCTTGTGGGTCGAGTATTGTCACCATAAAATCTACGATAGTTCTTGGTGTGAAAAATTGTCCTAATTCACCTCTGAACGTGCGGCCAAGAAACTGCTCAAATGCAATGCCCTTAATATCGTCAGAAGTTGTTGAAAGATTATATATCTCCAACTCTTTGACAATCTGTTCAAAACTATTTTCTCTTATCTCAATTTTTTCGTTTTCCTCAAAAAGGTGGTCATCGGCAAATTCTTTTTTTGTCAGGTCAAAAAGATGTTGATAAAAAGGCTTTGCATTTTTAATACCCATCTCGGCGTTATAGTCTTCTCTATTTTTTTTCAGTGTGCTAAAACGCTCAGCGGAAAAAATCTGAGATTCGGAATTGCTACGTTCATACCTTATTTTGATGAAAAGAATCTTGCTAATTTCGTCAAAAGCGGCTTCGGGCGACAATTTATCATTGTTTCTGATTATGTTGTGGCATTTTAAAAGCAATCTTGAAAACTCATCTCTCGAAAATGATTTGGTTTGAGTCAGCAATTTAGCGATTTCCTTGTCGCTTGTTGCTTGTTTTGCATTGGGTATTTCAGCGATTTCGTCAAGATCCACATAAGACTGGGGAATGGTTTCTTCTTTCAGTCTGAAAATACGAGTCTCCTTTTGGTTTGTGGTAACAAGGAATTTGGCGTGCATCCAAGAAGCATAATTGAACCCTTGGAAATAATCTTCTTTGTGTATGGTAATGTTGGCGGCTTTACACTCCACAACAATCAACGCCCTTTTGTGTTGGGCTTTGTCTTCGGGATTCGCCCAAACAACAATATCGGCACGAGCACCACCTGTGCCACGTCCCGACCGTTCCGTAGTGGTCAGTTCCTGCGCCATCTGTTCCAACGAGTAGCCATAATTATTGACCAATCGGCAGACATATTTTTGTCTTACTTCCTCTTCGGGCTTGTAATTCAGCCATTTGTCTTTAAGAGGCGCATAGATTTTTCCTCCTTGTATTTGAACCTTTAAATCTTCCATTGTATTGTGTAAATTCTTACAGAGGTCAAAAATATACATTATTTTCGAATTATGCAAATTTTATTGACGCTACCAATTTTACAACCATTACGAATCTTGTTCGGAAAATACAGGAAAGGTTATTCCCCCAAAAAAATCATCTTATTCCGCTACGAAACACAAAAATTTCATTTCGTAGCGGAATAAAGGCAAAAATCTGCAAAATTTAACATTCGTTAACAATATTGTTGTCAGAAATATTGATTATATCAAAGATTATTTCTTTCCCCCCAAAAAAACACAACGTGCCGAAATAAATCCTTTATCTCAGCACGTTGTCATTATAAATACTTAAAACTTACTTCTATTCCCCCCTCATCACTTTTGCTGCCGCAATCATATTTTCAATTGAGGCTTTGGTTTCTTCCCAAGCGCGGGTTTTGAGGCCGCAGTCGGGATTTACCCAAAGGCGTTCGGCGGGAATATTTTTCTGGGCTTTAACCAGCAGATTTACAATTTCTTCTACGCTGGGAACGCGGGCAGAATGGATGTCGTAGACGCCGGGACCTATCTCGTTGGGGTAACTGAAACGGCCGAAAACGTCCAAGAGTTCCATCTGCGAACGCGAACATTCAATGGTTATTACGTCGGCGTCCATAAGGGCGATGTGCTCAATGATGTCGTTGAACTCGGAATAGCACATATGGGTGTGAATCTGTGTCTCGTCTTTTACGCCCGACGACGACAAACGGAATGATTTTACAGCCCAATCCAAATAACTGTTCCAATCAGAATGACGCAGCGGAAGTCCCTCACGGATAGCGGGTTCGTCAATCTGAATTACCTTAATGCCGGCACGTTCGAGATCCACAACCTCGTCGCGGATGGCAAGGGCAATTTGTTTGGTGGTTTCGCTGCGGGGCTGATCGTTGCGCACAAACGACCATTGAAGAATCGTAACAGGACCTGTGAGCATACCTTTCATAGGTTTTTGGGTAAGGCTCTGGGCGTATGTAATCCAATCCACGGTCATAGGCTCAGGACGCGAAACATCGCCAAAAATCACCGGAGGCTTAACGCAGCGCGAACCGTAACTCTGCACCCAACCGTTTTTGGTAAAGGCAAAACCATTGAGTTTTTCGCCGAAATACTCAACCATATCGTTGCGCTCAAACTCGCCGTGCACAAACACGTCGAGGCCAACCTCCTCTTGCCATTTTACGGCGCGGGCGGTCTCCTCTTTCAAAAGACGGGTGTAATCTTGGTTTGAGAGTTCTCCCTTGCGGTTTTTGGCACGCCACGAACGCACTTCGGCAGTTTGCGGAAACGAGCCAATGGTAGTGGTGGGAAACTTGGGCAAATGCAAACGCTCTTGCTGTTTTTTGGCACGGGCGGGATAAGCACTTTTGCGGTTGTAATCATCTGATGTAACAGCATTTACCCTCTCCCCTACCTTAGCATTGTGAATGAGCGGCGATTGTTTGCGGTCGGCATTATCAGCAACATTCTGATTATAAATATTTTGAAGAGCGGGGTCGTTGAAATTTTCAGCCAATGCAGCCAACGTTACCACCTCGGAAGTTTTTTGGCAAGCAAACGCCATCCAACGTTTAATTTCGGGTGCAAGCGACTGATTATCAGTTTCGGCGGCAAGGTCGTAAGGCACGTGCATAAACGACGACGAAGCACCAACCCAAACCCTATGCGCTCCAAGACGGTTTACAGCCTTGCGGATTAAGGCAAGAGAGGCGGCAAAATCGTTTTTCCAAATGTTGCGGCCGTCAACCACGCCGAGCGAAAGAATTTTGCCGTCGGGAACAGCGTTGATAATGGTATCAAACTCTTCGGGAGCACGCACAAAATCAACGTGAACAGCCTCCACAGGCAACGAGAGGGCAAGAGCGGCATTATCGCGAAGTCCGCCAAAATATGTGGTTAGCACAATTTTTAAATGAGTATTATTGCGGATATAGTTAAACGCCTTTGTATAAAGCGCTTTAACCCTATCGTCGAGGTCGAGCACAAGGCAAGGTTCATCAATCTGCACCCATTCGGCACCAACCTTTTCTAACGATTTCAACTGTTCGGCAAACACAGGTAAAAGACTATCAATAAGGTCGATACGCGAAAAACCTTCTTCCTTTTCCTTACCGAGCAAGAGAAACGAAACAGGACCCAAAAGCACAGGTTTAGTAACGATTCCGGCAGCCTTAGCCTCGGCAAACTCGTCGGCGGCTTTGGTGCTGAGGAGTTCAAACTTCTGATTCTTAGTAAATTCAGGGACAATATAATGATAATTAGTGTCGAACCATTTGGTCATTTCCATAGCAATAATATCGTTGCCATTGCGCTGAATGCCGTGAGCCATAGCAAAATACAACTCTATAAGATTGTTTTTCAAAGCGTTGTAACGTTCGGGAATAGCACCGAGGGCAAGAGTTTGGTCGAGCACTTGGTCGTAAAATGAAAAATCATTTGAGGGAATAAATTTTACACCTGCTTGGGATTGTATCTTCCAATTTTCTAAACGAATAGCGCGTGCCACTTCGAGTAATTGTTCAATAGACGATTTGCCGTTCCAGTAAGATTCTTCGGCTTTTTTGAGTTCGCGGTTGCGGCCGATACG
>JAGCDD010000335.1 GCA_017651345.1 Bacteroidales bacterium | reverse complement strand
CTGACAACGCCCAAAAAACAGGCTGCAACTGTGGCGAGGGCGGAGGCAACGGTTGCGGAAACGGCGGTGGCAATGCCTGCGGCGGAGGCGAAAAATCCGAAGCCGTAGAAATTCTCTCCGACTGCCGTGCGATAGTTTGCGCCAAAATCGGTAGAAACATTCTCAAACAGTTGGAACTCCGCGCCATATCTACGTTTGATGTTTCAATTCCTGTAAAAGAGGCACTTGAAAAGATTGTAACTTATTACAACAAAGTGGATAACCGACTTTACGGGGTTAAGAATAAATAGGATTGTTTGTATTTTTTATCGTCAAAAAAGGCACGTTTTTCAGTTTTTTGAAGAATGTGCTTTTTTTTTTTTTTTTAGTTTTTGGGTGTAATATTTTTCAAATATGTGTGTCAATAGGGCAAAATTTATAAACATAATTAATTTACAATGATGAAACATACACTTATTTTTTCAGCCGCTATATTTGCGGCAATGGCGCTTTCGGGCTGCAACGGCGGCGGCGCACAATCGCAAGACGGAATGATAATCGTTGATGTAGAAAATCCTGCATTGAAGGATGCTCCGCCTTTGAGTCAACTTGTTGACTCAGCGTATCTTATCCCTTTGGAAAACGATACTGCATTGATAAAAATGATTACCAATTATCAGGTAACCGACAACAGAATTTATGTTGCCGATTTTCCGTATATGAGCCCCGAACCAATCAAGATTTACGACAGCAAAGGCAAGTTTATCAACTGTTTGCACAAAGGCAACGGTCCTGAGGAGGTGGATAATTTCAACAATTTCACCTACAACGAGCAAACGCAGACCCTCATAATTTCTAACGACCAACATTTTAAATTATACGATAGCAACGGCAAATTCAAAGAAACAATCGATGCGCCCTATAAATTTACCCACGTGGTCAACACAGGCAATCAGTACGCATTTTTTGTGGGAGATTTTCAGCAAAACGACAGCATAGAATGTAAGGTGATAATCTCTGACAGTGATTTCAAATTGAAAGATAAATTTTTCCCATTCAAGGTGCAACGGTCGTTTTCTCTTAGTGCCGGCACCCCTGTAATTGCTTACGGCGACCATATCAATATTTTGCGCGATACAGTTTATCAGTACAAAGATTCCAAACTTTCTCCGCGCTACTATTTTAAATATGGCAACCGATTCTCTGAAAGCAACTTACCCGAAGGCGAGAATCTAATTTTCGACCAAATCAAAGGTTTTATGCCCGGCTCATTTCAAGAAAACGACAACACTATAATTTACCGCATCACAGAAATGTCTACCCGAATTGCCAAAAATATTGTATACAACAAAAAATCAGGCAATTATTATGTTTACACATTCAACGGAGACGAAAACGGACGCTTTGAAATGCCATTTGGACATTCTATTAATGATTGCCACAACAACTATTTCAGCACCATCATAACCGATTCTAATTATGATAGTTACAAACCAGAACTGCTTCCCCTTTTGAGCGACAGCGACAAGGTAATTCTCAACTCATACAATCCCGACGACAATCCTATAATTGTGATGTTTAAGTTTAAAGATTTCTAAAAACTATATTACAAAATATATCTTTTTTCATTGCGTTTAAGTAATAAACAATTAAACATTTAAAACAATGATTTGTAACTCTCTCGACGAGGTACGCGCCAATATCGACCGTATCGACGACAATATCATCAAACTCATTGCCGAGCGTGGCACATACGTATCGCAGGCGTCAAAATTCAAGAAAAACGAGGAGGGTGTAAAAGACACTTCGCGTGTGGAAAAAGTTATCCAAAAAGTCCGTGACAAGGCTTTAACCTACGGCGCAAATCCCGATATGGTGGAAATGCTTTACCGTCAGATGATTGCGTCGTTTGTAAAAATGGAAATGAAAGAATTTCACGAAAACACGCCAGTAAATCTTTTGGACAATCTGTCACGAATTTTCACCACCGAATTAGGTGCTCAGCGCATTTCGCGAAACCTCAATCTCCCTGCCGACACCGACGTTGTGGCATACTGCAAATCCAAAATCCAATCTCCATCGTGCACCATCACCCGCAACGGCAAAAACTTTTATTGCACCATCGACGACATCACAATCACCGTTAATGCGCACAGTTTCACCATTATAACGGCGCATAAAAAGTAAGGGAAAGGAAATTTATATTGTTAGGTGCAATAGATAGGTAGGGTTTACGCAAAGTGAGAAAATTTTTGTGAATTTTGGAAAATGATTATTGCGTCGTAATCACCATATCAAAGGTTGGAAATTGGCGGAATATGAGGTGATGGGATAATTGCCGTCCGCGGAAGAAAGTGGTAGGTGAGTAGTAACTCTGTTAATTACCTTGTAAACCTTATCGCCGGAATCAAAACCAAATTTGCACTTGCTATATATGAAAATTTGTGGTTGATGAAGTCTTGGAAAAGTCTTGCGTGTGCCGACAAGCCGCAATAAAAATTGCCATAATATTTTCCAAACCATTTTTGATATGATGCGCCGAGCGAAAATACGGATATTTCGGGCGTGTCGGTTGCAAAGCAATTATATACTTGATTGGAATATGTGCTTGCATAGTTTTTGGCGTAAAAATGACCAATGTCCATAATGACGTTCTGCGCAAATTTCAATTTCAACGTGTTCAAAATTCCGTTGCCGCTCTTGTGGTCAAGAATGGCG
>JAGCDD010000334.1 GCA_017651345.1 Bacteroidales bacterium | reverse complement strand
TTTTGTACAGCACGGTCAAGGTGTTTGTTGATTAACGCGTCAACAAACTCAAATTGCCTTTCTATATCGCTGTATTCTATGGTCGTAGGTTTCATTTTATAATGAAAAAATGCAAGGGCAAAGGTACGGAGAATTTTTGTGGATTGCAAAAAAAGTTTTTGGAGGGGGATATTTATTTTTCCTTTTTTCGTCGGATTATAAAAGGTCAGCAAGTTACTGACTTTTACAAATTATTGATAAAATAATAGATGCCGACACGATGATAATTTTTAAATTCTGAAACCGACCGTTTCAGTTTAAATAATTAAAAGTGATCAAAATCGACCACTTTAAAAAATTTTGTTCGTTTGGACGAACAAATTTTAAGGTCACAATTTGTGACCACTTTTGCAAGGTCTTTAAAAATGTATCGCCAGGAAGAGTATTTATACAATTCAACGGTCGCAACCGCTGAATCTTTCGTTTGTAATTTTTCAGTTGCGACTGGAAAAATAGGGTCTAACTTTATCAATTATTTTCAAAACCAATGCGCAAGCAACGCCTTTCAATATGTAGTTGCCCGCCTCCGCAAATAAAGGAAGGCGATGCACGGGCAAAGGTACGGAGAATTTTTGGGATGGGGAAGAATTATTGCAAAATATTTTTGTTTTCGATATTTCCTAATACTTGCATTTGCTGTATGGCAATGCGGTTGAGTTCTATAAGGCGTTCCGACTGAGGCAGACCTTTCTCTATGAATACTGCGTTGAGGTTTTCCATATTTGAGAGACAAATTAGTTGGTTGATAGAGGCATAGTCGCGGATGTTGCCTTTTAATTCTGGATTTTCTTCACGCCAATCTTTTGCAGTTTTTCCGAACAAAGCCATATTGAGGACGTCGGCTTCTGTTGCGTAGATGATTGACACTTGTTTTTTAGTAAGCACTTCGGGAATGAGGTTGCGGCTTATTGCGCTTGTGTGGATGTGATAGTTGATTTTGGCAAGTTCGCGTTTGGCAGTCCATCCGATTTGCTTTTGTTCCTGTTCTTTTAGGCGTTGGAATTCTTCAATGAGGTACAATTTAAAAGGCACACTGATAGCGGAACCAAATTCAAAAGCAATATCTTTGAATGCGTATGTGCCACCGTACTTTCCTTTTTTTACAATGATGCCTATTGCATTTGTCTTCTCAATCCACTCCGAAACACTCATCACAAAACTTGGCAATCCTGCCTGTGATTTAAAGTGGTCAAATTCGACCACTTTAAAATTAGGATTATGTATCATTTCCCAAGTACCGAGAAATTCTATTGTGTATCTGTTGCGAATCCAATTTTTGATTATATCAGCCGCACGGCTTTCGCTTTCTTTTGCGTTAGCCATATCAGTCAATGATATATAATCCTTATTTTCAACAGATACAACAGTTATCTCGTTTTGTTGAACTGAAATTTTAGCCATAATAGTTTTGGTGTTTAACTATAACAATGCGCAAGTAACGCCTTTCAATATGTAGTTGCCCGCCGCCGCAAATACAGGGATACGATGCATGGGCAAAGGTACGGAGAATTTTTGTGGATTGCAAAAAAAAATTTTTGCTATTTCCCCGAAAATTACAAGGTTTCGGGCTAAATGTACCCTAAAAAAGTGAGATTTAGCCCGAAACCTTGCTTTTTTTTTTGCCGAAAAACTTTCATATCTTTGTGCCACTAAACATAAACACACAACATTATGAAACCAACTCGTCTTTACTACCTTGACACACTGAAAGTTGCGCTGACTATATTGGTAATATTCCACCACGCGGCGGAGCCGTATTACCCCGAATCGGCGTGGCCATATTCGCCGAGCAACAAGGCTGAATTGATGCCATGGATTTGGCATTTTCTGTCCGTCAACGCATCATTCTTTATGGGACTGTTTTTCTTGATAGCGGGATATTTTGTGCCGAAAAGTTTTGACCGTCAGGGATTTAAAATATTCTCACAAAAGAAATTCATAAGACTTGGCTTGCCGTTGATAATCATTTCGACGATAATCTCCATAATTATGGGACAGTTGGAAGTCGCGCATTTGTGGTACTTGGAAAGCCTATTGCTGTTTAGTATGCTTTACGCATTGGCGCGGCTGTTCATAAAACCCATCAACACCGACAATCCTCCGCGCCCTACCATTTGGGGAATGTTGATTGTTGCAGCCATAATGGGCGTGGGCGGACATTTCATACGGCAAGTTTCGCCGCAAGACAATTGGATTTGGCTGTTGGGATTCATACACATCGAGCCGGCGCATTATCTCCAATATGCGATGATGTTTGTAATTGGCATTTTGACGTATCGCTTCCAATGGCTCCAAAATATGAAAAACTCCACGGGCGCGGCATCGCTGATTATTGGCGTTGCATTGGCTGTCGGCAACTATGTGCGTGGCGACAGCGGGATGTGGAGCGGCATTGTGTATCAATACTTTGGCGTTTATGAATCGTTGATGTGCGTCTTTATCAGCGTGGGACTTCTGTGGCTCTTCCGCGAATACATCAGCGGCACAAATCCATTCCTCGATTGGTGCGCAGGGCAAGCATACGGCGCATACATCTTCCACCTTTTTATATTGCTAATCGTCCAAAACGCCACCGACAGCATCGCCCTGCCCGGCATCGTCAAGTTTTTTATGATAGCAACCATAACTACCGCGCTCTCATTTATCATCACAAGCCTGATACGCAAAATTCCTGGACTGCGGAAAGTGTTGTGAAAAGGGGCGAGATTTTCCCAAATCAGAACGCCGACTCAAACTCTGCGCCGTCCAGCACCGTGTTGAAAAAGTCGTTCCAAGGCTTTGCCAAGGCGAACATATCTACGACGCGCTCAACAAAATCGTCCTCCAATACTTCATCGTCGGAGAGGTTGCGGCTCATATCCCAGTTGCGCATACGGATGAGGTGGTCGTAGGGCGAATCTTTGAGATTTTTTGGCAACACCTTCAATGGGTCGGCGCTGTCGAGCGTATAAGTCTCTTTCACAGCCTTTTGCGCGAGAAAATCCTCCAACTGTTTGCCGCCGCCGTAGTAGATTTCTTCGCGGATGATTTTGGCGGCTTTGGACGGTGGCATATAGATGCCGGCATCCACAAGGCTCTGTCCAAACATTTCGTCGTCATTGTCAAACGG
>JAGCDD010000333.1 GCA_017651345.1 Bacteroidales bacterium | reverse complement strand
CGAACATCTTTTACAACGCATTTATGTTCAAAATTGGCGTTGTAAATCTGTGTGCAATATTCATCATTATCAGCCGCGTAAACTATTGAATAATTATTCGGTGCAAAATTCTTGCCTAAATAATTGAATCCCCCAATTATTCCTAAATCCATACCGCCGCAACCACAAAATAGTGATGCTACTTTTATTTCTCCCATTGTAACACTTTTGTTGGTTTAAAATCGGCTGAATCAAACGAGACTTCCATTCCGTCTGTAGGTCGTGCCTGTATTTTGTCATTTTTGTATAATCCGACAGGATTTCGAAGAACAAACAATTGTTTCGCATTACGGCTAATCATAAGTCTGTAAACACAATAATGTTCTTGTGTCGTTTCTGCCACGCTCCATTCGTTTGGTGACATATGAAACCCGAACAGGTCAATTTTGTTATGGCTGATTGTTGTTTTTACCTCAACGTATCTATGGTGTTGAGTCCCATCACCTTCAAAACTGTCAATATCAAATCCTGGGTGATATGAAGGGCTATCAACAATTTGAACTCTTTTTATCATTCCGTCATCACAAGATGCTAATTTCAGTCGCATTTTCTCGTGACAACAAACTATGGATTCTCCTAAATTGCCAACATCCTTTTTGGTATGTTCTCCATCGAACAAATCCGAGATGCGCTCTCCGTATACGATATCAGTTTCAACATCTTCACCAAGTACAGTTTTCAAGTCGGTTTTGAACAAACTTTCATCAAGGCTATTGTTCACATATTCAAACCATAAAGGTTCGATTGCCGATATTTCTGATGTTTTGTATTCTTTTCCATAAAAAGGTTCATACCCATCGAAGAATGTTTTGTCATTTACAAAAGTTTCAATGGTGTCTTTTTCATTAGGCTTCAGATAATAATAATTGTGTCTTTTTTCCAAAATAGATGCTATTTCCATATAGTCCATTATGTCAGACGCATACCGTCTGACATCGCCTTCACTCATTGCTTTTCCAGTATTTCCTTGTATAAGTGGGTCGCTTTTGTCGTAATATTTAAGTTTGTTTTTTCGATTGTTTAAAATAGTTTCAGCAACTTCACGTGCAGATTTAACACCAGATGTAACACGTCTGTCGTTAAAAATGCAATATGCTGCTTCTTCTCCCGACAAACTCATTTCTTTGTCTGTCAGTAATTTATTTCCTTCCAAAAGAACTTTTATAATTGTTTGTGCAGGTTTAAAACGGATATTGCTATTTATCAATTCTGCTATCTCGTTAGATTTTAAATGACCGCCAGGGAATTGAAAAGTGAACAAAAAGAAACGCATAAACTGCGTTAAATCCTGATGCTCATTTAGGAATTTAGCCATTGCCGTAGTTTCTGTCATATCTGTATGTTTGTTTTCTTTATAAAAGCCAAACAATGCAGGTATTTCCGTTCGCCAATTGTTTAAGGTTTTGACTTCTTTTCCAATATTATCTTTAAAACTCCTTATAGCATTGAAATACTTTTCGTTATATTCTCTGCTAGAACATCTGCCTATTTTACAGCATTCGTGAGCCATATATAAAAGGACATTCTCGATGTTCCCTTTAAATCGTGGCCGAACAAAATGAATCCGTTGCCAGTATTCTGCTGGCACTCTGTAGAATTTATCCATTGAGATATTTTTTTAATTGTTCTGCAATTGCTTTTGCCAAAAACGGTGGTACAGCATTCCCAACTTGCTTTAATTGACTAGTTTTGCTGCATTTAAAAACGAATTCGTCAGGGAAGGACTGTAATCGTGCAGATTCTCTAACTGTTGGATTTCGATTGTATTTGTAATGGAAATGATGTCTATGACCAGTATCAATAGTGACACTCGGCTTTTGACTATTTAAACGTGTCCACGCAATATGAACATTACGCTTATTCTGCAACTCTTTTGGCAAATCCTTGTAATTACCTCCGTCAGGCACCATAGCAATGATGCGTTGAGTTTGTTCGGTGTGAATTGTAATCTCGTGATTGTAAACACCATTGCTGCTCTTGCGAATAGCCGACTGATAGTCACTTTGTGGCTTTCCTGGATACGGGGCGCCCTCTGCAATTGTGCTTTCTGGCAAATCGGATATGGCTTCACTCGTTGTTATTGGTATTGGTGTTGTTGGTTGCGGATACTCGAATTTACTGTCATTAATCAAACCAACAAAAACTGCCCGACGACGATTCTGCGGTACTCCATAATTTGATGCTAAAAGTACCTTTGTTGTAACAGTGTAACCTAAATCCGAAAAATCTTGTATGATGGCATCTTTAATTATGCCGTCACCCATACTCAATATATTTGGCACATTTTCAAGCACAAATGCCTTTGGTTTGAAATATGCCACCATTTTCACAAATGATTTGTAGAGTTTGTTCCGCTCATCATCAACAATACGTTTCCCTGCTACAGAAAAACCTTGACAAGGTGGACCACCAGCAATTACATCTACATACGAAGTTCCAATTTCTTTTGCCACGGTTTCGGGTGCCAGATTCATCAAATCTGCCTCAATGGCCTTGCTGCTTTTGTGATTCTCTTGATATGTTACAAGCGAATCTTTCCAAACATCAATGCCTGCAAGTACTTTATAACCAGCCTGTTCAAATCCAAGCGACAATCCGCCACAGCCGCAGAAAAGGTCAAGTACAGTATATTTTTTCTCGTTTGGCACAACAAGCATTCTTCTTGTCCGCCAAACACCCCGAATCGGACTTTATTATCAAT
>JAGCDD010000332.1 GCA_017651345.1 Bacteroidales bacterium | reverse complement strand
TATTGGTGTCAATTATATACAGCAATTTGGTCAGCGACCTTGCGTCAAGGGTCTGTACGCGGTCTATTACCTGCTTTCTGAGTTTCGGTGTATCTAATTCTGCGGTGGGCATAGTGGTATGTTTTTCTTGGTTATTATGAGGCGAATATAATAATAATTGATTAAAAATGCAAATAAAGCGAAAAAATCTACCGCATCAGCCCTTCATCTCTCACAGCCATCAGCACTGCGCTTGCCGACACTATATAATATTGTTCGTTGTTGAATTTTATTTCAATAGCGCCAGTGCGTTGATATACGGCAAGGTCGCCACGCTGCATTTGCAGGGGAATAAATTTCAGTTTTTTCTCCTTATTTTTCCACGGTTCGTCGTAATCGTCGGTGGCGGGGATAGGGTAGCCGGGTCCAGTTTTGATCACGTAGCCGAGACTGATTTTGTCGTTATCGATAACGCTGGGTGGCAGGTAAAGTCCGCTTTCGGTTTTCTCTTGAGGGTATTTGGGCTTTATTAGCACCTTGTCGCTCATTATTACGAGTTGCTCTAAATCTTTTTCTTTTAAGTTTATTGTCATTTTTGTAGAAATTTTGCAGCAAATGTATAAATTTGTAGCGAATTTATGATAATAATTTTTGTAATAAAATGAGACAGAGAACAGGTCAGATATATACCGACGTAGAAATTACCAACGTAGCCGCCGAGGGTAAGGCTATGGCAAAGATTGATAATATTGTGGTTTTTGTTAAGGGCGTGGTGCCGGGCGATGTGGTTGATATTCAAATCACTCACCGCAGCCGCAATTTCCGCGAGGCCAAGCCCATTGCATTTAAAAAATATTCCGATCAGCGTGCTGAGCCTAAGTGCAAGCATTTTGGTATCTGTGGCGGATGCGTTTGGCAGAATCTTCCTTACAATCTGCAACTTAAATACAAGCAACAGCAGGTGGAAGACGCTTTTAAGCACATTGCCAAAATTCCTATTCCTGAGGTTTCGCCCATTTTGCCGTCGGAGCAGCAATATTATTATCGCAACAAGTTAGAGTTTACCTTTGCTTCGTGCCGTTGGCTCACCGAAGACGAAATGCAAGTGCCCGATTCCGAAAAACAATTGCAAGGTCTCGGCTTTCATATTCCCGGACGTTTTGATAAAGTGTTGGATATCAAGGAGTGCCTTTTGCAAAACGACCCTTCAAACGCTATCCGCCTTGCCGCCAAGCAATACGCCATCGATAATGGTCTCGAATTTTTTAATCTTAAATCGCAGGTTGGTTTTCTTCGCAACATCCTCATACGCACATCGTTGAGCGGTGAGGTTATGGTTATTATGGTGTTCAACGAGGGTTCTGCCGAAAAACGCGAAAAAATGATGGATTATCTTTGCGAGCAATTTCCGCAGATTACTTCAATGAATTATTTTATCAATCCAAAACGCAACAGCGACTATTCCGACCTTGAATCGCATTGTTACCGAGGCAAAGACCATATCACCGAACTGCTTGGAGATCTGAAATTTAAGGTTCAGCCCAAGTCGTTTTATCAAACCAATTCAAAGCAAGCATACAATTTATATAGTGTGGCAAAAGATTTTGCAGCGCTCACTGGCTCAGAAACAGTTTACGACCTCTACACAGGCACCGGCACAATTGCCAACTTTGTAGCCCGCAATGCTAAGAAAGTAGTTGGTATTGAGTATATTGCCGAGGCTATCGAGGATGCCAAGGTTAATAGCCAAATCAATAATATCAACAACACCGCTTTTTATGCTGGAGATATGAAAGATGTTCTTACTCAGGAATTTATCAATCAAAATGGCAGTCCTGATGTAATGATTATCGACCCACCCCGTGCCGGAATGCACCCCGATGTGGTAAGAACCATTCTCAACTCTGCACCCGAAAAAATAGTTTATGTAAGTTGCAATCCCGCCACACAGGCTCGCGACGCTGCTCTCCTTCACGAACTTTACGATGTGATAAAGATTCAGCCTGTGGATATGTTCCCGCAGACTCATCACGTTGAAAATGTTATACTTATGAAAAAACGTAGCCTATGAAAAAACTTTTGTTGTTGATATCGTTTTTTGTGTTTTGGATAACCACGGCTTCGGCACAACAGGTTGTGATTTCGGGCACTCAGCAGCGTTTTCCGGGTCGCAATGCCGAACTATCTTCGCAGAAGGTCAAGATTTCTAAGACTATGACGATTGTGTCGGTAACGGGCAACAACAATGGTTTTTGGATAATGAAAAACGGCAAGTCTGAAAAGGCCTTTTGGACCGAAAAACAGACGAATGATGCTGTTGGATATAAACTTACCAAGGGCGAATATCAGGTATTCCCTAATATTAAGTCCGATGAAAATTCTGCTACTGTAACTATTAAATTGCAATAGTTCAATGCGTTATATCTTGCATATCGACCTCGACACCTTTTTCGTTTCGGTGGAACGTCTGCTCAATCCCGAACTCGTTGGCAAACCTGTGCTCTGTGGTGGCACTTCGGAGCGGTCGGTGGTGAGTACTGCAAGTTATGAGGCTCGCAAATATGGCGCTCATTCGGGAATGCCTATGGTTACGGCTCGCCGATTATGTCCTCAGGCAGTGGTGGTTTATAGCGGACACAAGATATATTCGCATTATTCTCAAATGGTTACCGATATTGTGGAATCCGAAGCACCGCTTTACGAAAAAGCCTCTGTCGACGAGTTTTACATCGACCTTTCAGGTATGGACAAGTATTTCAATGTGTTGGAATGGAGTCACAATCTGCGTATGCGAATCATCAACGAAACCAAACTACCAATATCATTTGGACTTGCTCCAAACAAGACCGTAGCCAAGATAGCCTCTGCCAAAGCCAAACCTATGGGTGAAATTTTTGTAGATTATAATAATGTGCAAGATTTTCTCGACCCGATGCCTGTGCAGAAGATTCCGGGAGTAGGGGAGTCCTCCCTTCCTAAAATCAACAGTCTTGGTATTTACACCATCAGAGACCTCCGTTTATATCCAAAATCGCTATTTGTACGCACGTTTTGCAAATATGGCGAAATAATGTGGCAAAAGCCCAACGGCATCGACGACACACCTCTCTGCACATATCGCGACCCAAAGTCAATTAGCAACGAAACCACTTTTGAAACCGATGTCCGCGATAGTCAAATACTCATCGACACTATTATATATATGTGTGATACTCTTGCTCACCGTTTGCGCAAACTCGGCAAAAACTGTGTTGGCGTATCCATCAAACTACGTTTCCCATCTTTCAAAACCGTAGAAAAAAGCCGGCGAATATCATCCACCAATTTTACCGACACTATTATCTCCACTGCACAATTGCTTTTCAATCAATTATATAAAGGTGAAGCAATACGTTTAATCGGTGTAAAAATAGATATTTCCGATCAGACGGTTCAAAACAGCATTTTTGATTATTCACCCAAAAAACAGCAATTATATCGCACTATCGACTCGCTTCAAGACCGTTTTGGCAACGGAATTATCCATCGGGGCAGCACTCTTCCCGCAGATTCTTCAAATCAAATCCCAGAATAATGCACTTTTCCACTTTTGTAACAGCTTAACCTCCAACGTGTACCAAAAAGTGAAAAAAAACCATCAAAAAAACAGAAAAAAAGTTGCCAAATAATTTGGAAGATGATATAAAAACGTCTTACCTTTGCACCCGCAAACGAAAAAAAAACGATGCACATTGAAACAAAGTTTAGTTGAGAAACGTTAAATAAATTCGCCCCCTAGAGGAAACGAAACCTTAACAAAAACTAAACATAAAAAGTTTGGAGGGGAAGAGAAACCTGCCTAACTTTGCAGCGCGAAAAAAAACAGAACGGCGGACATCAAAAACCGACGGAAACTGGAAACAACGCAGACGAACAT
>JAGCDD010000331.1 GCA_017651345.1 Bacteroidales bacterium | reverse complement strand
TAACAATTCAATATATAATATTAAATAGTGTTCGATTTTATAAATACGAGATTGAAAAAACAAGGGGAAATTGAAAATTCAATTTCCCCTTGTTTTAAACTTATAATCAATTAATTAGTTTCGACGTGAAAGCAGAGCCAAAAGGCGTAAAATTTCAATGTAAATCCAAACAATGGTAACCATAAGGCCAAAAGCGCAGTACCATTCCATATATTTTGGAGACTGCATCTCTACTCCAGTATCAATTTGGTTAAAATCCAACACCAAGTTGAGCGATGCCACACCAACAATCACCAATTGGATAATTATGCCCAACCATCCAAGGCTAAAAACCGAAAGATCGATGCCTGCAAAGCGCAACAAGATACTTACCAAATAAAATACGCCAATTCCTAACGTTGCAAAAACCAACACCTTAGTAAAAGTAGGTGTAGCTTTAAGAATACCAGCACGATAGCACAAAAATACAACAGCCACAACGCACACAGTAGCAATAATTGCTTGCATTACAATGCCATTGTATGTCGCATTAAAAATTGCCGAAATAGCTCCAAGAAACAAACCCTCGCAGAGAGCGTAGATAGGAGCAAGAATTGCCGATTTATCGGGTTTGAAACTTGTAACAAGAGCAAGAATAAAAGCTCCAATAGCACCACCGATGGCAAGATACGAAGCCGCACTATTGCCCACAATTGTAAGTTTCCAAGTAGCTATTCCGCTCAAAAGAACAAGCAGAAAAAGAATGATACTTTTGTTAACCGCACCGTTAAACGACATTACACCGCCGTCTTCATTGCGAGTTAGAGCCTTTTCAAAAATCTTTTCCGAAAAGGTAGGATTTGAAGATTTGCTTAAATTCATGGTTATAGAGTTTTAATTAAGTTTTACTTTATAAGTATGCTCAAATTTGCCTTTTGAGATATTTACGAGCTTGTTTTTAATCAGTTTTCTACGGAGCAGTCCCACCTTGTCGGTAAAGAGAACACCCTCCAAATGGTCGTACTCATGCTGGAAAACTCTTGCAGTAGGTCCTGTGAGTGTTTCTTCGTGAAGGTTAAAATCTTCGTCGTAATACTTAACCTTTACGCCGTCGGGACGAGTAACATCCTCGTGCAATCCCGGAACACTTAGGCAGCCTTCGTTGTACCCCACCTTGTTGCCAAAAAATTCAACAATTTCGGGATTGATACAAGCACGGATAAAAGTTTTTGTAAAAGTGTCGTTTTCGTCATCGGTCATGGGCGATGCATCGATTACAAACAAACGCAACGAAACTCCCACCTGAGGAGCGGCAAGACCTACGCCTTCTGACTTGCGCATAGTTTCAAACATATTGGCTATCAACTCTTTCAATTCGGGATAGTCTTTTGAAACGGGGTCGGCTTTCTTTCTCAAAACCGCGTTTCCGATAATAGTAATTGGTAATATCATTTTGAAATAACTTTTTTGCAAAATTAATAATTAAAATGGATTTTCATCCATCCATCCTTGTAAAATAAAAGCAGCAGCCATCTTGTCGGTGTTTTCTTTTTTTTGGCGGTATTTACGTTTAAAACCACCCGAAACCATAGCCGAAGCTGCCATTTTTGAAGTGTATTGCTCGTCGTAATAATCGATGGGCAATTCGGGGAAAAGCTTTTTTAAATTGTCAACAAACAATATAATACTCTGAACAATAGGATTTTCGCCACCTTGAGGATTCACGGGGTAACCCACAATTACATGATCTACTTTCTCTTTTAAAATATACTCTTTAATATAAGGTGTAAGTTCGGTGGTGGGCACAGTGGTAAGCGGCGATACAATAATCCTTGAAGGGTCGGTAACTGCCAAACCTGTGCGTACTTTTCCGTAGTCAATAGCCAAAAGACGTCCCATTGTTTTATTATTTACAAGACACAAATTTACACCAACCAAACGACAAAAACAATTTTTTTATTAAAAAAAGAAAAAAATATGCCTCCATTAAACATTATTTAATAAATTTGCGTTGAAAAAAACCGGGGAAAGCCCCAAATCTAATTGTAAGATAATTAAATTTATACATAACACAATTATGGAAAAAATTACAGTAATTGGCGCCGGCAACGTAGGCGCAACATGTGCGGACGCTATTGCCCGCAGAGACTTGGCCAACCAAGTGGTATTGCTCGACATCAAACCCAACCTCGCAGAAGGCAAGGCATTGGATATTTGGCAAACCTCTGCATTGGCAGGATTCAACCACAAAATTATCGGTGCAACCAACGACTATTCTAAAACAGCCGGATCGGGCGTAATCGTTATTACTTCGGGTATTCCCCGTAAACCCGGTATGAGCCGCGAAGACCTTATCGGCACAAACGCTGGCATCGTAAAAGACGTTACCAAAAAAGCTATCGAGGCATCGCCCAACGCTATTATCATCATCGTTTCCAACCCCTTGGACGCTATGACATACGTAGCTTACAAAACAGCTAAAACACTCTCTAACAAAGTGTTTGGTATGGCAGGAACACTCGACACCGCACGTTACAAAGCATTCTTGGCTGACGAAATCGGCGTAACACCTCTCGACATCCAAGGACTTCTTCTCGGTGGTCACGGCGACACTATGGTTCCCCTACCTCGCTACACCACTGTAGGCGGTATTCCTGTTACCGACCTCGTTGCTAAAGACAAACTCGAGGCTATCATCGAACGCACCAAAAAAGGCGGTGGCGAACTCACCAACCTCCTCGGCACATCAGCTTGGTACGCTCCCGGAACATCTGCAGCTTACATGGTTGAAGCTATCGTTCGCAACCAAAAACGCGTTGTTCCCGTTTGCGCTTACCTCAACGGCGAATACGGATACAAAGATATGTACCTCGGCGTTCCTGTTGTTTTGGGTGCTAATGGCGTTGAAAAAATCATCGAACTCAACCTCAACAGCGAAGAAAAAGCATTGCTCGACGCTTCAGCTGCTGCAGTTAAGAAAACTCTCGATGACCTTAAAAACATCGTAACATTCGACTAAACAATCACACGTTTTTATACACCTCCTTTTTTTATAAAGGTATCGGCGGTTGTTGCGATAACACCCGCCGATTTTTTTATTCAACCAAAAATTATTTTATGCGTTTAAATACTAAAACACCTAATAAACACCTAATACACAATGACAAATAGATTCTTAATAATAATAGCTTCGATAATACTCTGTGCATCAGCTAAAGCACAGAAAATTAATCTTTTAACTAACGAAGAAAACACCGAAATATCGCAATCGGCTGCCACAGCATACGCTCAAATCCGTATTCCATACATCGAAATATCTCATTTTATAAATGGGGACGACATTTACAACGTAATCTCCTCCCCTATCTTAACGCCTACACTTGGAAATGGCGAACCAATGTTGCCACATTATAATAAAATATTAGAATTTGAAAAATCAGGCGACTATACATTTGTAATCACTAAAAAAGATTCTACAATAATTGACCTCAACAAAACATCAAACGGTTATAAACTAAAACCAGCACAAAAACCTACTATAAACAGCTCAAAATCCGAAAATAAAACGCTAATAATCAACCCAAACGCATATTCAAAAGATTCGCTTGCCACAAATGTTGATATCCAACTAACCACAATAGGCACTATGCGAAATCGACATTTAGTTAGGTTGGACATAACACCATTCAACTACAATCCCGTTAAAAATATACTTGTGATTTACCACACCATAGATATAAAAATATATAATAAAAAATCGATGCTTAAATCATCGCAAGGCGAGGTAATCAAAAGCAATTCAAACACTTATCTCATTATAACGCACCCTAAATTTGAAACAAGTATCGAAAAATTTGCCACTTGGAAAACAATGCAGGGTTATAATGTAAAAATTGCATACGCTACTCAAGATTTTACAAGCGACAACGATAATATAAAAAACTATATCAAAGATTTTTACGACAATCCTCCCACAGGATATGCAGCTCCGCAATATGTGCTTTTTGCCGCCGACGAAACTATTATTCCTTCATGGGAAGGAAGACAAGAATTTCCCGAAATAGTTACTGTAAAAGAGCAACAAACCGACCTATATTATTGTGATTTTACAGATGATTGCTTGCCCGAAATTATGTACGGCCGACTAAGTGCCATCGACAACGAAACCATGGACAACATCGTGGAGAAAATAATAAAATATGAGAAAACCGACTACGAAAACACCGACTTTCTCAACCGAATGGTTTTTATTTCGGGTGTGGACGCTGACAACGCACGTTTATACAGCAACACATCTTTAAAATATATCTACAATAATTACACTAACAAAAACGGCATAACATCAATACTTTACCCTTACGGCGAAAGTTACGGAGAAATGGACTGCCTTAATTCAGGTGCAGCGCAATCTATTATAAATCAGATAAATACAGGAGTAGGATTACTTTATTATCACGGACACGGAAACCCTTCAAGTTGGGACAATCCTTTTATCACCTACGATGATATCAACTCATCCACCGAAAACTCAGTGGCAGGTTTTTGGATTGCAAACTGCTGCTACACAAGCAAATTCAATGCTCCATATTGTTTTGCCGAATCTGTTATCCGTAAAAAAAATGGTGGTGCTGCGGGTTATATTGGTGCAGCAAACCAGACAATTTGGGAATACGACTATATGTGGCTGATTGGCAGCACTTTTAGAAGCAACATATCTTACGATTACAAAGATTCGCAAAGTGGAGCCGCAGATGCGCTTTATCACACTTACACGAACGAAGAGGATATTGATAATCAATATATTACAGCAGGCGAAATAGTAACTCGCGGCAATCTTTCGGTTACAGAAAGCGGATGCGTTGGATATAAATATTATTGGGAATGTTTCAACCTTATGGGCGACCCTTCAATGGTGGTGCATTACAAAAAACCTGAGGTCAACAATGCAGAGTATTATCCTCAAAATCTTATCATTGGCAACGAAATGCTGACAATCGAAACCGTTCCATACGCACTTTGTGCGCTTTCGCAAGATGGAGTTTTGATAGCAAATGCCTACGCAAATAATGATGGAAACGCAATGCTACAATTTGCAGCCAACCAATTGCACGAAGGCGAAGCCACTCTTGTGATAACAGCTCAAAACACAATAACTTACATAGAAAAAATAAATGTTTTCAGCGCAGAGAAAACAATGGTGGGTATTACATCATGCCGATTTAGCAAACATCCAGCCTTCAATGATTCTTCGTATGTTTCTTTCGATATTAAAAATTTGGCTACCAACGAGATAGACGAAAACAACGCATTAAATATCGACATCAATATTACCTGCGACAATCCATATATCACTATCAAAAAAGAGATGCAACCATATTCGCTGCTTGCTCCTCAAAAAACAGCTTCAATAGATAATGCTTTTAAAATTATTTTCGCCAAGGATTATCCTCACAACACGAATGCAAAATTCAAAGTAAACATTACTTTCAACGATAATCAAGAACAAAGTTACGTGATTTCTAATATTGATGTCATAACACCGATGATAGATTGCAACTATAAGACTATCAGCGACAAGGGAAAAGATTTTTTGATTACGTCTACCATTGCAGACAGCACTCACCTCGAAAACGGTGAATCATTTGAATACATCTTTACCACCAGCACGGCGGCTAAAATCGACGGGATTTTAGAGGCAGGCGAAATTGCAGAACTCACCTACAACATCAAAAACACAGGCAAGCTTACGATTGATTCTACATCCGCCATTCTTACTTGCGCTCACAAAGGAATAACTATCAGTAATCCAAAAAAATACATAAAAAAATTCGGTTCAGGATTATCTGTTGATATTACTTACCAAAT
>JAGCDD010000330.1 GCA_017651345.1 Bacteroidales bacterium | reverse complement strand
TTTTTTATTTTTTTTCAATGAAGGAAGGGTTGTTTGCGGGGGATTATATGGAAAAATTACCGCCAATTTTTTGGATTGGCGGTAAAGGGTTACGGGTTAGAGGGAGTTGATTTCGTCGAGAGTGAGTTTTGTGATTTCGGCAATTTGAGCGATTGGCATAGTGCCGAGGGCTTTGAGTGAAAGGGCGATTTCTTTGGCTTTGTTTTCCGCGCCTTTTTGCTCGGCGGCTTCGTTACTGTTGGCGATGTCCCACAGACTTACCAAACTGTCCTCGTATGCGGAATACTCTTCGGGGGTGTATTTGGCGATTTCTGCCTGTTCAAAAAGTCGCACAAAAACCCTTTCCTGCAACTCCTTGGGGCGTTCCATAAGGCGTGTGAGGTTTTGAAGCACAAACAGCCACTTTTCGTAGAATGTATGACATTCTTCAATCGGCTTTTGAAATTTGGGCATTTCGAGGTAGATGAATACCAACTTGTCGTAAAAGATTTTGTCGGTCTTGACGTTTTTGAGCATCACGCAGTGCATAAGGTCGTCGTCAGAAATTTCGTTGACAATTTTCTTGGTGCTGTTGCCGTAGTCGTCTTTTTTGTCCTTTTCTTTGAACGTGAAATTCAGGAGGTTGACGGAATAAAGTTTTTGGAGTTGGAAGTTCCAACGTCCATTTGTCGCCGAATCCCTTTTTGCCATATTTTGGATTGACCTCGCGGCGTAGAAGATGGTCCTGTCGATGAAAAATTCCTGAAAAACGTTTTGCATCTCCAAATGGAATTTTACGCCTTTTTCGGTTTCGCACAATACATCAAAAACCGCTTTCCTGTCGTATGCCGTGCGCCCTAACTCCTCGTTGCTCAGATACTTGACATCAAGTATCTTGTCGCCGGGAATTTGTCTGGCCTCCTCAAACAGGGCGTTGAGAAACCCTATCAGCAAGTCCTTGTTGAGTTCCGAGCCAAAAAGTTTCTTAAAACCGAAGTCGGTGTATGGGTTTATGTATTTAGAGATTGCTATATCCCTCTGAACTTCTTTCATATCAAAAGGTTGTTTATGGTTTTATTGTTGGTGGCAAAGATAGACAATTTTTCTTATAAACAAAAATTACCGTCAATTTTTTGGATTGGCGGTAATCTTTTGTGGGAGTTGGGGGGACGCTGACGAAGGCTTTTGACTTTACTTCCAAATGTACAGCACACTTGTATTGTACTCTTTCAGTTCGTCAAGAATTGCAGACAACTTGTCATACAATCTTTGGCTATGAATTTTATTGTACGAGTTTGTTATCTGATTGCTGTAAAACAACTTGAACCAATGGTACACTTGAACGTCAAAGAACAAGAGGTTCTCTGTTCTTGTTTCATCCTCCAAATCTTTTTTGTACTTGTTGTAGAATTCGTTCAAATCAATTTCGGGGATTGAAAAAAACGCAGACAAACCGCTTTTAGTGTATTTATCCAAAATGGTATCAATTGATCTGTCAATCTTATTTCTAAGATTTACCAAAAATCTCTTCGCCTTTGGATTGCCATCTACGACCTCGTTTTCGGGTATTTGTAATTCCTTCTTGATTGCCGATTTTATTTTGCCGAGGTCGGTAAAATTGCGTTTTACAACATCGTCAATATTCTCGAATATATTTTCCATTTTGGAAAAATACTCCACTTTGGGTTCGGCTACCATTTCCTCAAATACACCCGGAATTTGAAGTTTGACAAGTTCGTTTTTCAAACTCTCATTATACCTCTGGGTAATTTTGATGTAGTACTGTTGAATTACCAAAGCAAATGCATTTACTGCGTGAGCCGTGCTGCTGTCGGATGAACCGGAAAAATTGTTGCGAGCATCAATAATTGGTGCTTTCTTCAAAAAATCCGCATAAACATTATCGACAATTTGTGGAACATTGTTTTCCGATTGTTCATCATCTGATTTGCCAACCATGTCCGAATAGATTGTGTCTATATAGTTGTTCAAATCTTTTCTTTTACCATAGAGCCAACTTTTGCTGTTGTCAATGCTACTATATACATCCTGTTCTTTGCCCTGAGATGGTTTAGAATAAACCCAATAAAATTGGATTTGGTTGTCATAGCATTTCTTAGCAATCATTTTGATGCTTTGTTCTGCATTTGCGGCAAGTGTTCCTTCGTCTGTATCTACCAAATAACAGATAATATCAGGGGGTTCTTTGCCGTAAACGTCGCTGATTACTTGTTCGTGTGAGTCCTTTCCTCCTGTACCGGGCATATCCACTAATGTCGCATAATTAAGCGGTGAATATGAAGGACAATTGCCGTGCGTCCAAATTATTTTTTCGATTGCTTCGGGGAAATCTTTTGTCTTTCCAACAAATTCCTGAATCTTATTCGCCATCCAATCGCTTTTGACTATGGATTTTTTGTTGAACTCCCAACGATTTCCGCTAATATTGAAAAACGAATCGTTGATGTTGAATGTACGAAGAAATTCCCTGAATTTTTCAGGCTTTTCAATATTGAAACTTTTGTTGAAAACAATTTCACAACTTGATTCGTCGGCACATCTGTGCACAATGACGTTTGCCGTTTCGGGTATCGGGCTTGTAGTGCCGCTTTTTTCTTTGGCAAATTCTTGAATCAAAGTTGTTTTTCCACCGGAAAATTCTCCTGTAAGGAATACCGTTGGATGGTTCTCGGATTTGATTCCACATTGATTTCGCATTGTTTCAGGCAACAAATAGAGTAAGTTGTCAATGCGGTTGCACAATGTGTAAATCTCCTCTGCTACTACGGGACGACATGCTTCAAAAAACTTTTCAAGCATTTTGAAATCGTCTCCGTATTGGATTTCGTCGTCTTTCGCCCATTTTGCAAAGATTTTTTTTGCTTGGTAGAAGGCGGCGTACAAATCAAGATCTTTTTCCATACGCATTAGAAGTTTTTGTTGATTGAATCTATGGTTTGTGTAACGCTGTCAATAACGTCTGCCACAACCTTGTAGTTCTGTTCCTTTTTGCCGTTGGTTTTGTCAATCACTGAGATGATTGAATTGTAATAATTCTCACAGACCTCCAACATATTGTTTTCAAGTCCGGGTTGAATTTTATCTTTGAACCCATTAGCAACCATATTTTTCAGGTCGTTTTCGTGTTCTTCTTTTGACCTTTTGTTGTATTTTTGGATACCGTTAGCGATTGCAGGAATTAATGGAACGAAAGCAACACCAAGTAGAGCAATTCCGGCAATTGAGGCTATTGTGGATAATGCACCGCCAATTATTGCAATGTCTCCAATTGTAGAAAGAGAAACCAACAATCCACCACCCGCAGCACCTGTCAGAATTGATTGTAGTCCACTGCTTTTCACGGCTTCCAATATACCGAATAGGATGTTTTTCACAGGCTC
The DNA here is from genome assembly GCA_017651345.1 of Bacteroidales bacterium. Classification (GTDB taxonomy): domain Bacteria; phylum Bacteroidota; class Bacteroidia; order Bacteroidales; family UBA3824; genus UBA3824. The sequence continues at coordinate 1,474 of JAGCDD010000330.1, read as the reverse complement.
GACAACTTTCTTGAAATCATCCAACGAAATGCCATTGAAGGAAAGTTGTTCTATTTCATTGGCAGAAAGTTTTTGTCCGCCTAAAAACTGTTTGTAGGCCTTTTGCAACTTGTCTTTCAACTTAGCGTTGATTTTGGGCTGTTCGTCTTGAAGGACGGTGTTTATCTTGTTCGTTATTTCAAGTTGTGTAGGATTGTCGCATTTAGACAATTCGTTGATAATCTTACTATTAAGAGTATTTGTAAAATCCATTACAATGTCTCTTACCCATTTGTCAACGTCCTTTTTAACGTTGTCGATTATCTTGTATTTATTATCATCACTATTGATGTCGATTCCTGCTGCTGTAAGTTCCTTGTTCCAACGGAGTAATTCATCATCAGCGACTTTTTTAATGTCTTTCAAGAGGTCAGACAAGGCGGCTTTTGCGGCAGTAATTTTGGATTCCGCAATTACCTTTTTACCGACAGCATCCATCATTTGAGTCATCACGTTGTAAACCTCTGAATCATTAATCAACTGCTGAATCTTGTTTTCGTTCTCTTTGATTTTAGCATCGGATAGTTTTTCGCGATTTTTTTCGAGAGACTTCTTCAATTTACGGCTTTGTTGTAATTTCACAGAAGATACGAACACAACTTGCTTCATTTTAAACAAATCGCCGAGTTCTTTAACGAAATCTTCGCGTATTTTTTCGCGTTCTTTTTCGTTGGTAATCAAATCTGACTTGGTGATGACGGGAATCAACGTCTGTGTCTTGCGCTTTATTTCGCTAAGATACTGTTTAGCGACATTGCCGCCGAACTTTTTGCAAGACGACATCCAAAATGTGAAGTTGGACGACTGCATATAGTCTGCAATTACATCTTCGTTTGAGTAATACTTTGAACCATAGCCCGGACAATCAACAATTTTTACCTTGCCGACAAATTGTTCATAACTTTTGTCCTCCAACTGTTCCGTGTCGAGTTCCAAAACTATGTGATGGTAGGACGCTGTGTCGCCCACCGCACCTGTTGGACCGTTGATGATGTCGATGACGCGCGTAAAATCGCAATCTTCTGGTTCACTACCGTCCTTGCGGTAGATTTTTGCAGAATGGTCACCGCCTTTCTTAAACTGAATCTCAGTGATAACCGCAGTGCAAGGGCTGTCGTTGGTCGGCAAGATTTCCTTGCCAATTAGCGCGTTCACAAACGTGCTTTTGCCCGAAGAAAATGGACCAATGAATAATAACACAATTTGGTCGTTTAGTTCGGTCGTAATGTTTTGGAATCCGTGATTCCATTCCTCTTCTTTAAACGGGTACTCGTTGCGGAAACCGTCTGTTTCGCAAATCTTTGTGAACTTTTCGGTGCAGCCGAGAATCCTGTTGAGGAATTTTAGTTTGTCTTGTGAATTGTCGTATGTCATATTGTTTATGGATTATGATTAGTGTTTTAGTATTCTGTTTTGGAAAACAAGCAACCCATCA
>JAGCDD010000026.1 GCA_017651345.1 Bacteroidales bacterium | reverse complement strand
CTGCGGAGGTTCTTGCCGAGGTCTTCGAGCGAGCCGCCTACGGGGAGACCGCCTTCCGAGAACGCCGACTGAGTGCGTCCATAGACAATCTGCAAGAAGAGTTCGCGCATTGCGGTGTTGATGGCGTCGCATACGAGGTCTGTGTTGAGAGCCTCCAAGAGGGTCTTGCCGGGAAGAATCTCAGATGCCATTGCAGCCGAGTGGGTCATACCCGAGCATCCGATGGTCTCCACGAGAGCCTCTTCGATGATGCCGTCTTTTACGTTGAGGGTGAGTTTGCAGCATCCCTGTTGGGGAGCGCACCAACCGATACCGTGTGTAAGGCCCGAAATGTCCTTAATCTCTTTTGCATGCACCCATTTGCCTTCCTCGGGGATGGGAGCATTGGCGTGGTTTGCGCCTTTGGCAACACAACACATGTGCTGCACTTCGTTAGTGTAAATCATATAACTATCTGTTTGTTTGTTTGTTTGCATTTAATAACGCTTTTGCGCTAATGTCTGACGGCACAAATTTAGTGAAAAAATTTGGAAATGTTGCAAGGTTTATGCAAATTTTTTTTAAAGAAGTTTTCATCATCCCTTCGGATAGCACATATCCACCAACGAAAACATCCTCGACAGCGGCGCGTAGTTGTTGGGAGTTTTGCAGACGTTGGTAGCCTTTGTGATGAAGCCTTCGAGTTTTGTCAGATACTCATCTTCGCCGATTGTGCCCTCGGCAACCATATTCAATCCCTTCTCCCAACTTGCTGTAAGTTCGGGATTTAGGAGCGATTTGATGGACGCCTTTACAACCTCATACACCAACTCGCCGAGGCGGGCGGGGGTGATGATTTGAGTCTTTTTGTTGAGATTGAGATATTCAATTTTGACAAGTTTGCTTAGAATTTCGGCGCGTGTGGCTGACGTACCGATGCCGCGACCCTTTACAAGCGCACGCAACTCCTCGTCTTCAATGAATTGACCTGCATTTTCCATCGCCAAAATCAGCGAACCCGAATTGTAACGCTTTGGCGGCGAGGTCTCTCCGTCCTTGATTTCATAGCCTGCAACATCAAGCACAGAACCCTTTTTGAGTTTTGCAACGGCTTCAAAATTGGTCTCCGAGACCTCCTCCTCCCCTGCCCCGTCAGACTTTTTGTCATCGGATGCGGCGGGCTTTTCGTTGCCATAAACTTTGAGGTAGCCCGGATTTTCCAACGCCCTAAAATTGCAGAAAAACGCCTCCTTGCCCACCGTCAATTTTATCGCCATCTTGCGATACTCCGCCGGCGGATAGAAAATTGCAAGAAACCTCCTCACAATCCTGTCATAAACTTTTTTTGCGGTCTCGTCCAATCCTGTCAACGCCGTAAAGCCCTGACCAGTAGGGATTATGGCGTAGTGGTCGGTAATCTGTTTGTCGTCGCAATAACGGGATTTGTCAATCTTTGCAAAAAGTCCGTGCGTCTTTATATCTTTCAGATAATCAAGGTATTCGGGACGAGTGGCGAGACCGTGGAGATTTTTGGTGATTTCCTTGGCAACAGCCGACGACAGCACACGCGCATCTGTACGCGGGTATGTAACGAGTTTTTTCTCATACAAATCCTGCACAATCTGCAACGTTTGGTCGGGCGAAATCTTGAACAATTTTGAGCACTCGTTCTGCAATTCGGCGAGGTTGAAAAGCAACGGCGGATTCTTCTTCTCCTTCTTTTTTTCGATGCTCTCGACGGTGGCAGTCATTGACGTCGCCTGCAAATCCGCAATCAATTTTTCAGCATCCGCCTTCTCCTTGAAACCGTTTTCCTTGTATAATTTTGGACTATTGAAATATGCCGAACCTTCCACAGCCCGCCATTCGCCGTCTATCGCGCCGTCGCCGACTGTGAATTTGCCCATTATCCTATAAAAAGCCGTCTTCTTAAACTTCCTGATTTCCCGCTCCCTGCGCACAACCATACCAAGCACACAAGTCATCACACGACCGACGGAAACCACGGCATTTTTGTCAAGTTTCAGATGGCTTTTGAGCATATTGCCATATTTGATTGTCAAAATCCTCGAAAAATTGATGCCCATCAAATAATCTTCCTTAGCGCGGAGATACGCCGCGTCCGAAAGATTGTTGTAAGCGTCAAGCGGCTTTGCCTCGCGGATGCCACGCCGGATTTCCTCCTCGGTCTGCGAATCAATCCAAACCCTCTTGCGCGGTTTTTCGGCGGGAACATTCGCCATCATATCCACAAGCCTATAAATATATTCACCCTCGCGTCCCGAGTCGGTGCAGACATAAATGCAATCCACATCCTCACGCAAGAGCAATCCCTTGACGACATCAAACTGTTTCTGAACGTTTGGTATGATTTCATACAAAAATTTTCGTGGGATAAAGGGCAACGTTTCCTCACGCCAACGCTTCAAATCCGGATTGTAAACTTCCGGGTAACTCATAGTTACGAGATGACCCACGCACCAAGTAACGACGGTCTTCTGCCCTTCGAGATAACCGTTATATTTGGTGTGCGTATCCTTCAACGCCTTCGCAAACTCCTGAGCCACAGATGGCTTCTCCGCAATAAAAAGAAACTTTCCCATTGATGTTTTTTATGGGGCAAAGATAATAAAAAATGTTATAGAGTATAAATTAAGATGCAAAAAACAACATAAACAAATCATAACGTTTTGACAATCTGTTCTGTATAATCACAATATGGATAATTGGAACATCCATTGAACCAATGTCCGTTTTTGCCTTTACGCTTCACGAGGAAACCGCCGCACGCAGAACATTTTTTCGGATTTAACAAAACATTAGCATCACGAAATGTAAACTTGCATCTTGGAAAATTGGAACAACCAACAAAACTGTTTCCATTGTGCTGAACTTTCACAAGCGTACCAGTTTTGCAGACAGGACATCGAGACTGACTACTATTCTCTGTTTTACTAATTCCAACAAAACAAACCGATTGAGATTCTGTAAATTCTTTGAAAAATGGCGATGGATTCTTATTGTCAGTTAGAATAAAAGTTCTGTTTTTTGTTCGTGTTATAGCGACATAAAAAAGTCGGCGTTCTTCTGCAAATCTATAACTTTCAGAATTAGTGAGGACTAAATTCAAAACTTCATCGTCCGCTATTTGATTTGGAAAACCAAGTTTGTCATTCTTAAAATTCAAAATTATAACATTGTCGGCTTCCAAACCTTTCGATTTATGAACAGACATAAAATCAATTCGCAATTCAGGTGCAGATATGTACTCCAATTTTTCGACACGATTATCATATACAATACGAAACAAACCTGATTTTTTTGCAATTTCAATATCATAATTTGTCCGCCCCAAAAGCAATATTGACGAATCGACTCCAAAATCCGAAACAATCTTTTTGATAGCCGCTTGCAAAACTTGTTTTGGATCATCGTAATAACCCCAAAAAACAAGCGGGTAATCAAGTTTTTTGTCTGAACGCAATTCTTTACGCAATTGGAATGGATTTCTTAAAACAAATTGCGACGCCTCATCAATCAAACGCTGCGAATTACGATAGGTCTTTTCAATTTTTAATACCTTTGTACTACCAAAATATTTTTCAAAATTCGTAAAAAGAGATATGTCGCTTCCAGCGAATCTATATATAGACTGCCAATCGTCGCCGACACAAAAAATACTTGCTTTCGTCCTATCTACAATAGATTTCAAAAAGTTAAAACGTGATTTTGAAATGTCTTGATATTCATCCACAATTACATACTTATAAGGCGGTATTTCACAGCCATCAACAACTTTATTTGCAGCATTGTTAATCATATCAGAAAAATCAATCGCATTATTTTTATTAAGATAATTCTGATATTCTGCAAGAATTATTTTAATTATATCCAAAAACAATGATGTGCGTTCCTGTAAAAAATCATCGAATTCACGACTAATATAATCTCGTCTAAGAATTTCAATATGTTCAATTTTATAATTATTTGATTTAAAAAGAGTTATAAAAGTGCAGCATAGTTTTATAAACTCTGAAAAATATTTGTAGCCTTTGCTTGCATAGACAGTGTTAAAAACATCTGCAAAGTCCCGTTGCTTCAATTTCACACCGCTTGCAGTTAAAATTTCTTCTAATTTTTTTAACAAAACACCTTCCGAATTGTAATAAGAATATGTTTCTAACAATTTAGTGTTATGTTCCTTATGCAATGCGCGTTTCCATTCGATTCCATCCAAATATTTACTCTCTTCAACAGAGGATAAATGGGGACATCTGAAATCCTTTGTAACACCAAAATGTTCCAGATAAATGTCGTAATCCGTCAAATAAAAATCGGGGGTGTATGCCTTGCGCAATGAATCATCGTTTGCAAAAGGATAAACCCTTTCGTACTCGTAGTTAACATTATGCAAAAAAAGAAAATTAGCAATCTTAGTTTCTTCAAGACTTTTGACATTTTCGTTTTTAAGCGTCATTTTTGTCTTCGCCCTTTCCTCTCCAGATTCTTTGATGAATTTTTCACGGTCATATTTTGATTTTAGCGTTTCAAGGTCGGCAGTTTTTTCCGCATCATATAATTCACCAAGAGACGAATATTCTTCAATTTTTTCAGGAATTTCCAGATAATAGGAAAAATATTCTGTCAGTTTTTTTACAAGTTCAGGGAAATTAAGAAGTTCATTATCAAAGAAATTGAGGACAAAACGATTGAGATGATTCTCGTCAAACACCTCAGGTCGGTATCCATCAGCGTTTTTTATTATGTCAAGTCCCAACTTATGGAATGTAGTGGCTTCCACAGGTATACCGAGTTTATTTTTTATGCGTTCGGTCATTTCCAAAGCGGACTTATTTGTAAATGAAATTAGTAAAATATCCTTCGGATTTACTTGTTTCACTTCACAAAGATATTTCACCTTGGCAGCAATTGTAAGCGTTTTGCCACTTCCTGCACCAGCCAACACCAGTACACGCTCGTCGTCAGCAATTACAGCCGTCCGTTGCTGAAAATCTAATGATTTACCATCAATATTGGAAAAAATAGAGTTATATTTATCAGACTCAAACTGAAAATATTTTTCATTAGTAAGGTTACACAAATTGTGCAAAGACTGATATATGACTTTAAAATCATCAAATATTTTAAAAGCAATATGTTTGTTTGGTATATTAATCTTTGTAACATTGGAATACAACCACTGCCACTTGGATATAAACGTTTTCTCTTGGATTTCTGTTATATAATGTTTTTGTAATTCATACCAATCCGCAAAGAAATCTTTTATCGGCTCTTCTAAATACGATATTTTTTCTTCTAATTTTTTTCGACTTAATTTGACAAACAGCACCCACAAAACACCAACTACCGCTAAAATAACGATGCCAATCCCAATATATACTCCACTAATACTCATATAAAATCAATTAAAAATTCTAAACCACCGCCTCTACAATCTCCTTATCACCGATTTTCAGCCTCCTGACAATACCTGTTTCCTTCTTCTGATTGAAACAGAAACTCAGCATATAGCCTTTATTAACGTGGTAATAATCAAGGTATTCGGTGAGCTGTTGCTCGCCGCGCTCGTTGTAGGCATTGCCGCGCCAAATTTTCATTTCAATTATGTATTGAGTGCCGAGATAGTCGATAATCATATCGGTGCGGCTGCGGTCGCGGGTTTCCGCTTCAATGTAATAATTGCCTGTGCCATTGATAATTGGCTTGATGTAGAGCATAAAGAAACGACGTCCCTCTTCCTCCTTAAATTCAGTGTCCCTCTTGCCATAAATGTCGTTGAAATGTACTGCAAAACGTTCAAGAATCTTGTCCATCTTCAACACGCCGCCTTCAATGAACTGATTGCGGTCGGTATCGCCTTTGTTGTACAAAATGTCGGATATTTCCTCATCGCTCGAAAACTTGTTGTAAAGGCGGGTTTCAATAATACGATTGAAAATCCTGACCTTGCCGTTCACAGGTTTGATGTAATTGAACATCGCGGCAATATTCAAGACTTTGTTGTCGGAATTGTAAGAAATGGATTTTCCGTAATACAGAATATCTTTCAGTATTTCAGCCATTTGCGGAAAAGTCTCCAATTTTTTGTTCAGGTCGTCAAAAAACGTATTGTTTCCTTCTATCAAAATTTTTTTCACCGCCGACATTATGCCTTCTTTGTTCCATCCAAGTTGCTCTTCATCAATGAGTTGACAAAGCCTCGACACAAAATACGGGTAGCCCGACGAATAATCCCAAACCATCTGCGCCATTTCAGAAATATTCATACCTGTATTGTGGTCGGCTTCGTATTCTTGGAGCATCTTTTCGATGCCATCCTTCGGGAGCGACATATCTGCCTTAAAGGGCACTGCAATGTTCCACGGACTATTGTACTGATGATCAGATTCGGGGCGAACTTTGAGTTTGAGATTTTTGATGTCGTAAACTCCGGCAAGAATAACGGATTGGAAAGTAGGAACTTGCATCCGTTTGAGATATTTGTTTCGCAACATTCGGAGCATTTCGATGAACGATTCATAATTGCTCGCATTGTCAACCTCATCGATGATGAGAACGATGGGCTTGGTCGATTTTTTATTTATGCTGATTATTAAATCCGATAAAATTGTTGGCTTAATCTTGTCGTCCTCAGCATTGTTAACAGCATCAAAAATAGAGTTTTTAACCTCATCGTCAACGTTGACAGTTTCTTCGTTAACAATTGCCGACCTCAACGTATCGACAAAAGCAAATGCGAGCGAATCATTTGTCTTAAAATCCGCCTCGCCCATACTCTCAAAACTTATCGAAAACACCACATAATCCTTGCTCAGCCGTTGAGCCAAGTGGTAAAGCGTAGTTGTCTTTCCATACTGTCTGCCACGGTTGATGGTGATATACT
>JAGCDD010000329.1 GCA_017651345.1 Bacteroidales bacterium | reverse complement strand
TTAATACGGTGCAAAGATAGCAAAAAAAAAGTCTCGTCAACCTTCTTGATTGCGAGACCCTTTATAGATAATTGATAGTGAGATTAGTATTTTTTTGAAGCGGAATTGTCTGAGAAAAAACGCGTTTGATTCAAGATTTATAGTTATGAGAATAAATGCCGTCGGCGAAGATAATCTTCGAGATTTAGAGAAGTGTCTTCAAAATCTATCCTCAAACGCGTAAAAAAATAAATAACCTTGTTTGAATAAAAAAAGAAAAAATTTTAAAAGAACATCGACTATTGAAAGTCTGCCAAATTTGTTTGCTTTTGACACTGCAAATATACGGCGGATAATTAGTTCCACCAAATCTCAAAATACCCCAAAAGGACGAAATGCACCATTTGAAGGACGAAGTGCAAAAACCAAAGGATAGAATACAGTTTTGGAAGGACGAAAAATTTACAGCCTTCGTCGAAGACTCAACACACAGTAAAGCCAACATCACAAATTAATATCTATACAAGATAAAATTAACCTAATATGTGAAAAATGTAGATAATATTAACCGAGTGTTAAAATCTGCGTTTTTTTGAGGCATTCGCACCAAAATTCAATGTTAACAAAAAACTGAAAAACACGCTAAAAAAATCCGCAGTTTTTATAACGAATTAATTATCAATTTATAACAGCGACATTCAAAAACATTTAGGTTGTTAATAAGTTGTTGAAATATAAAAGGTGCAAAACGGCATTTTTAGTATACCTTTGCAATAGACGACAAAAAAATAAACAATCAAAACGACAAAAACACATTATTAATACATAAATCACTCAAAAGAAACTTAACTCCCATATAAGGGAACTAAACAAAAAGCAAGGAAAAATGGAACTTACAACGACATTAGGCTACCAACCGCTTAAACAACAAGAACACAGTATGATACAGACCGTAGTAAAACGCGACGGCCGCATCGTCGGCTTCAACGAAGAAAAGATCGCCGCTGCTATCCGTAAGGCTATGATGCAGACCGAACTTGGCGAAGACATCAAACTCATCAACCGCATCACCGACCACATTGCTCTCAACGGCAAAAGCCAGATGACCGTGGAAGAAATCCAAGATGCAGTGGAAAACGAACTTATGAAAAGTTCGCGCAAAGAAGTTGCACGCGCTTACATTTCGTACCGCGACAAACGCAACGTTGCCCGTAAAGCCAAGACCCACAACATCTTTACCGAAATCATCGAGGCCAAGAGCAACGACATCACCCGTGAAAACGCAAATATGAACGCCGACACCCCTGCAGGTATGATGATGAAGTTTGCAAGCGAAAGCACAAAACCGTTTGTCGACGATTATCTACTATCTGAAGACGTGAAAAACGCAGTAAAAAAAGGTTACATCCATATACACGACAAGGATTATTATCCTACCAAAAGTTTAACTTGCGTACAGCATCCGTTAGACAAAATTCTTGATTACGGTTTCAGCGCAGGTCACGGCGAATCTCGTCCTGCAAAACGTATCGAAACAGCATCTATCCTTGGATGCATCTCAATGGAAACAGTTCAGAACGAAATGCATGGTGGTCAGGCTATTCCTGCTTTCGACTTCTATCTTGCACCCTACGTTCGTTCTTCATATATAGAGGAGGTAAAAGTGCTCGAAAACCTCAACGGTGAAGATTACAGCAACCTCTACAACATTGAAATTGAAGATTATATCAGCAAAGAACTTGGCGACCTCAAAGGCATTGAACGTATCAAGCAGCACGCTATCAACCGCACCGTAAACCGCGTTCACCAATCGATGGAGGCATTCATCCACAATATGAACACCATCCACTCTCGCGGCGGCAACCAAGTGGTTTTCAGTTCGGTAAACTACGGCACCGACACTTCTGCCGAGGGACGCTGCATTATCCGCGAAATGCTCGTTAGCACATACGAAGGCGTGGGCAACGGTAGCACAGCAATTTTCCCGATTCAGATTTGGAAAAAGAAACGCGGCGTAAACTATCTGCCCGGCGACCGCAACTACGACCTTTACCAGATGGCTTGCAAGGTAACAGCAAAGAGATTCTTTCCAAATTATCTCAACCTCGATGCCACTTACAACCAGTGCGATAAATGGAAAGCCGACGATCCCAAACGTTACGAATACGAGGTGGCAACAATGGGCTGCCGAACAAGGGTTTTTGAAAACCGTTTTGGCAAAAAGACTTCTATCGGTCGTGGCAACCTTTCGTTCACTTCGGTAAACATCGTCCGCCTTGCAATAGAGTGTATGTCAATCGAAAACAAAGAAGAGCGCATTGCCAAATTCTTTGAAAAACTTGACGCTACATTGGCAATCGCCGCCAAACAGTTGCACGAGCGTTTCAACTTCCAGAAAACAGCCCTTGCAAAACAGTTCCCGCTATTGATGAGCCGCCTTTGGATTGGCAGCGAAAAACTCAAACCCAACGACACCATCGAAAGCGTTATCAATCAAGGTACTTTGGGCGTAGGTTTCATCGGATTGGCAGAATGTTTGAAAGCGCTCATCGGCAAACACCACGGCGAAAGCGAAGAGGCTCAGCAACTTGGATTAAAGATTGTTACCTTTATGCGCGACAAATGCAACGATTTTAGCGAACAATACAGCCACGGCTATGCAGTGCTTGCCACTCCCGCCGAAGGTCTCAGCGGATCGTTCACCCGTCGCGACAAAAAAGAGTTTGGCATAATACCCGGAGTTACCGACCGCGAATATTACACCAATTCGAGCCATGTGCCGGTTTACTTCAAATGCACCGCTATCGAAAAGGCAAAGATCGAGGCTCCTTATCACGAACTCGAACGCGCAGGTCACATTTTCTACGTGGAAATCGACGGTGACGCTACCCACAATCCCGACGTAGTGGCAAGCGTGGTGGATATGATGGACAAGTACAATATGGGCTACGGCTCTATCAACCACAACCGCAACCGCTGCATGGACTGCGGATACGAAAACGCCGACAAGGAGATGACAAAATGCCCAAAATGCGGTAGCGAAAACATCGACAAGTTGCAGCGTATCACCGGCTATCTCGTTGGCACCACCGACCGTTGGAACCGTGCAAAACTTTCGGAACTCAACGACCGCACAACTCACTCACTTTAAAAAGGAACATTTTTTTAAACAAGGAGACAACAAATGAAAATAATGGTAATGGACGTCATTGAGTACACCACCTCTGACGGACCCGGATTTAGAACATCAATATACTGCTCAGGCTGCAACCACAAGTGTCGCAACTGTCAAAACCCACAAACGTGGAACATTATGAACGGAAAACCCGTTGACGTGGAAGACCTTTTTATGAAGGTTTACCGCAACGAAATGTCGAACGTAACCTTCTCTGGCGGCGACCCGTTTTATCAGCCCACAGCGTTTGCCGAACTTGCCAAGATGATAAAGGAGAAGGCCAACAAGACCATTTGGTGCTACACCGGATTCACCTACGAGCAAATTCTCAGGGATGAAAAGATGAAAAACCTGCTCAAATACCTCGACGTGCTTGTAGACGGCGAATTTGTGCAAGAACTCCACGACCCCGACCTCCTTTTCCGCGGCAGCAGCAACCAACGCCTTATCGACGTTCAAGCCTCGCTCCGCAAAGGCAAAGTAGTTCTCGACCGTCACGACCCTTTTGACATCTACGAGCAGTGCGAAGAGCACAGCCGCCTCTGCGCCGCTGTATAAACGCGATTTACACTAACACTGATAATCCGCCAAACTCGAAAATTTTTGTTGAGTTTGGCGGATTATTGGTTTAATGAGTTAACCATTAAAATTAAATTTAGATAGTAACATTATAAATAGGGAAAGGCTACAAAAAAATTGCATACTATCAAAAAAAGCATTATATTTGCAAATAATAAATACACAATAATATGCCAGAGATATTCAGACTATTTGGTTTTTCGTTTTTCTTTTACAGTAAAGAGCACGAACCATTACATATTCACGTGGAGGGTAATAACGGTATGGCCAAATTTGAATGGAACGGAACAGAGTTCGTTCTCACAGAAAAGCAAGGCATTAAAGCCGGAGATTACCGTAAAATAAAGGCAGCAATTGACGAAAATTCAGATATAATCGTCAACCGTTGGAATGAGTATTTTAATAGATAAAGTTATGAAAATAAAAGAGATATGGTTTACTAATGATTATATTTACGGACGTGATGAAACTGGACGTGAATATAGTCAGTCGTTGTTGTGGTATCCAAAATTACGAGCCGCCAACGCCAACGAACGAGCCAAATATACATTCGGTTTCGATGGAATACACTGGCGTGCTCTCGACGAAGATATTAGTTTTGAAAGTTTTACCTACGAAGATAGCGAACCCACTGCATTGCAAAGATATTTTCTAACGCATCGTGATATCAACGTCAGTAGTTTTGCTAAATCGATAGGAATGGATTCTGGGCTGCTAAACAAATATATCAACGGCTTTGCCAAACCCACAGCAGAATGTGAAAAGACAATTCTTGCACACTTGATAAGTTGATACTTTTTTCCTAATAATCCGCCAAACTCGATAAAAAAAAGCGAGTTTGGCGGATTATTGATATACAAATGTTGAACGAAATATGTTTGGTGCATTGAAAAAGTCGTTGTTAGCCAACACTATTATTATTATTCTCCATTTAATTGATTCAATTCTCTTTGTGCATCTACGTCTCCTTGTTCAGCGGCTTTTTTGTACCATTTTACAGCCTCTGAATAGTCTTTAGTCACTCCAGAGCCTTTATAATAACAAAGTCCCAGATTGTATTGTGCAGTTGCGTTTCCTTGTTCAGCGGCTTTCCTGTACCATTTTACAGCTTCTGAATAGTTTTGGGGCACTCCTGAGCCTTGTTCATAACAATATCCCAGATTGCATTGTGCATCTGCGTCTCCTTGTTCAGCGGCTTTCCTGTACCATTTTACAGCCTCCGGATAGTTTTTGGGCACTCCTGAGCCTTGTTCATAACAAACTCCCAGATTGTATTGTGCAGTTGCGTCTCCTTGTTCAGCGGCTTTCCTGTACCATTTTACAGCTTCTGAATAGTTTTGGGGCACTCC
>JAGCDD010000328.1 GCA_017651345.1 Bacteroidales bacterium | reverse complement strand
GGTTTATTAGGTTATACTAAAATGGTGTTACCGGGCAATTGTGAGAACGACCTTTGATTAAGATGGAACACACAAAATACATTATCACAGAGTAAAATGCGTTCATCAGTCCGGTGAGCCACATATCTTCGGACGGAACCTCGATACTACTGTCCGGGTTGCCGTCCAAATAGTTGGAAACTCCGCTGTTGACTAGCAAATAACCGGCAATGCCGCTTATCACAAATACGAGAATCATTGTAAAAAACCAATGACGTTTCTTGTTGAACGCCACGGAATCAATGATTTTGTAATAGACAACTGCGACCAAGACAGATGCGAGAAACATTGTCGCAAAAATCTTTAACGCCGTGTGCGCTACGTCCTCATCGAAAAAATCGGGGAGGCTGTCGCTGAAAAAACTGTACAATACGTCCATTTTCTATATGTTTTTATTGTTTAACACTAATAGTTACTTTCGGAAGTCTGGCGTAATAGTCCTTGTCTCGGGTGAAAGCCTCGAAAATGCCCGAAACTATTGCATCCAAGCCGTATGTCTTGTCTAAGGCTGTATTAATGTCCAAGCCTTCGTCGTCGTTGAATAGTCCTATCCATTCGGGCTTTTTCTTAATCAGCCTGACATCAACGTCAGAAGATTTCAACGTCTGCGATGCAAACTCGAATATGTGTGTGAACTTCTCGGTATTTTGCCGTTTTACCGTAAGATTGAAGTCGCCGCCGTCAACCACATAGTTTGCAGCATCTTGCAAATAACTGTCGTCGAGGAGGAATGTTTCGGGCAGTTTCACATTAAAGGCGAATTTCAATTCCTTGGTCTTCTTGTTGATTTTCTTGCTGCCGGGTCGCTCTTTACACGCAACTACATCAAATCCGTTTTCAATGATAAACATCTGTATATCAGTTCCTTTTTTGCGCTCAATTTTGGATGTCTCTGGCACTTTGTCGCGTATCTGTTTGAGAGCGGATTTTTGTCCGACAACAAGCATATAGAACGGGCGTTCTTGGTCTTGCAGTTTTGTGTTCTTGTCCTCGCGGTTGAAATAACTACCTGAAAAATTGGCTGTTAGTCGGAAAAACATCACCGCCAAGTTAGGATTTTTTGCAAGATGTTCCGAAAAAATATCCTTGATTATAATCTTTTGTTCGCCGAGGTATCTTGATGCGTCTTTTTTACCGGGCGAAAAGATAAAATCGGAAACGATAATTGACACGTCGTTTACCTTTGCAGAATCCAACACCTTATTAATAATGACTGCAATATCTGTTGAAGATCTTTTGCCGCCCGCCTTCCTGAAATCGTTTGGCGAATTGAGATTCTTGAAGAATCCCATTATGTCATTGCCCATATTTATGATCTTTTCGTTGACGAAATTGAGGCTTATGCTGTCGGTAAGGCTTTTTATTTCGCTGACATAACTGTGTATTGCGTTTTTAAAATCAGCCCCGCCTTGAATATAGCCGTCCATCGATGCGGAGTTTTCAATGTAAAGTTTTACAGAATTGATTTTGGCTACGGTATCAACAATTATACTCTTTGTTGAGTCAATTTTTATAATAATATCGCCCGGACATCCCTTGCAACTCGTCAATAGGCATATTATTGTCATAAGTAGTATCCAACTACCTGTTATAAAGTGCTTTGGATTTTTCTTTTCCATCTATACTCTTTTTTCGTTCAACATTTATTTTTCTTGTCAGCCGAGCAAAAAAAGAAAGGGGGCGAACTACTCCATAATTTACAGAAGGCCGACCAAAGCCCAACAATTACTACGAAGTAAGCCCACACCCCGTTATACGGAATGCGAGCATTCGTAAGTGCTGACAATTGTTGTTAAAATTGGTCTATTTCTGTAAGTCAGCCCAAACGAACGCTCTTTCAATTTTATGTCTTTAACGGTGGTAAAATTAGCAAAAAGATGAATAGTAAAAAAATCTTTTTAAAACTTTTTTGTAATTATTTTATAAAATATTGATTATCATTTATCTCCAAACAGTATCAAAACACCAACAATTAAGCCGCCAATCGTTGTATCACTATTAATCCGTCGGGACATAGCACTGTGTTCAATTGTTCGTTACCAAAAAAACAACGTTCTCCAATGATTTCCACGCCGTTAGGGATGCGGATTTGCTCCTCGTTGCCCGTGTATTTCATAAGAATTTTGCCGCTGATATTAAAATCGCCCAACACCTGATCGCGGATTGCGCCAACAAGCGGATTTTGAGGGTCGTCTTCGAGCAAAAAAGTTTCGCCACGCAAATGCACCTTTTTCAGATTGTTGCAACCACGAAACGCCTGTGAATCCAACTCCACATCGTCGTCCTCAAACGAAATTTCTTCGAGACTCAGGCAATTCAAAAACGCATTAGCCTTGATTTCCTTCAAGGATTTGGGCAGCGAAATGCTCACGATTCCTTTCTTATTGAAAAAACAACGTTTGGCGATTGTAACGATTCCATCGGGCAGAAGCACGGATTTGAGGTTGATATTGAACGATTTGAGCACGCCGCCGTCCTCGATGGTTATCAAATGATAGACGCTTTTTGCCAATGAACGTATAACTTGCGGAAAATCAGAGTGTGAGTCCATCGCCGCCACGAGATTTTTTATCTCAAAAACCTCGCCCGAAAGCGTTATCCGCGAAAGCCGTATGCAGCCCTCAAACACCTCCTGCGAAAAATTTGAATCGTCAACATTGCGGTTCAACGCCACATCCTCCAACATCCAACAATGCGAAAAAACCGCCTTGGAAAGGTGCTCAGGACCCTCCATACCCACTTTTTTGAGGTTGTCGCAATAGAGAAAGGCAAACGCCCCGATTTTGGTCATCGTCTTCGGGAAAACCAGTT
>JAGCDD010000327.1 GCA_017651345.1 Bacteroidales bacterium | reverse complement strand
GACGAATTGTACCTGACATTGAGGCAACAGAGATTCAAAGAAAATTTTATCTTTTACTATCCCGAATTGGCTAAAATGCTTGGCAAACTTTACATCGAAAACCGGGCAAACAATTTGGTGAGGCAGTATTTTTATGCGGCGGCGTTGTTGAACAGGGATTTGCAGATGTTTGCCGCTTTTTATCGCGGGCTCAACGAACCCACCAACAATATGCCCAAATCGTACCAACAGGCTTGGTCGGTGATTTTGAACGGCGGACGCGATGATTATTCTCGAAATAAATTTGGATATAATTTTTGGACGTATTACTTTTGTAATATCGACAAATGAAAAAGATTTGGTTACATATAATTGTTGCGCTGATATGCGCTGCGTGTTCGCCTATACCCGAAAATGCAGTGCAAGTGAATGATTTGCCAGATATTTTCCCTGATTATCAAGAAGTAACAATCCCGTCCGAAATTGCCCCGCTCAATTTTTATGTCAATGATTCGTCCGATTGCGTCTTTGTAGAGGCGATTGGCGAATCGGGCGAAAAAATCTCTGCGTCAGGCAGTTATGCGGATTTTGATGTTGATGATTGGCATCAATTAATATCCAAAAATATTGGCAAAAGCATTACCGTAAAAGTTTTCACCAAGACCGACAACCGTTGGAAGGAATATTTGCCGTTTAAAATTCATGTAAGCGATTATAAATTAGAAGAATACGGCGTTACATATCGAAAAATTGCGCCGGGTTATCAGACGTTTAGTTTAATTGGGATTTACCAAAGAAATATGTCCGATTTTGACGAAATTCCGCTACTCGAAAGCCGTGGTTTGGGTGGTCAGTGCCTCAATTGCCATACGCCAAACCGCACAAATCCCGACCAATATTACGTCCATATTCGCGGCAAACACGGCGCAACTGTCATCCATACTGGCGGCAAAGATTTGATTTACAACGCAAAAGCCGAAGGTCAAAACGCAAGTCTTACTTATGGCAGTTGGCACTTTGGCGGCAAATATTGCGCATTTTCGCAGACCAAAGTTTTGCAATGTTTTTATACCGGCAACCATCAACTCATCGAGCCTTACGACGATGTTTCGGATATTGTGGTTTTGGATGTTGATAACAATCAATTGATTACATCGCCATTGCTGCAAAATGATTCGATAGCCACCACGCCGTTTTTCTCGGCTGACGGCAAGAAAATTTATTATTGCTCTACGTACAATTATCCCGTCCCGGCGGAATACGACAAGCGTAGATACAGCCTTTGCAGCATAGATTTTGACGCGGAGACCGGACGTTTGGGCGACAAGGTTGATACCATCATAAATGCTCAGGAATGGCACAAGAGCATTTGCTTGCCGCGTCCATCTTACGACGGCAATTACATTGTTTTTTGTGTTTGTGATTATGGTACAAATCCCGTAAATCGTAGTGAATCAGAATTATACATAATGGATTTGCGAAATGATTCGATTAGAAAAATCGATGAAATCAATTCCACAGATTCCGACGCTTTTCACAATTGGAATGCAAACAGCCGGTGGATGCTTTTTGCGAGCAAGAGGATGGACGGATTGTATGCTTGCCTGTATTTCACGATGTTGGGCGACGACGGACGGTTTACCAAGCCGCTGCTCCTGCCCCAAAAAGACCCGAAAAAAACGTATGAAGAATCGTTGTATTCGTATAATGCGCCCGACTTTACATCAAAAAATGTTGATATTAATTACAGAGAAATTTACAACGGCTTGATGTCGGACGAAAGATTAACTATAAAATTGAAAAAATGAGAAGATTTGTATTTGTAATAATGCTACTGACGCTTGCTTTGGCGGCGTGCAACAATCGCAAATGCCTGATAGAAGGCACTGTAAGCGACAACAATTTGAACGGCAAGAGGATTTTCTTGGTGCCGGTTTTTTATGAGGACAGCCTCGGCGTGGATTCGGTTGTGATACAGGACAATCGTTTCCAATTTGAGCGCGACCAAGAATTTTTGGCGGACATCCGGGTCGATTATCATTACCGTTATAATACTGAAAATCTGTTGGTTGTCACCGAACCGGGCAACATCAAAGTCTCGATAGATTTGACGAGCAGCGGCGGCGGCACTCCGCAAAACGACTCGTTGCAGGTGTGGAAAGAATTGTTGATGCAGCGCAGCAGCGACATCACCCGTTTGAGGAAAGAATATGTCAATCTATTGAGCGACGGCGATTCTACAAGCGCGGCGACCGTAAAGGCAAATATCGACGCAACAATCGCCAAATTCAACAACCGCACCCGTCAGATGGCGCAAAATTTGAAATCGGGAACTCTGTATGACTTTCTGATTCAGCGAGTTCCAAAAGAAAAATAGATTATGGCAAAGAAATATTGGAAACATATAATTTCCGCAATATTTTTTGCGGCGGCGTTCCTCTTTTGGAGGTTTGGGTATGCTTGCGCGTTTTCGTACCACGAGCAATTCCAAATGTTTTTGTTCACAAAAAGATATTTTTTGGAGAGGATGTCGCTGCCGGGCGGATTGGCGGATTATGTGAGCGAATTTTTGGTGCAGTTTTATTATTATCCGCTGTTTGGCGCGTTGATAGTGGCTGCGTTGTTGTTTGGTATTCAGTTGCTTACATACCAATTGTTCAAAAAATTGGGGGATAAGGATGTTGCATATATTTCGAGTTTTGTGCCGGTATTTTTTGTGTGGCATTATATTGGCAATGAAAGCGTTTTGCTGTCGTTTGTGGTGGCGGTGTTGGCGTCGATTGGGTTCAATTTGGGGTATGTCAACATCAAAAATAATATCGTAAAAATGGCGTACAGCACTGCGGGCGTGGCGTTGTTTTACTATCTGTTTGGCGCGATGGCTTTTGCGTCGGTTTTGTTCATTATAGGTTATAATTTCCGACAAAAAAATAGCGTAATTAATTCCGTTGCGGTGGTTTTGTGTTCGGTTTTTATGGCTGTAATATGCTATAAATTATCGAGTTATCAATTGCACAGATTCTTTTTAGGTATCAATTATTTCAGGTTTCCTGCCGAAATCCCGCTGATGCAGATTGTCATAATGTTGATGATTGGCATTATGGGAATCTTCAAATATAAACCGATAAAATATTCGCCAATCCTGATTACAGTTTGTTTGTTTGTTGGCGGCGGTTTTTATGCGGCGTCAGGGTTCGACGCTATCCATTACACCGCGCTCGAATACGATTATTTGGTGAGGGTTGGCAATTGGGACAAGATAATCGCAATGTCAGAAAATAAGCCGCTGCTCTCGCCGCAAAATGTTTCGTGCATCAATCTTGCGCTTGCGGAAAAGGGTGTGCTTGGCGACAAGATGTTTGATTATCCACAAAATGGGAAGCAAGGGCTGATGCCGGCTTTTGTGCGCGACTTTTTCCTGCCGTTGTCGTCGGCGGAAATTTACCTGCGCCTTGGAATGGTCAACACCTCGTTGCGCCTTTATTTTGAGGCTCAGGAGGCAATTCCCAATTACCGAAAAAGCGGCCGCATCACCAAGCGTCTTGCGGAACTCAACATCTTGAACGAGGATTACGAAGTGGCACGCAAATATTTGGATATGCTTTCCAACACGTTGTTTTACAAGGATTTTGCTCAAAGCAATTTGGCAATTTTGGGCGATAAAAACAAGTTTACAGAAAACAAATTTTGGGCTTCAATCGACAAAAATCGTTATCAAAAAGATTTTCTTTTCAGCGAGTCGGAGTCTGACCAAATGTACGGATTGTTGCTTGTCCAAAACGAAAAAAACCGCCTGGCTTGCGATTATCTGATGGCGGATGTATTGTTGGAGAGGGATTTGCAAAAATTCATCAATTACTATCCCCTTTGCAAAAATGCGGGCTATACTGTGCTGCCGAAGCAATTTCAGCAGGCGTTGATGTACGCTTACTATCATACTCACGGCAATCTCAACGGGATTCCGCCGGTGGTAACTACCGACAATGTGAATGATTTTCAGCAGTTTATGCAGCAATATTCCCGCAACCCTCAATCGGTGAAAGTCACCAAATATGAGAAAACGTATTATGCGTATTTGTTTAATTTAAATGTTAGGTGATTTAGGTATGAAGACGATATATCATATATTTTTGATGTTGGCAATGTTGACAATTTCTTGTGCCGAAACGCCCGAAAATGTCAGCGCGACCAATGATTTGCCACCGATTTATCCTGATTATCTTGGAGTTACGATTCCTGTTGGCATTGCGCCGATGAATTTTAATGTCAGGGGCGCGGATGCCGTGGATGTAAGCGTAAAAGGCAGCAAGTCAGGCGATTTGCACGTTGGCGGCGATTATGCGGATTTCCCAATTGACGATTGGCATCAGTTGGTGGCCGACAACAAGGGCGGCAGCCTCACCTTTGATGTCAAGGCAAAAATCGAAGGCAAATGGTACGGTTACAAGTCGTTTGAAATGTTGGTAAGTGATTATGAATTAAACGATTGGGGCGTTACCTACCGCAGAATTTCTCCTGGATACGAGGTGTTTGGCAAGATGGGATTGTATCAGCGGGAGATAGCCTCTTTCGATGAATTTCCGATTATAGAAAATACATTGATTCCGGGCAATTGCGTCAATTGTCATACTCCAAACGCCTGCAATCCTGATAGTTATACATTTCACGTGCGCGGCGCAAATTGTGCCACGATTGTGCATCACGACACTACAACAGAAATCCTGCAATCCACAAGTCAGACCACGGGCGGCTCGAGGGAGTATCCCTATTGGCATCCGTCGGGCACATATACCGCTTATTC
>JAGCDD010000326.1 GCA_017651345.1 Bacteroidales bacterium | reverse complement strand
ATTTCGTAGTACTGTTGAAGGCGTTTTTCGTATTGCGCAGGAGCGGCAAGACCGTTGTATTCCTTTGCAAATGAGAGGAAATCGCCTGTGAGCAAGTACTGTACACGCGAACTCTTGGCGGTGCAGAAGTCGAACAATGCCATAATATGATAACGGATATCCCTTGAGAATGCCTCGTACATATCCTTTACCGAAGTATAGCCTATGCTCTTGTAGTTGAAGCCCATAACCTGCGGCGCACCCATTGATATTGAGTACATTGCACTTTGTTCGTCGAGTGCGCGGGCAATGCCAAACGCCTCCCATTCTGTGGCCTGTCCGTTGTGCGAAATTGTCCAATCGTCGCTCTTTTTGTGACGGTATTTGTGGTCTTCGCGTTTCTTTTCTTTATTGAAAGTGAAGTACTTATCGTATTCTTTCTTACCTTCGTCGGTTTTGGCAAAATAGGTGTAAAACACGTGGTTTTCAAAACGGATAAGCATTTTGCCGTCAGACGCAAAACCGTCGCCGCCGCTCTCTACGCATATTACCGCAAGGGCAATTTCTACCTCAATACCAAGTTCTTTGGAAATTTTGGTAACGAGATTGCCGTATTTGTTCCAAGTTTTAACGGCAATTTTGCCATAACGGTCTTGACCCTCTGCCGAAAGTTGCTTAGAAGGAGCAAGTTCCACTTTTTTGAGGTCGGCACGCGAATTGAAGAAAACGCGGGTGTCGGTATCTTTTTTGGTGGTGTTGTCGGTGGTCTTCTTGGTAGTGTTGTTGGTGGATTTGCCATCTTCCAAAAGGGTTACAAATTCGGCGCTTACGTAGCCGGTTTTACCTTTAAAATCAACGCCATACCAGCCTTTGTGCTTGCTTACTACCACAAGCACGTTGCCTTCGTACACCTTGCCGTTGATGGTGCTGTCGGTTGAGTAAAACGAGCGGACGTTGAGCACTTTGGCGTTAACCACAACCTTTTGAACAGTGTCGGTGATGTCGATATACTTTGCCATACAATACGCCTCTCCGGCTTCGGTGCTAATGTTTACCCAATCGCCTTTTTTTTGAAGTATCGAAACGATGGTGTGTTTTTTGAGTTTGTAGAGCACCTTGGCGTCGGTTGACGGTGATTCGCGGGCGTTGAGGGTGGTGGCGTTTACCATTCCCTTTGCTACCGCGTTGAGTTTCTTTGAGTTATCTTCTTTAATGTTGCTTTTATCTACGGTGTCGGGCTGTTTTTTCTTACCGAAACCGAATAGTCGTGCGAGCCATCCCATAATGTTAGTGTTGATTTATTTTAATTATCTTTTACAAAGTTATAAAAAAAAGACGATACGCAATCACGTATCGTCTAATTTTTTTATAAAAAAATTTATTTTTTTACATATTCATACCGCCGTCAACTTGGATAACCTGACCGCTGACGTATGCCGACATATCAGATGCGAGGAATGTGGCAACCTCTGCGATGTCTTCGGGTTTGCCGCCGCGACGAAGAGGAATTTTCTTTTTCCACTCTTCGCGAACGTTGTCGGGAAGTGCGGCTGTCATAGCGGTTTCGATAAATCCGGGAGCGATAGCGTTGGCGCGGATACCTTTGGGACCCATTTCTTGTGCAACAGATTTTGCAAGAGCAATCAAACCAGCCTTAGAAGCGGCGTAGTTGCTCTGTCCTGCGTTTCCGTGAACGCCCACAACGCTTGCCATATTGATAATAGAGCCGTTGCGCTGGCTCATCATAATGGGAACTATTGCGTGGATAAAGTTGAAAGCCGATTTGAGGTTAACATTGATAACGGCGTCCCACTGCTGCTCGCTCATACGGAGCATAAGTCCGTCTTTTGTGATGCCGGCATTGTTAACGAGAATGTCGATGCGGCCAAAATCAGCCTTGATCTGCTCTACCACCTGAGCGGTTTGAGCAAAGTCGGCAGCGTTTGAAGCGTATGCCTTAACCTTAACGCCAAGTGCAGCGATTTCTTTTTCGGTATTCTGCGCGTCCTCGTTGATGGCGAGGTCGGTGAAAGCGATGTTTGCGCCTTCTGCGGCGTATTTGAGGGCAATTGCCTTGCCTATTCCGCGGGCTGCGCCTGTAATCACAGCCACTTTTCCTTTTAACAAATCCATTTTGTGTCTATTTATTTGTTTTACAATATGTTCAATACTTGTTCTTTAATTTTTTCGAGTTCGTCTTTCATCATCACCACAATCTTTTGAATGTCGCTGTCGTTGGCCTTAGAGCCGAGGGTGTTGATTTCGCGACCCATCTCCTGCGCGATAAACCCGAGTTTTTTACCCGGAGCCTCCTGAGCGTCAATGGTTTCGATAAAGTAATTGCAGTGATTTTTTAAGCGAATTTTCTCTTCGGTGATGTCGAGTTTTTCGATGTAGTAAATCAATTCTTGCTCAAAACGATTGCGGTCAACGTCTAAACCTTTGAGTTCTTCAAACCTTGCAGCAATTCTTTCTTTGATTTGTGCAACGCGCTGTTTCTCAAACGGTTCTACACGCGACAAATAATCCAAAATCAAGTTGGTGCGTTTAACAAAATCGCCTTTGAGGTTTTGACCTTCTTGTGTGCGGAAATTGTCTAACGCGTCTACTGCCTTGATAAGCAATGATTTAACAAACTCCCATTCGTTTTCGTCGAGCGGTTCGGGGTCGTTGCGGAGTACATCGGGGAAACGCAAAAGAGTGGTAAACAACTGAGTTTGATCGGGTTTAAAGTTAAGACGATCAGTGATTTGCGACATCGTGTTAAAGTACGACGCCAGCAATTCTTCGTTAACCTTAACAGCCTCGCCGCCCGAAACCACCGTGATGGTGAGCGAAAAATCAATCTTTCCGCGTTCGAGCCTCTCGCCTATTATCGAGCGCATTTCAAGTTCACGCTCTTTGTAGTTGGCAGGCAGTTTTGTGTTGATATCCAAACTCTTACCGTTGAGCGACTTAATTTCTATCTCGTAGTTTTTTCCGTTGAGGATTGCGGCAGCCTTGCCGAATCCTGTCATCGATTTCATCATCGGAATTATCTGTTTTATAATAACTTACTAATTATTTACCCCAATTTTCGGGATTCTGACGCCATTCCAAAAGTTTGGGAAGCATCTCTTGTTTTACATAGCCGGTTTCTATTGCCAATTCAATCAGCGAGTTGTAGTTGCTCAATGTATAAAGTTTGCAATTTGCCTGCTCAAAACTTTGTGTTGCAACGGGAAATCCGTAAGTGAAGATAGCCATCATAGCCTGCACGTCGCACTCTTTTTCGCGAAGGGCAGAAACGGCTTTGAGGCTGCTCATTCCGGTAGAAACGAGGTCTTCTATCACTATGGTTTTCTGACCTTTATGGCAAATTCCCTCCACTTGGTTTTCAAGACCGTGAGTTTTGCTGCTGCTGCGAACGTACACCATCGGAAGGTCGAGTTCGTCCGCCACCAAAGCACCCACAGCAATAGCACCCGTAGCCACACCTGCGATAAGTTCGGTGTCGGGATACTTAGTCTTAATCATTTCGGCGAACTTCTTTTTGAGGAAAGTGCGCACCTGCGGATAAGACAAAGATTTGCGATTGTCGGTGTAAATAGGTGATTTCCAACCCGATGCCCACGTAAACGGCGATTCGGGATTAAGTTCTACGGCCTTGATGTCGAGAAGGTATTTTGCCACTTGGCGGTCGGTTTCTAAATGTTCCATTGCGTTGTAAAGTTATTTATTACGCCCACCGTCACACCTTATATAATAGACAAAGCGAGCGGCGGCGCATATTTTTTGCGCAAATATATAAAATGGTTTTGGAAAACAATAATTTCCAAAAATTTTTTTTATTTTTGCAAACAGAAACAAAACCTATAATATGGAAACTCGCAGATACCCGGTTGACACGCAGACATTTAGCAAAATTATCGAGGGCAATTGTGTCTATGTAGATAAAACAGACTTGGTTTACAAAATGACGCACGAATTTGACTATGTATTCTTGTCAAGACCTCGTCGTTTTGGTAAGTCGCTGTTGTGCAGCACGTTGAAAGATTATTTCTGTGGTAAAAAAGATTTGTTCATAGGCTTAAAAATCGACGGTTTGGAAAAAGAATGGGTGAAATATCCTGTGATAAACCTTTCGTTTGCAAGTGCGAAAGACGTTTCTGAACAAAGTTTGAATGAAATAATTGACACAATGCTTGCCGAATATGAAAGTAGGTTTGAAATTCCAAGACAGGGTAACGATTGCGGTGTCAGATTAAAGAATCTTATAAAAAATATTTACCAAAAAACGAGTTTAAAAGTTGTGGTTATCATCGACGAATATGATGCCGCGATGCTTGACACCATCGACAACAGCACTTTGCAAAACAAAATTCGCGCAATAGAAAACAAGTTTTTTTCACCTTTGAAAGAACTTGACGATTATATCCGTTTTGTCTTTATCACCGGCATAACAAAGTTTTCGCAAATGTCAATTTTTTCGGCGTTGAACAATTTGCAGGATATTTCGCTAATGCCTGAATTTGAGACAGTTTGCGGAATTTCTCACGAAGAATTGTTGACAGTTTTGAAAGATGGACTGCAAGATTTTGCCGACAATAACAATTACACTTTTGAACAGACCGTAGAAAAATTCAAACAAAAATACGACGGCTACAATTTTTCGCCTGCCAAAAAAGGAGTGTTCAATCCGTTTGCTGTTATTAGGGCGTTGAACGACAAGATGTTGAAAAACTATTGGTTCGGCTCGGCAACTCCGTCGGCTCTAATAAAACTTATTCGTAAGTTTAATATCGAAATGTTTGACTACGAGTATGTTGAATGTGATTCAGAACGTTTTGACCAACCCGTGGAAGAAGTCAACGATTTAGTGCCGTTTTTGTTTCAGGCGGGATACTTAACAATCAAGGCCTACAACCCCGAATACAACACATACATTTTGGGCTATCCAAACGGCGAGGTGAAAACTTCCACGGCAAGGGTCCTGAATCAATATACGTATAAAGTCAACGACACTGTTCCGCTCAAAAAGGCTTATATTGATTTTTCAAAAGACGACGATTTGAACAAGTTCATTGAGGCGTTGCAGAAGTTTTTCCGCAGGTTTCCTTTTTCGCTCAACAATATGAACGAAAAGCATTATCACGCAATACTTTACACCTTGCTAACTTCTTTTGGTGCTGACATTTGCGCCAATCAGGAAACCGCTCTCGGCAAGTCGGATTTGATTCTCAAAATGCCAAAAACAATTTACGTAATAGAACTAAAATACGACCACAGCCTTCAATCCGCCGCCGACCAAATTGATGACCGCGACTATGTGTCCGCCGTTCTCGATTCCAACAAACGCATCGTAAAACTCGCCATCAAATTTTCGTCAAAGTACAGAAACATTGAAAGTTACGAAGCGGAGGAGGGAAAGATATAATCACTTGCCGGATTTAACGCGATTGCACGATTTGCAAAGCATTTGGCAGTTTTCGGCAATGGTCTTACCTCCCAGATGCCAAGGGGTTATGTGGTCGGCTTCCATTTGACTAAGGTCGTAATGCTTTTTGCAATGTGGACAAATGCCACCCTGACGTTCGTATGCTGCGAGTTTTTGCGCATCGGTGAAGGCGCGGATAGAAAGAAATTTTTCTTTGCGAGTAAGAATGTATGGATAAATGCCTTTTTTGTTGGTAACATCATCGTCTAAAATCAATTGTTTTACCTCTGTATCAACGGCTTTTTGGTCTATCAACTTGTCTTTAAACTCTTTGTATAATGCACCCCAATTAACGCCTTTCATTATTTTTTTGCGTTCTTTGGATGGCTTAAAAGTGGTTTCAATCCAAGTGATTACGCTACTAAAAAACTGCCACAGCGGTGCGGCGTTGGCATCGTGCTGATGATTTGCCATGTGAATTTCGATGTTATCATCTGAAATCCAAGATATTGCGGTTTCTAAATATTCTTGACGGTTGGCAGACCCGGAAAGATAATCGCCACCGATTTTTGCAGCCGGAGCACCTATTTTGCTAAAATAACGTTTGGCATCGCTTACCCAACTTCCGGCGTAAACGGCATTGCGGAGTTCCTGTTTTGTAAGTTCCTCATTTGCAATGTTTATTGTTTCAAACCAACGAAGTTTTTCGCTGTCGGTGCCGCTGCAAATGTACACTTGAAGTTCGTAATTGAGTATTTGTTCTTTTTCGTTTTCTTGAAGGTTATGAAAATAGCGCATATCAAATGCAAAATCACCGTTGACATATTGGCAAATACTTATTGTACGTTGCTGACCGTCAATAATTTCGTATTGGGGAGCGGACGGCTCGTCCGCCGAATCTCTACACGCCCAATACATTACGTTTAAAGGGAAACCCTTTGTAAGAGTGTCGATTACGGCGTTTCGTTGGTTTTCTTTATAAACAAATTCGCGCTGAAATGGCGGACGGACGTCAAGTTTTCCACCGAAAGCCTTAACACCGTTTTCGGCATTGTCTACGTAACCCTGCGTTAATTCGCGGACGGTAATTTTGTTGAGTTCTATTTTCATGGTTTGTTATTTTGATGGTGAATATTGGGATGACGGTTCGGCAGCGAGGTTGTATTGGACTTGCTGTTTGCGACGGATTAAGATTCTGAAATATGGGCATTTACCGTTCATTGATAAATCTTTGTCATCGTTACCCTTTCTAAATTTGACAATTTCAAATTGACTTGGATTATACTTATCTAAAAATGTAATCGGCACACCCATTACACCTTCGTAATCGCATGGAATTTCAGAGGTTTTATCAATATTTATTGCATCATAATTATCAAATTTTGGATATTCTTCGGGAGAATAATTCTTATACAAAATCAAATCTTCGTGGCGTGTTTGATAATCCAAGTTTGTAAACCACCTTACCCCTTTTACACGAATAAACTTATTTCCATTTTCGTCTTGACGATACCCAGCGGCATTTAATGGATAATCATTAGGAACTCCAAATTCTCTATCGCCACTATGAATACTTGCACCAAACCATAATTTATTATCTTTAATAAGTGGAAAAATTTCTTTATATGTAATGGCGTTAACATTACCTATAATCAAAAACTTCTTATCATATTCCACTAACTGAGCCACATATTCCCTAAAAAGCGAAAAAGGTGGATTAGTTACCACAATATCAGCCTGTTTTAATAGTTCGATACATTCTTTGCTACGAAAATCTCCATCACCTTTAAGATAATTGATTCCAATTTCTTCGGGGTCGGGAATATGATTGCCGTTTTTATCGCCGGTGTATTCAAGCCAAATAGCACGTTCAGAATCGTTTTTAGAAAAGAGGTCGCTGTTTTGGCTTTTATAACAAGTAGTTATGAGTTTCTTTAAACCAAGTTTTTCAAAATTGTAACTGAAATAATGAAAAAAATTGCTCACCCTCGGGTCGTCGCAGTTGCATAAAACTACCTTGCCCGCAAAATGTTGCTTATAATGTCTCAGTTCGTTCTCTATATCAACAAGTTGAGTATAAAACTCATCTTTTTTGGCTTTGTTTGCCGCATGAAGATTTTTGTTTCCTGCCATTTTGATTGATAGTTTTTTGCATTCGCTATCAATCACTTATCGGCATAAAAAAGGCGTGAGCCTTTCTATCACGTTCACGGAGAGCCTAGGAAGAACTCCGCTGTCCAATTAGAAATTTGCCCACACCCTATGCGGTGCGAGCATTAACTTTAACATTGGACAACGGGGCGCACACTTTGCTCCCGTGAATGACTTTTTATCCGATTGTCTCGTCAAGAGTTTCCTAGGCTTTTGATTTGAACGTGAATAATAGTCAATGCTTTATATGTTAATAAATTCTGTCTGTTTTTACTTTATAATAAATTATAATTAGTTATACATTTTGCTTTAATAAAGCAACAATGCAAAGATAAGCAATTTTTTTAATCAATAAGACAAATGCCGATAAAATTTGCAATTGTTGGAATATTTTTCTAACTTTGCAGTAAT
Source organism: Bacteroidales bacterium (assembly GCA_017651345.1). Taxonomy (GTDB): domain Bacteria; phylum Bacteroidota; class Bacteroidia; order Bacteroidales; family UBA3824; genus UBA3824. The sequence goes on along the minus strand of JAGCDD010000326.1, from coordinate 2,066 downwards.
TAAAAATTGGCATATTATGAACCCATCAGCATTAATATTAGAACCAAGTGTCCCATTTTCAGACATTAAGACCTCAATTGTAGAGAAAATTTGGCAACTCAACAACATCGATTTGCTGTCAACTATTAGCGGGTTATTGGGTAAAGAACGCCCGAAAGAGCCTGAGTTAAAGCCCTATACAATGGAAGAAATTTATGCCGGAATCGATGAAAGCCTCGAAGATATAAAGGCAGGAAGGGTTTTGACCCTTGAAGAGTTTAACCAACAATTAGATGAGGAGTTGCCGTGGCTAAGATAATTATCTCTATTAAAGCAAAAATAAGTTTTAGATCGTTTTTGGAATATAGTTCGCAAGAATTCGGTCGTAAAGCATTGCTGCGTTTTCGTGAAAAAGTCACCAAGAAAATCAGCCAATTGCAAAATTATCCTCTTTCGTGTTCGCCCGAACCATTGTTATCTAAATACCCCATACAATTCCGTTCTTGCGTTATACAAAAACCAATCAAAATGGTCTATCATTTTGTAGAGGAATCAGACACTTTATATATTGATAACTTTTGGGATATGCGGCGAAATCCCGACGCGCTTAAAGGCGATATTTAGTTTTTTTACTATCTTTGCACCAAAATTTTATTACAACAACTATGTTTACAGGAGAGACTAAAATCCGTGTCCGCTATGGCGAGACCGATAAAATGGGGTACTGCTATTATGGCAACTATCCCGAATATTTTGAAGCCGCACGAAGCGATGTGTTCCGCGAAAGCGGTTGCTCGTATCGCGAACTTGAAGAAATGGGTTATATAATGCCCGTTATCTCATTGACTGTCAACTATAAAAAACCCGCTCATTACGACGACCTTCTTACCATAAAAGTTATCGTAAGAAAGCGTCCCGAAATAAAAATGCATTTTGAATACGAAACCTACAACGAGGCTGGCGAATTGCTCAACACCGGCACCACAACTCTCTGTTTTGTAAACACTAAGACCGGTCGTCCATCGTTGCCGCCACAAAAGTTTCAAGATGTGTTAGATAAACATTTCAACTAAAATGGCAAGTACGCAAAAACAATCCTCTACACGGGTTAAAGAACGCACCAACCTCCGCAAACCGCGTAATTATAAGGTAATTATGCACAACGACGACGTTACTACTATGGAATTTGTGGTAAACGTTTTGGAGAGCGTTTTTTTTAAACCTCACGACACCGCCGTTGACCTTATGATGACGATTCACAACACGGGCGAGGCTGTGGTAGGCATTTACTCGCGCGACATTGCCGAAAGCAAGGCGCAAAAAGCAATGGATCTTGCTGAACAGCAAGGTTTTCCGTTAAAACTTACTTGTAGTCCCGAATAATTATGCTCAATAAATCAGAAATTACCGAAACATCGATGCAAGCCACCTTTTTGCTTGCCAAACAGCATCATTCTGAGTTTGTTACGCCGGAACATTTGCTGTTTTCCCTTTGTACTTTGGACGAGGTGCAACGGCTGTTTCACGTTTTAAATCAGGATATTAAGAAATTTAAAAAAGAACTTATCGGCTATATCGACGCAATGGAAAAAGTTCCCGAAAATGCCGATGTAATGATAACGCCGTCGCAGCAATTTGCTGTGATGCTGGGAGTTGCAGTGCAATTGGCAGAAACCACAGGCGCACCCGAACTCGACATTTACCATCTACTTTTGGGTATGATAGAATTGCCCGACAGCATGGCGGCTTACCTTTTGCAAAAATATTCAGGATACAACACCGAAATTTTGATGTCGGCAATTGCGCTGTCGTTTAATTTAGATACCAACCTTAACGTGCAGACAGACAACAACAACGACACTTCAACCGATACTCCCAACGACTCTAACTACGAGGCTGAACTTCAAGAATATACCGACAACGAATGGCGTCAATATGTTACCGACATAATGGAGGAACTGCATAGTTATCACCGAGTTATAGGTCGCGAAAAGGAAATTGAACGCACCATTCAAATTCTTTGCCGCAAACAAAAAAACAACCCTATACACATTGGCGAACCGGGCGTGGCAAAACCGCTATTGTGT
>JAGCDD010000325.1 GCA_017651345.1 Bacteroidales bacterium | reverse complement strand
GAATCACGGCGAGCAAAATCGTGGCAAGCATATTGATTTTGGCGACCATTGCGGGTGTGGTTTTCGCTTATTACAATTATTTGGGCAAAGAGTTCAAATCGGGCATCTACCTCGGCTTGGCGGTGGTATTGCCGCTGATTTTCTTGTTGGTGAAATTGATAATGTCGTCCACAAAAGCACAATTCCACCTTTGCAGCACAATTTCCAAAATAATAATGCTCTTGGGAATGTTGTATTTGGTGATTGTTTGGTACAATTTCACGTACTTCAAAGTGGAAGATATTTTGGAATAAAAACCTGCATAATCCAAAAACATCACATAATACAAAAGTTAAAAATTGCAAAAAAATTTGGAGGATAAAAATATTGTTCGTAATTTTGCGAACAGATTTAAAATAACACTGATGGCAAAGACAGCGATAGACGAAAAGCAACAGCGGTTGGCACGTTACGCCAAGGCATTGGGACATCCGATAAGGGTTGCCATAATGAACTTTTTGGCGGAACAGGACACGTGTTTTTTTGGCGAAATACACGAAAGACTTCCTATTGCGAAAGCCACTGCATCACAGCATCTTAAAGAATTGAAAGAGGCGGGACTGATTCAGGGCGAGATTATGCCGCCAAAAGTGAAGTATTGTATCAACCGCGACAGTTGGCAGGAGGCAAAAAACTTGTTTTCTGAGTTTTTTGGCAAATGTCTATGCTCAAAAAAAGGTTGTTGCGAATAGAACATTATTTTTTTGAAAATAATGTTCGTAGTTTTACGAACAGCAAACAATAAAACTGATTGTTAAACATTAAAATTAAAAAAAATGGAAATCAAAGTATTAGGAACAGGATGTTCCGGCTGCAAAGCCCTGTATGCCACCGTGCAACAAGCAATCGAGGAGTTGAATCTCAACGCAACCGTAACCAAGGAAGAGGACTTGACTAAGATTTTGGAGTACAACGTAATGACCCTTCCCGCACTCGTGGTAAACGAGAATGTGGTAGCTAAAGGCCGCCTCTCGCTCTCCGAAGTAAAATCCATATTGTTGAATATCAAAGGCTAACAACGATGAAAGTAATTACTATTGCATTGCTCTTTATGAGCATCGTGCTATCGGCCTGTGCTCAGACCGATAGCCCCAAAACCGTTCCCACGGCAGAATCAAATGGGATTGAAGTGCTGTATTTTCACGGCAAACAGCGTTGCGCCACCTGCATCGCAATAGAAAAACAGACCAAACAAGCGGTAGAAGAACTCAGCGACAACAGACTGACAATGAGAACAATTGACATCTCAAAAAAAGAGAACGAAAGCATTGTCGAAAAATACGAAGTGGCGTGGTCGTCGCTGATTGTGGTAAAAGGCGACAACGTGCTAAATCTCACTGAATTGGGTTTTTCATTGGCAAGAAACAATCCTGATGGATTCAGAGAAAGATTAAAGTCGGAAATCAAACAATTACTAAAATGACAGAATTATTACAGGACTTGCTCAATAACAGCAACTTGCCCATTGTAACAGCATTCTTGCTCGGTTTGTTGACGGCAATAAGCCCCTGCCCGTTAGCCACCAACATAACCGCAATAGGATTTCTGTCAAAAAACATTGAAAACCGCCGTCGAGTATTCTTAAACGGAATGTTTTACACAGTAGGCAGAATGTTGAGTTACACATTGTTAGGCATTGTGATAATTGGCATTTTGAATCAAGGTTCAAGCCTTTTCCACATTCAGAAAAAATTGGCAACAATTGGAGACTCTATTCTCGGTCCCGCATTGTTACTGATTGGACTATTTATGTTGTTTGGTCATCTGATTAAACTGCCAAAAATTGGTTTGAGTTTTTCGGGCGAAAAACTATCTAAAAAAGGCGGTTTGGGTGCGCTGTTGCTTGGCTCGTTTCTTGCCCTGACATTCTGTCCAACAAGTGCCGTATTATACTTTGGGGGATTGATACCATTGTCGGTGAGTGTTTCCGCAGGTTGGATGTTGGCGATAGTATATGCCATTGCCACAGCACTGCCAGTATTGATAGCGGCCATCATCTTGACTTTCAGCGTAGGAAGCGTTGGAAAGTTCTACGGGAAAACCCAACAATTTCAGAAATGGATCAACAGAATAGTCGGCGTGTTGTTTTCGATGGTTGGGGCATACTATTGTACAATTAATTTTTTTTGTAACTAATGTTCGTATATTAACGAACAAAAAATTATAAATTATGATACAGAATTTTGCAGATTGGGTCGTATATGGAATAATGGGCTTTGACTCTCAGACTAAATTGGGTGAGGCGGTCAATTTCTTCATCTACGACACCACAAAAATTGTGATTTTGCTTTTTGCAATCAGCGCAGTGATGGGCGTTATCAATGCGTATTTCCCCACCGACAGACTCAGGGACTATCTCAATAAGCACAAACTCTATGGATTTCAGTATTTGATGGCGTCGCTCTTTGGCGCAGTAACGCCTTTTTGCTCGTGCTCGTCGATACCGCTTTTTATCGGCTTTGTAAAAGGCGGCATACCGTTGGGCGTAACATTCTCATTCTTAATAACATCGCCATTGGTCAACGAAGTGGCGGTGGCAATGTTTCTCGGAACATTCGGCGCAAAGGCAACTGCAATATATGTCGCCTCGGGCATATTGCTTGGAAGTGTTGGCGGCGCAGTTTTGGAATTGTTGCACCTTGAACCTCTGTTAACGCCGTGGGTACGCAAATTGCAGAAACAAAGTAACTTAGAACAATCAGAATGGCAAACAGAAAAAGTATCATTTTTCAAACGATTGCCCTCCATTCTAAAAGAGAGTTGGCGCATTGTAAAAGGAGTTTTGGTATATGTGATAATTGGCATAGCCATCGGAGCCGGCATCCACGGTTTTGTACCCGAGAATTTTTTCAGCGGATTTTTGGGCGGCGGACAGTGGTGGACCGTGCCATTGGCGGTAATCCTCGCCGTACCTATGTACAGCAACGCCGCAGGTGTGATTCCTCTGATTGAAGCCTTTGTGTCAAAGGGAGTTGCATTAGGTACAGCGATAGCATTTATGATGGCAGTAGTTGGACTATCGTTACCCGAAGCGACAATGCTTAAAAAAGTGATGACGTGGAAACTAATTGCCATATTTTTCGGCACAGTAACAATGTTTATCATCATCAGCGGTTGGATTTTCAATTGGCTGATATGAAAAGGTTCAAGGAGAAAAGACATTTACGTTTTTCAAGGTGGAAGATTTTTTGGAATAAATCACACCACCTCCAATTCCGGCAATATCACATCCTGTCCTCCCGCACCTGCGAAATCCAAAAACATCACATAATACACAGGCATACAGACAATGCCTTGTTTCTCAAAGACTTCGCGGGTGTTGGAGAATACGATGGCGTGATTGACGTTGTAATCTAACCACTTATTCCAAATTTTCAACTACAAAAAATACCACTTATTCCAATTTTATTGCCACAGGAAAAACCACTTATTCCAATTTTTCACCCATAAAAAACACCACTTATTCCAATTTTGAAGTAAAAAAAATCCCAGCAGTCAAACTTTTTTCGACTGCTGGGATTTTTATTTTGCGAGGCGGACGAGCCGGCCTCATTCCATTGTTGGCGGACGAGCCGTCCGCGTTCCATTACTTATTGTACGATTACTCTGAATGTCAACTTCTTGCCGTCTGCCAATGCTACACCGGTGTATTGTCCGGCGGGGAGGGCGATGCGGTTGATGGCTGATGCGTTGTCGATGCGCTTCACCATTACGCCGTTGGCCTTGTAGATGACGATTGTAGCATTGCCGTCGATATTCTCGGCATCCACGATTTCCACGGTGAATTGCTGGTTGGCAACTGTGGGGTTGGGATAAACCTTCACCGATGCAACTTTCACCGATTTCTTGACCGAAACAGTGGGTACAAACGGACAGGAGAACACTACGCCGCCGTCAGCCCTGCCTATCTTGACTGCGTATACTACGCTCAGAAGTCCGTCGGTCTCCTGGTAATACTGACCCGTAACATCTGTGAGCGGGCGGAGGTTGTTTTGGTAATCTTCCCTAAACCACTGGTAAGACACAAACTCGTTTTGAGGATTGGGAACATATACAACGTCGTCCCATTTGGTCTTTATAATGGCATTTTCGCCGCTTACTGCGCCGTCAAGGTAGAATACCTGAGAGAATGCCTCACTTTGCGTCTCAGCGTCGGAATTTGCGAGAGTAACGCTCACGGTGTACTTGCCGAACTTCAAAGCCTCGGGAATCTCAATTACGATGTCGTTGCCATCGCCGGGATATTGAGCCTTGATGTCGGTGGACGGCTCGTAATCGCCGGTCTGCTCCTCGCGGGCAAAATGCACGGTGTAATCGAGCGGCATACCCTTAGAGTCGGCAAATTTTACCTTGATTTTGTCGCCGGCGCAGAAGTGTTCGTAATCGTCCTGTTCGGTGGAACTCATATAGTCGATAGCCGTCTGACGCTTCATCTCCCATTCTGCGGTTGCCTTGATTTCTTCCTTCAATATTTCGCCGTCGATGAGGGTATTATTGGCGACGTACTTGTAAGCATCGTTGCCCGAAAGCTCGTAGGAGATTGTAATCTTCTGTTTGCCAGGCTTTTGGGTTGCGTATTCAGCAGAAGCCACGATAGATACATCGTCACCTTCCACAACGTTCTTGATTTCGGTGGGCTGCTTGGTAACGATGGCGGTCTTGTTGCCGTCGTAAGTCTTGGTGGTCTCCACTTCCACGCCAACTACTTCGAGTTCGCGACCCTTTACGGATATTGATACCTGAGCCTCGGAAACTGTGGTGAAGTTGTCGGGGTTGTAGGTAGCGACGATGGTGTATTTCTCGCCCTGCTTGTTGGGTTTGAGG
>JAGCDD010000324.1 GCA_017651345.1 Bacteroidales bacterium | reverse complement strand
TACAATTCTAAGGTCAAGTTTTGTAAACGGCATGTAGAACGGCAAAATGGCAAGCAAGTCGATTAAGCCGTAAAACGAAAACATATATTTGAGAATGCTTTTCAGCCGGTTTCCGCATGGAAAAGCAAGGTCTGCGGTGAGGATTCGCATTATGTATTCGACCGTAAACACCGCTATTACAAAGAGTTCAAATGCGTGAAAATACGTTTTGTAGGGTTCGTAAACACTTTTAACGGTTTCTAAAATCATAGTAAACACATTTACAAGTATCAGCGTCATGATAAAGTAATTGAAATACTTTGGGAAACCCTTGTCGCGGGTTTCCTCGCTAAATAGCGCGAATATTTTGCGCCTTATTGCCGATGCCTGTGGTTGTTGTTCCATGAGTTAGAGTTGTTAAAATTTTAAACGAGCGTCTGGTGCTATATCCATACCCACAAATTCTTTTTTAAGAAATTTGTAGTATCCTGCACCTGCTATCATAGCTGCATTGTCGGTGGTGTATTTGCGTTCGGGAATGTAAACCTTCCAACCATAGCGTTTTGCCTCAAATTTAAGCACTTGACGCAGTTCAGAGTTGGCTGCTACACCGCCACCGATGGTAATGCGATTGATTCCTGTTTGCTCTACTGCAGCCACAAGTTTTTCTATTAAAATAGATGTAATTGTAAACTGCAACGAAGCGCATATATCATTGATATTGTTGTCGATAAAGTTGGGGTCGTCTTTCATTTTGTCGCGGAGAGTGTAGAGAAACGATGTCTTTAATCCGCTGAAACTAAAATTCAAGCCTTCGATATTGGGTTTGGCAAAATGAAAACGTTCGGGGTCGCCTTCTTGAGCATAACGGTCGATTACTGGTCCGCCGGGATAGCCGAGAGCCATCACCTTAGCGCATTTGTCGAAAGCTTCGCCGGCTGCGTCGTCGATGGTGGTGCCGATTATTTCCATATCGAAATAATCTTTTACAAGGATAATTTGGGTATGTCCGCCCGAAACCAAAAGGGTAAGAAACGGAAACGAAGGGTGATTTTCAGGTTTATCTTTTTCGTGTACAAATTGCGAAAGTACGTGACCCTGCAAGTGGTTTACCTCAATCAACGGAATGCCCGCCGACAAAGCAAAACCCTTGGCAAAGGATGTGCCCACAAGCAACGAACCAAGCAAACCCGGTCCGCGTGTAAATGCCACAGCTGAGATGTCGTTTTTGGTGATTCCCGCTTGCTTGATGGCTTGGTCTACCACGGGAATTATATTTTGTTGATGTGCACGCGATGCCAATTCGGGAACAACGCCGCCGTAAGCACAGTGTACTGCCTGACTTGCAATTACATTCGATAGCAAAACACCTTCGCTAACAACAGCAGCGGAGGTATCATCACACGATGATTCTATTCCTAATATATTAATACTCAATTTATTATATTTTAAAATATTGTATTACAAATTTTTTATAAAGGTATAACAATTATGCTTAACAACCAAAATAAAAATTCAATTATAGTTGTTAAAAATTGTTGTAAAGATTTTGCTATTTAAAATCAATCCGTATCTTTAAACCGAAAACTTAATATTAAAAAGACATATAAAAAATGAACAATTTCGTATTTCAGAATCCTGTAAAGATTATTTTTGGCAAGGGTTCTATTGCAGAACTGCCCAACAATCTTTACAAGGGCGAAAAAATTATGCTTACCTATGGCGGTGGCTCCATCAAGAAAAACGGCGTCTACGACCAAGTAAAAAAGGCTCTCGACGGCTATTCGATTATTGAATTTGGTGGCATTGAGCCAAATCCCGATTTCGACACTTTGATGAAGGCTGTTAAAATCTGCCGCGAAGAGGGCGTAGGATTCCTTCTCGCTGTGGGTGGAGGCTCGGTTATCGACGGCACAAAATTTATTGCTGCCGCTGTTGATTTCAAAGGCGACCCATGGGATATTCTTACCAAAGGTGCTGATTTTGAAGAGGCTTTGCCGATTGCTACAGTGCTTACAATGCCTGCAACTGGTAGCGAAATGAACTGCAACGCTGTAATTTCGCGCCGCACCACCAAAGAGAAATTCGCTTTTGGCAATCCCAAGGTTTACCCCGTGTTCTCGATTCTCGACCCGGAGGTAGTTTATTCTATTCCTAAGCGTCAAAAAGCCAACGGTTTAGCCGATAGCTTTATTCACGTTTTTGAGCAATATCTCACCGACGACATCGACACTCCTGTACAAGACCGTTGGTCGGAGGGCGTTTTCAAAACCATTATCGAAACCGCTCCCAAGGTGCTTGTAGACAATCCGCCTTACAACGCTTGCGCCAATTATATGTGGGCTGCCACATGTGCACTCAACTTTTTCCTCTGCCCGGGCGTAAATCAAGACTGGTCTACACACATGATTGGTCACGAACTAACAGCACTCTGCGGACTTGATCACGGTGTAACGCTTTCGATTGTTCTCCCCGGCACAATGCGTGTAATGCGCAAAGAGAAAAAGGCAAAACTCTTGATGTTTGCCAAAAACGTGTGGGGAATCACCTCTGGCAGCGACGATGAAATTATCGACAAGGTTATTGATGCTACCGAAAAATTCTTCCAATCGCTCGGCATCAAGACACGCCTTTCAGATTACGGCATCGGCAAAGATATTGTTGACGAAATTTACAACCGCTTTAAAACTCGCGGCTTAGAACTTGGCGAGCACGGCATAGTAACTCCCGAAAAGGCTAAAGCTATCCTTGAAGACCGTTTGTAACAAGTTGGTTTTAGTTAATGAATAAATAAAAAAAACCGTGGGTCAAACGACTCACGGTTTCTTTTATAATAAACAATTGAATAATAACCTTAATTTGCCTTGGCAATTAATTCGATGGCTTTGTCAACGGTATCGGTGATATTCAGCACAGTGTCAAGTTGCGAGATTGAAATCAATCTTTCAACAGCTGTTTGCAATCCTGTGAGAACAAAAGTTCCGTTGGAGTTTTTGCACAGCCTGTTGGCAACTAATATCGCGCTCAACCCTGAACTATCGCAGTAACGGGCTTTTTGCAAGTCGATAATGATGTTTTTTTCTCCGTTGCCGGCAATCAAAACGAGTTCTGATTTTACAGCCGGGGCAATGTGAGTGTCCAACTTTTCAACCAATATGCTTATTACTGTGTAATTGTCGAATTTGGTTACTTCAAACTTTTTTTCGTCCATAAGGTCTTCCTTTTATTAGTATTAAACAAAGCCGTCGGGGGCGTTAATTATTCGGCAGATTCGTTGTTCTGCTGTTCGATTTGGCTCTTGAGAGCATCACCGAAGAGGTCGCCGAGAGTAGTGGTAGCCTTTTCAATTTTGGGCTGCTCTTCTTTCTCTTTCTTCTTGCTTGTAGCGGGTTTCTTCTCTTTCTCAGGTTTGTTAGCGTCTTCCCAAACTTTGGTGTGCGAAAGGATGATGCGTTTTGCAGCTTTAGAGAATTCGATAACTTTGAAAGGAAGTTTCTCGTCTACTTTGCATTGTGAACCGTCTTCTTTAACGAGAGCGCGGAGGTTAGCGAATCCTTCAACACCATATTGGAGAGCAATGATAGCGCCTTTGTCGAAGATGTTAACGATTGTGCCTTCGTGTACGGTGTCAACGCCGAAGATAGTTTCAAATGTATCCCAAGGATTTTCTTCGAGCTGTTTGTGACCGAGGCTGAGACGACGGTTTTCTTTGTCGATGTCGAGAACAACCACCTCGATGTCGTCGCCAATAGCGGTAAATTCGCCGGGGTGTTTGATTTTCTTTGTCCAAGAGAGGTCAGAGATGTGGATAAGTCCGTCTACGCCCTCTTCGATTTCAACAAATACGCCGAAGTTGGTAAAGTTGCGAACTTTAGCGGTGTGTTTGCTACCAACTTTGTATTTTTCTTCGATATTAGCCCATGGATCGGGTTTGAGCTGTTTGATACCGAGCGACATTTTGCGTTCTTCGCGGTCGAGTGTAAGGATAACAGCTTCGATTTCTTCGCCCACTTTGAGGAATTCCTGAGCTGAACGGAGATGCTGGCTCCACGACATTTCTGAAACGTGGATAAGACCTTCAACGCCAGGAGCGATTTCAACGAAAGCGCCGTAATCAGCAATAACAACTACTTTGCCTTTTACTTTGTCGCCAACTTTGAGGTTTGCGTCGAGCGAATCCCAAGGATGAGGAGTCAACTGTTTGAGACCAAGAGCGATACGTTTCTTGTCGTCGTCGAAGTCGAGGATAACAACGTTGAGTTTCTGGTCGAGGTGAACAACTTCTTCGGGATGAGAAACGCGTCCCCAAGAGAGGTCGGTGATGTGGATAAGACCGTCTACGCCGCCAAGGTCGATGAATACGCCGTAAGTGGTGATATTTTTAACAGTACCTTCGAGAATCTGGCCTTTTTCGAGTTTGCCGATGATTTCTTTCTTCTGCTGTTCGAGTTCGGCTTCGATAAGAGCTTTGTGCGAAACAACCACGTTTTTGAATTCAGAGTTGATTTTAACAACTTTGAATTCCATAGTTTTGCCAACGTAGATGTCGTAGTCGCGGATGGGTTTAACATCGATTTGCGATCCGGGAAGGAATGCTTCGATACCGAATACGTCAACGATCATGCCGCCTTTAGTACGGCATGTGATGTAACCTTTGATGATTTCGTCGTTGTTGAGAGCTTCGTTAACGCGATCCCAGCTACGGAGAGCGCGAGCTTTTTTGTGAGAAAGAACGAGCTGACCGTTCTTATC
>JAGCDD010000323.1 GCA_017651345.1 Bacteroidales bacterium | reverse complement strand
GAAAATACTCGCAAATGGCATCTTTCATTTTTAGCGATGCATATTTGCTGTGGGTAAACACAGTTCCGCTGGCAACAGGGTCGATAGCAAAAGTCTGATTTACAGTAAAATATTTTTCCCAATCAATCTTGTAGATATTATTATAAAGAGCGCGTTCGTCGTTGGCGTTAAACTTGGCAATAGGCACAAGCACCTTGAGAGCAGTTCTAAGCCAAAGATTGCATTTATAAAGTAGCTCATCGTCGCCACTAAACATCACGGCACGGTTAAGCACCGAAATATTTTTAGCGCCAAGGGCTTCAAGTTCGTCTTTAAGTACATTTTCCAGTCCGAAAAATGTAGTAGCTGTAATATCAAAAAGTTCCATTATATATTAGTCTAAATAATAAGTTTCGTTAACAACGTGGATTTTTTCGCCCTCTTTGAGCACTCGATATTTTTTTAGAGGGTATTTTGAAGATCCGCTCTGCACAGCACCTTGCAACAATACGTTAAATTGCGAATTGCAGTTTGCTACGGTATCGGTATGGTAAAGGCAGTGAGTTTTTTCGTTGTAAATCAACGAAGTATGTTTGTGACTTGCAGGACAGGCACGATCGTAGGCGTAATATGTGGAGCAATCAAAATTATACAAGAAAATTCCATTGTATCCACCTGTTACATAGCACCATCCGCCCGGATTTTGAAGTGCGGCATAACGAGCGTCTTCTAAATAGATATAAAAATCAACACCCACTTCGGGCACAGGACTCTCGCTGTGTTCGCACCCCGAGAGAATAATCCCAAAAAATAAGGCTATATATAACAATTTAGTTTTCACAGCGTTTTATTTATTGTAATTTTGCTGCAAAATTATTAAATAAATTTCAGATGAAGGCATCATACATAAAAACTATATTTTTATCGATAATAATACTCATTACGTCGCTGGGTGTGGCAGATGCGCAAGGTCCCGACTTTGGCAAATTTAGTCCGTCGGCTGATGTGGCACCACAAGGCAACCAATATTCCAAAGACGGATTTTTGATAGAAAAAGGATTGTCGAATAAAAAGAAAAAAAAGCTAAGCAAAAAATATAAGAAGAAAAAAGCCAAACTCGAAAAAAAGGAAAAGAAAAAAGGCGAAAAGGCAGCCAAAAAAGCTGAAGAAAAAGCAATTAAGGATGCCATGAAAGCCGAAGAAGAGCTTGACGAAAACGGAGAGAAAAAGCTTTCGAGAAAAGAGCAAAAAGCCCTTAAAAAGAAAGAAGAATCCGAAAGCGAAGAAGGCGAAGTAGTAGACAAAAAAGCCGCTAAAGCAAAAGCCAAGGAAGAAAAGGCAAAAGCAAAAGCCGAAAAAAAGAAAGCTAAAAAAGGTGGCGACGTTGTCAGCGACGAAAACGAAGTTCAAGAGCTTGATTCGGATTTTCGTAGCGAAGATGAGTTTGTATACGAAGGCGAAAGCCTTGAATTTGAAAACGAAGAACGCAAGCCCAAAGCCAAGGTAGAAGAGGAAGAGCCCGAAGAGTTAGACAAAAAAGCCGCCAAAAAAGAAGCTAAGGAAATAGCCAAAGAAAGGAAAAAGAGCAAAAAAGACCTCACACCCGAAGAACTCGAAAAACAAAAGAAAATAAAAAAAGCCACCAAAGAGTTCAAGAAAAATTCGGGTGACGGGCATCTCGACCACGAAAAGATAGCCAAAAAGCGTGAAAAAGAGGCACAAAAAGAGCAGAAAGAAAGAGCAAAGAAAGAAGAAGAACTTAAACTGTATGCCAAAGCAGCCAAAGGCGAGGCTCTCAACGGAAAAGAAAAGAAAGACCTTAAACACGCAAAAAAAGCATACGATCGCAAACAGAAAAAAGACCGCATTGCCGAAGCTAAGCACTACAAAAAAGCTAAAAAGGCGCTTTTAGAAATTCAGGACACCAAAACCATGAAACAGATGAAGAAGCACCACAAAGAAACCGACAAAAGAATGAAAGACAAATACAAGAAGAAAAAGAAACGCAACATATTCAAAAACTTTTTTAAATAATACTCAAAATGAACGGATCAGCATTCGCCAGCATTATGATTCTCATAATTGCGGCATTTATTGGAGGTATGGTATTCATACTCAAGAAAAACAAATCAGACGAAGAAGAAGAACGTCCGATAGAAAAGCAAGACCTCAACGATTTTACCAACACAATCGATTCTATATCGCTTGAACGCGGTATGACCTTTGAAGAAAAAAAACGTCGCGCCGAAGAAAAAGCCGCCGAAGAAAAACGACTGCAGGAGATTAAATTTAAGAGCGACAACCCTATCAAAGAGATTCAGGCACGCAACCACATGCGCAAATCGCCTGCCGACGAATATTTTGAACGCATGAAACTTGCCGCTGCCGAGGTTATCAAACCAAAAAAATAACTAATATTGGGGGTTTGATTATTATGTATTATTTGTAACTTTGCAGCGTTTATAAACATTATTAGATGGACGCTACACGACAAAACAAAATAAGCCGCTTGGTACAAAAAGAGGCGGCTTCGTATTTTCTCACTCATCAAGGTGAGTATCCGGGAGCTATTATTTCTGTTACCGAAGTGCGCGTTACGCCCGATTTAGACGAGGCACGCATTTTCATTAGCATTTTCCCAACCAACTTACGCACAAAGGTTTTTGCCAAAATTACTGCAGACATTAAGCAGATAAGGTTTGAACTTGCTGCCAAAATGCGATACCAATTGCGACGCATTCCAAACCTATTGTTTATGCCCGACGATAGTCTCGACTACGCCGAGCGTATCGAACAACTGCTCAACAAAGACAAAAACCTTAACGCCGACTAAACAATGAAATACGACCCCGTAAAACGATCGCTCGGAAATGTATTTAACAAAACTCCGTGGCTACGCAAAGTGTTTTACAAACTTCTTGATATTCTATTACTTAGAGCTTGGTATATAAAGCGCGAAATTAAGAAAATATATTCCAAACAACGCAGCAGCGAAGTGGCTGTTTTGGACGCCGGTTCGGGATTTGGTCAATACAGTTTTTTTGTTTCATCGTATCTCCGTAAGGCTCAAGTGCTTGGAGTAGACGTGAAAGAAGAGCAAATAGAAGACTGCAATTCGTTTTTTACCAAAATAAAACGCAACGACCGTGTAAAATTTCAATATGCCGACCTAACCAAGTTTACCGACCCCGACAAATACAACCTTGTGCTTTCGGTAGACGTGATGGAACATATTTTAGAAGATGAGCTCGTATTCAAAAACCTCTGCACAAGTATGAAAAAAGGCGGAGTTTTGTTAATCTCCACCCCATCAGACCAAGGCGGAAGCGATGTACACGACGAAGACGAACACTCTTTTATCGATGAGCATGTGCGCGACGGATACAACATCGACGATATTGAGCAAAAACTTATCCGAGCAGGTTTTTCAAAAGTAGAAAAACGTTATTCGTATGGCACACCCGGAAGCATCGCTTGGCGGTTGAGCATGAAATGGCCTATCTTGATGGTAAATTTTAGCAAACTGATGTTCTTGCTGCTGATACCATATTATATAATAGTGTTTCCATGGGCATTTTTGTTAGATTGGATCGACACCATTACCGAACATCGCACCGGCACTGGACTTATTGTAAAAGCCACTAAATAAATCAATTATGAATATTCCGCTAATTATATCAAAACGCTATCTATTTGGCGGAAAAAGAAATTTGGTAAACATAATTACTAAAATTTCGATATTTGGCGTTGCGGGCATGACTGCAGCGTTAATTATCATATTATCAGTATTTAACGGATTTGATATGGTGGTGCGCGGACTTATGAATCAAGTAGACCCCGACTTAAAAATAGAATCCATCCGCGGCAAAACATTTTTGGTAGATAGCATTCAAAAACAGCAAATTATAGCACTCGACGGCGTAAGACATTTTGTAGAAAACATTGAAGAGACTGCACTTTTTCAATACGAAAAGCACCAAAATATTTCGGTACTCAAAGGTGTAGATTCTAACTACGTGGCTTGCAACGGAGTAGCCGAAAACACATTTGTAGGCAGTTTTATGTTAAACGATGACAATAATCAGCCAATGTGTGTTATAGGTAGCGATATTGCAGGCAAATTGCAAGTGATGGTAAATGGGTTTCATTACCTTCAAATCTATGTACCAATACGCAACGAACGCATTTCGCTTGTACCCGAAGAGGCTTTTCACCGCTCAATGGCAATGCCTTCGGGTATATTTCACATTCATCAAGATTATGATTCTAAGTTTGTTTATGTGCCCATCAACTTTGCCAGAGAATTGCTCAACTATGCTCCAAACGAGGTTTCATCTATCGAAATATATTGCAACGATAATGCACAACAAGATAATATCGCATCAAAAATCCGCACAATTCTTGGCGATAATTTTACAGTAAAAGACCGTTATCAGCAGCAAGACTTGCTCTACAAAATAATGAAAAGCGAAAAACTTTCAATCTTTGTAATGCTGATGTTTATATTCATAATAGCCTCGTTCAACATTATAGGTGCGCTCACAATGCTCATTATCGACAAAAAAGGCGACATTGAAACACTATCGCATCTTGGAGCCGACAATAATTTTATCCGCAAAATATTTGTAAACACAGGTAGATTGATAACCATTATCGGCTCGGTGTCGGGAATGATATTTGGTATAGTTTTATGCCTGATACAAAAGCACTTTGGCGTAATTGAGTTTCCCGAAGGGTCGTTTATTATCGACTCTTATCCCGTTGACATCAGATATTGGGATATAGTGGTGTCGCTTGCAGCGGTTATTCTTATAGGTTTTGTGGCATCGATAATACCCGCCCGAAGAATCAAATAACCTTACAACTCATTATCAGCAAACTCTTTAACAGCTGCATCAAAAGCCTTAGCTCCATTGCGATACTCGGGGAAAAGGTCGTAAGTGCGCTCTATAATAGTATCGATATGCGTTCCATAATCAAAAACCGCATTCTTAAATACATTAACATTAACATCCATACGCTTAACCTCATCAAATTTTACATCAGCAAAGCCAATAACATCAGGCGCAGATGGCGAAAACTCAAAATTGCAACCGTCTAACTTGGTGTCGGGAGGCAAAGGCGTTTTAACAAAAGCTTCAAATGGACAATCAACTCCACTAATATTCAAAAACATAGATTTAGTAAAGTTTTTTAAATAAACACTTGCCTTAGGTATTGTTTGATTCACCGCCTCCACAATAGCAGCCTCATCGCAATTATTAATAGCTACTATATAAAAGGTGTCGCCACGGTTGATAAGCCAAATTTCAGATTCGCCCAAAGGAATCAACAACGTTTTATTAACAGGCGAAAAACGTATAGGACTTTCTAAAATGGCGATAGGCTTAGAACCAATTTCGGGAGTAGTTTTTTGGTCAAGCACCACATTGCCGCCGTTTGCCTTAACGGTGCGGGCAAGCGAAATCCATAAACGTGAATAATTAACACGATATGCAGGGGCAGATTTCAACACAAGACCGTTAGCCAATTGTAATCCATCGCGCAACACCTCCGACAAATCTTTTTTAGCATTGCTACCAAACGAAAACAACGCCGACAAGCCGCCCTTTGCAGCAATGTACGCCTTTTCGGGATAAATAATATTTGGAGCAATACGGCTGAGCAGCACTGCAGATGCAAGTTGTTCGGTATCTTTTACAAAGGTTACGTAACGAAAACCACTTTTAACAATTTTTTGCTGAATCCGCACATTCACGGGTTCTTTTCTGATAACTGCTCCAAACATATCGCAGAGCGGTGTGTAACGGCTATTTGTTTCCATCTGTTTTTAAAAAATTGTGAAATCCGTATTATCGCGGCATTTTGTTTACCTATAAATGCCGTTTTTTTGTTTTCTTTGCCAAAAATATCAAAAATTACTCAATTAAGATGAATATTATTAAAAACAAATTAATATTTCTGTTAAAAATTGCCCTTGTATCTTCTATGATATCGGCATTAATGTTTTCGTGCGCTCAAATGGGAACTATCAATGGAGGTGATGAAGACGAAGACCCGCCGCGTTTAAAAAAATCCAAACCCAAAATATATTCGGGCGATTTTCACAAAAAAAAGGTAAAGATGAAATACGACGAATACTTTACCCTCGAAAAAATCGACCAAAAGTTTCTTATGTCGCCGCCTCAGTTTGAGAAAGACCCAAAAATTAAAGTCCACGGCAAAAAAATAATTGTAAAGTTCAAAGAGCCTCTGCGCGATGACACTACATACACATTGCAATTTTTCGACTGCATTCAAGATTATCACGAAAGCAACCACGAAGAAGATGTTGATTTTGTGTTTTCTACAGGTGCTGTATGCGATAGTTTTGCAATAAGTGGCACTGTGCGCGATGCCGAATCTCTTGCCAAAGAGCAAGATATACTTGTGGGCATATACACCGAAAGTGTTTTTGACGAAGATTCATGTTTTCTCAAATACAAACCTAATTACATCACACGCACCGACACTGCGGGACATTTTAAAGTGAAAAACATTGCTCCGGGACGATATAAGATATTCGTGCTCAAAGATATAAACGAAAGCCGCAAGTTTGATGTTGAGGACGAAAAAATTGCATTTCTCAATACCGTTATCGAGCCCGAAGCTCAAACACTTACCAAAATTGACTCACTCACAGCCGGCACAGTACTCCACACAGGCGCACCCGGTCACAAAATTATCGACACACTACAAAACGACACTGTTATTATTCAAAACATCCTTTACACCACGCCAAACAACGTTAATCTATATACATTTAATCAAATCAAAACTGTTCAGTATATATCTGAACGTCAACGCGACATCCGCTCAAGATTTTTGCTCGTTTTCAACAAGCCCGTGGGCAACGACACTGTATTGCTCACATACGTACAAGACACACTCACCTCGCCCAAGATGATTTACGATTTCAACTATCATCGCGACAGCTTGAATGTCTGGTTGTTAGATACTGCCGATGTGCGCAACGACACACTCGAACTCCGTGTTACTTTTTCTACCATCGACTCGCTTCAAAACCCCACCACCGAAACCGACACTATCCGTCTGCGCTACTCCGTAAAAAAAGCTAAATCAGGCGACAAAAATTCAAAACAGAAAAAAGAAGAAAAAAAATCGCAGATAGATTCTCTAAACTTTTCGGTAATGTCTAACTTCAAGGGAGATTTTGACCAAAACGGATTGGCAAGTATCCAAATTCCAATTCCAACTATCAAAATGGATACTTCTAAAATTCATATTTACCAACTCAAAGACTCTACCTTCGACGACGACATGAACCAAAAACTCCTCAAAGCCATGAGGTTAGATAGTGCGCATTTTCGCTTAATATTTAAACGAGGCATCAAAGACGACATTATCTTCTACCCCACCGACACTGTGGTTGATAAAAACTGGTTTTCTGCCACTTACAGTCAAGAGCGCGATACAGTAGATATCACTATCAACGATACTGCCATGGTTAAGAAAGGTCGTTTTAAAAATATGCTCAAATATTACAACGAATACTATCTTGACGAAGTACAAAAACTCCGCGACACTGTTCCCACTGCCATTATTTCGCAAAAAATAATATCTTACAACCGACCCTCACGCGATAGCATAATAGTGGTGTTAGAAAAAAATCCTCCACGCGATATTGATGTTTCAACTATCAATATTACAACCACTTACACTCCATGGGCAGATGTTGTAAAAAACCAAAACCGTGTGGTGTTATTATTACGCGATACTGCCGCTCTCAACAAAGATACTTTGGCTGTAAAATTCAATACCTTTGATCGTTACATTCGTTCGCAAAAAAGTGAAAAAGTAGTAGAACGCACTTTTAAAGATACACTTTTTGCCATTTATAAGATTAAAATGCCAAAAATCAAATCGGTAGAACGCCTTAGTGCCGACACTATGCAGTTTGTGTTTACCTATCCGCTCAAAAGTCAACCATATTTCAAACTCACCGACACCGTTTACAATTACAATTGGTACAGCATACAAATGTCGGAAAAACAGGATACGATGACAGTTGCGCTCAACAATTTTGCAGCTAATTTGGACACTCTTAACTATTCAATATCGTATCTTTCGCTAACCCGCCGAGAAAACGATACTCTCATAACCGACACTCTTAGCTCTATCAAGCCAATTGAAATCGTTGAAGAGCAGCAGACAGGACGCAGCCGCCGTCGCAGCGATATTGGATTAGATGCACAAAAATCAAAAGAAGAAACTCAGAAAAACCAAGTAAAAGCCACTCTGCGCATTCCTGTTAAATACGATATTTTCAAAGACACGCTTCATTTGCGCGACCAGCTGATAAAATTTGATTGGGAAGCCGCCAAAGAATACGAAATCGTAGTAGACGACTCAGCTTTTACAAGTATTCTCGAAACGCCCAACCTATATTACAATAGCAAGGTGAAAATCCGCGAAGACGATTATTATGGTAGCATGTCGATTAAACTTCTAAATACTGGCAACATAGAGCATTATCCCGATATCGACGAAGACCTTCCGCCATTTGAAGATATCGACACTGCCCGTGTGCGTATTCGCAAACGCACTCCATTGGTAACCGACTCTACAGCCGATTATACTGCCATTTCCAAAGGTTTCTTAATTGTATGCCTATGCAACGACAAAGGCGACATAGTATATTCAAAAACAGCCACTTGCGATGGCGAAGTATTATTCGACTATATTATTCCGGGTGATTATAACCTCAAAATAATCCACGACATCAACAGCAACAAAAAGTGGGACACTGGCGACTATCTAAAACACCTCTACCCCGAACGCGTAGTGGCATATCCCCGAAAACAAACCGTCAAGAGTAAATGGAAGGTTGACGTACTGTGGAAGTTGTAAGCTAAACACATCGAAACTATGAAACCAAAAACACAATATATATGTCAAAACTGCGGTGCAAAATCTCCCAAGTGGGTGGGCAAATGTCCATCGTGCCAACAGTGGAACACATACGTTGAGGAGATAGTTACCAACACGGTAAAATCACCGGCTGGCGTTTATCAAAATTCTGAGGTGCGCCCTGTAAAAATATCTGATATCAAAACAGATACAGTAGTTCGTATCGATACCAACAATGCCGAGTTTAACCGTGTGCTCGGTGGAGGCATTGTGCCGGGGTCGGTAATCCTTATTGGCGGCGAACCGGGTATTGGCAAAAGTACTCTATCAATACAAATTGCGCTCAACATTCCACAAAAAACGCTCTACGTTTCGGGAGAGGAAAGCGCATCGCAAATAAAATTACGTGCCGATAGAATAAAAAAATCTTCCGACAACTGCCTTATACTCTGCGAAGTAACTGTAGAAAACATTATTCCAGCCATACGCGAGGCAAAACCGTCGCTTGTGGTAATCGACTCAATACAAACACTCCGCACAGTTAATGCCGAATCGTCGCCAGGCACAGTTACACAAATACGCGAATGTGCCGACATTCTTATCCGTTTTGCCAAAGAAAACAACGTTCCAATCATACTCATAGGTCATATCAACAAAGACGGCAACATAGCAGGACCAAAAATTCTTGAGCACATGGTAGACACTGTTTTGCAGTTCGAAGGCGACAGCTCGCATGTTTACCGTGTGTTGCGAGGCATCAAAAACCGCTTTGGCACAACATCAGAAGTTGGTATCTTTGAAATGCTTACCGATGGATTGCGCCAAGTATCAAATCCGGGAGAATTACTTATACATCATCACGATAACAACACATCGGGTGTAACGGTTGCTGCCGCAGTTGAAGGTTTGCGACCTTTTGTAATAGAAGTTCAAAGTCTTGTAAGCACGGCAGCATACGGAGTGCCTCAACGCAGCACCACAGGATTTGACACCAAGCGTTTAAATATGTTGCTTGCCGTTTTAGAACGACGTTGTGGTTTCCGACTCAATACCAAAGATGTTTTCTTAAACATTGCCGGCGGTATCAAAATCAACGACCCCGCGATGGATCTTTCGGTAATAACGGCAGTTTTAAGCAGCGACCTTGATATAGCAATTCCTCACGATGTATGCTTTGCAGGAGAGGTGGGACTTACTGGCGAAATCCGCCCCATATCACGAGTAGAGCAGCGTATAGTTGAAGCTGAAAAAATCGGATTTCACAAAATATTCATTTCTTCAGCTCACAAAAAGAACATCGAAAACATCCGCCATACTATAGAAATTATCATGGTTTCTAAAATAGAAGAATTATTTAGATTACTCTTTGTAAAGCGCAGAAGTACTCAGGAGTAGGATTTTTTTACAAATGTATCTTCATTTACAATTCTAAACAATAAGTAAATGGCTATGATACAAATGTGAAATTCTGAATTATTTCTTAAAAACATATTATAATATTTATTTAGTTTAGATTGATAATTGTCGTATATAATAATCATTTCAAATAATAGTAAAAATATCAAAAGGCATAAATAGATTTTCGGTTTTTTATTAACGAAAGTTTTTTTACCTTTGCAGCATACAATAATTAAAAACGAAACTTATGCAACTTCTTGAATTTGAACAACCTATACAAGAACTCGAAGACCAACTTGCCAAGGCAGAGGAAATTAAGGCCGCTGGATCGGTAGATATTGACGCCACCATTGCCGACCTTAAAAACAAGATTTCCGCTACACGCCGCGATATTTACGAACATCTCTCTCCATGGCAGAGGGTTCAAGTTTCGCGTCATCCCGAAAGACCATACACACTCGCATATATCAACGCCATCTGCGACGATTTTATAGAACTGCATGGCGACCGACAAATCAAAGACGACACCGCTATGGTAGGCGGATGGGGAATGATTGACGGACAGAGCGTTATGTTATTAGGTCAGCAAAAAGGCGTAAATACCAAAATGCGTCAATACCGCAACTTTGGTATGGCAAATCCCGAAGGATACCGCAAGGCATTACGCTTGATGCGCATGGCAGAAAAATTCAACAAACCCGTAGTTACATTCATAGATACTCCCGGAGCATATCCCGGAGCCGAAGCCGAAGAACGTGGACAAGCAGAAGCAATTGCTCGCAACATCTACGAAATGTTTCGTATCAAAGTGCCTATCATTTGTATAGTTATAGGTGAAGGAGCTTCGGGCGGTGCAATCGGCATAGGCGTTGGCGACAGAGTATTTATGCTCGAAAACACTTGGTATTCGGTAATTGCACCCGAATCATGTTCAAGTATTCTCTGGCGCAGTTGGGACTTTAAACGTGATGCAGCTGCAGCTTTAAAGCTCTCTGCTGAAGATATGTACGGCAATCACCTCATCGACGGAATTATAAAAGAACCAATGGGCGGAGCTCACTCCAACCCTGAAGAAATGTTCAAAACTGTAAAAAAGACAATTTTGGACAACCTCAAAGTTCTTAAAGCAATACCTGTAGATGAGCTTCTAAAACAGCGACTTGATAAATTTGCCGCAATGGGCGCATTCGTAGAAGAATAAACTCAATTTAAGCATTTGAAATGCCCGCCTACAACAATCAGAAAAAAAAGCAGCAGGATATCATAGATATCAACGCTCAGTATTGACGCAAGCCACCCGAGGCAGAAGACCTCGAGGGACTTGTGCTTGGTGCTATTATGCTTGAAAAAGG
>JAGCDD010000322.1 GCA_017651345.1 Bacteroidales bacterium | reverse complement strand
CGTTTCTTTACGCTTTCGTCGAGTTGCGAAATATGATGTTCGAGGAGCATACCCTCTTGACTGTTGCCGCGCTGCTTAACGATGTTGAGGCGTTGGAGAGCGTCTTGAAGTTCTTTTTTGTTGTTTTCGAGGGCTCGTTCGTTTTCGATGTGGAGTCCGCGCATTTTGGTGATGCCGTCGTCGATTTTGGTGAGGCGGTTTTTCATCTCCTTAACTTTTCCTTTGGCAATGGCAATGGGGTCGATTTCTACAATCAGTCCCGTAAGTTTGCGCATTATCACAAAGTAGAGGTTTTTGAAAAAGTTTCGCGATTTGTCGTTCATTATCAAAAATACAATCAACGCGAGCACGCCAACGAGGGCAGCAAGAGTGATGGCGTTTTTGGTAAGGTCGATCAGAAACGGCAAGTATTTGTAAAAAGCAAAACCCAACGCGCCAATCATAGCCACGAGGGTAACTTTTGCTAATGTTCCGCCCGGTTTTTGCCAAGGCGATTTGGTTTGCGGAAGTTCGTTCATTATTGAAGTATTAAGTTTAATTTGTTCTTTTCATTGTCGAGTTCTTGCACCACGATATTGAATGTGGCATCGTAGTGAGCGCGTTTGGCTTCGAGTTCGGTAGAACATTTAGCCACTTCGGCTTGTATGGTTTGGATGTCCACATCAATTTGGTTGATTTTGTTGAGGAGTTCCTCGCGGCGCTTTTGGAGGTCTTCGATTTTTTTCTTGGGAGAATTGATTTTGTCGTTTACATATTGGTTGTAGCCTTGGAGCACGTTGTCGTACTCGCTTTTTACAGCCCTTTTGTAAAAGTCGATACTTTCAAGCACTCTCTGTTTTGTGAATTTGGCATCTTGCGCACGGAGGCTGTGGAATGCCGCCACAATACGAGCGTTTTCGTCGGGGATAGCGTTTTTGAAGTCGGGACTTTCCACAATTTTGTTTAGTTCAAAATAGTCGTTGCCCGGCACGTTGCTTTTTTCGATAACCTCCTTGATCATTTCAAGGATATTCTTGTCGACATTACCGCCCGGAACAGTTACGGGAGGCACGTTTACAGTCTCTTGCGAAGGGTTTGTATTTGCGGTTTGAGGAGCGGTGTAATGAGGCTGTTGAGCCTGATTTTGAGGAACTTTGGTTTTGAGTTGCGGTTGCTCTACCTTGGCTTCCTGCTCCTTTTCTTCGTTTACAATAAATAAGTCTTTAAAAAATCCCATTTCTTATTAATATTAAGGTTTATTATTTTGCAAATATATTAATAAGAAATGAGATTGTCAAGAAATTTTGCTATTTTTTTTGCGGCTTAATCGCCTTTGGCATCCGAAAAATCTTGGCAGCACATATTGCGATATTGTGAGTGCGAGCCTATTGCCACACCTACTCTTGTATAGGCATCGCCAAGAATGTTTTTGCGGTGACCTACTTTTTCGTTGCCCTCGTCGATAAGCAACTGACGTATAATTTTCAACGGGTCAGAATATCCAAACGAAATATTCTCTGCCATTGCGCCGCCATTGTAGTATTTTGCTATTCTAACAAATGTGCCGGTGCCGTCGGAAGAATTGTGCTGAACAAGACCTTTGGGACCAATGTCGTTGACGTGTGCGCGTGAAGCCTTGCAAAGATTCTCGTTGGGGATGAGCATTTTTTTGTCTTTGGATTGTTTGAGGTCTTCAACGAGCGATTTTTCGTAAGTTTTTGACGAACCTTTGAGGTCGGAAAGATAAGCATTGGTAAATTTAACACCATCTAAACGGGCGAGGTTCATATAAAAAATTACAAGTTTTTCGTCGTCGGAAAGATAGGTGGCATCTTTGGCGGTGTTGGCCTTATCTAACTCCTCTTGGGTAAATTCGGCAGCCGCCTTTTGGTCGTTGGCAGCGGGGTCGTTGGTGTTGTTGATTTCTTCTTGTTGGTTTTCGCCGCCGTTTTCGGGTTCATTGTCATCGTCGCAAGCGGTGAATGTGGCTGATAATGCTGCACTTAACAACAGCAAAGCAAACAAATTGGTTATCTTTTTCATAGTCGTAATAATTTTGATGGTTGATAAAATTAGTGATATTTACAACGTTTTAAAACCAAAATTGTTTGATGGGGGATAAAAAAAGGGGGAAAGAATGTGATTTGATTATTGGTTATCAATTACTTCCCAATGACCGCCGTGAACAGGGCCGACACGACGGATGAGGTTTTCTGCTTGCATTTCACTTAACATCTTCTTGATTACTGTTTGCCCCAAATCCAATTGTTCTGTTAAGTTTTCAATAGTAATGTTCGCATCGTTACTCATCAAATCAAGTATTTTTGCAATTTTTTCTGGCCACTTTTTGGGCCACTTTTCATTTTTCAAGCCACTTTTTTGGTCACTTTTTTGGTCACTTTTTTGGTCACTTTTTTGGTCACTTTTCTGTGAACTTTCCTGTGAACCATTTGGTGAACTTTCCTGGCCACTTTTTGGTGAACTTTTCTGGCCACTTTCGCTTTCTCCGGCGGCGGGGATGATGTCGTCCATGGGGACAACAAGACGGAAGATGTCGCCGTCGAGGAATTGTGGACGCTCCTTGATGCCAGAATAGAGAGGTACGTCGCGATATAGTTTCCTCATACCCGAGCCAAGTTGGTCGGAGTAGGTAATCTCACGGAAAACCCTTGCAATGAGCGGATTGCGTGGACGCGGTTCGAGAATATCGGGTGTTATTTCGCCCGGATATTGCGCCTTGGTGGGGTTTTCGGTGTACATACGGTCTTTCTCGATGATAAAACGAGATATTATGCTGCTCGTAAATTCACGGTGTATCAGACAGTTGACTATTATTTCACGACTAATTGACGACCGAAGGCTTACGCGGTGTCCAAGGTCGTCGAGATAAAACTTGTCGTTGGTGTGCTTGCGTGCAAAGTCCATTATCAGGTCAACGCTGTCGATGAGGTTGGTGCGCACGATTTCGCGGTCGTCGTAGCGGATGGTGTTTACCTTGCGGCACAGACAATCAGTCCAATACGTTGGGCAGAGGTCTTGGATAACATCGTCGCGACCAAAAAGGAGACCGGCGGCGAGAGTGAGTCCGTCTTTGTCGTTTTCGTAGTCGTGAAGAAAAAGACCCGCACTGCGCATCATTTGGTCGTGGGTCATATCTTTCCACGGATGACTATTGTTGTTGATGACAGCAAGGCGGCGGGCGCGTTCAATTATTGTTGGATTAAGGTGTTCTACACGGAGGTAAGGAAACACCTTCCGCTCGGTGAAAATGTCTTTTTTGCGGATAAACGCCTGTGCAATAGCGTCGTTTTTGATAACGATGTCAACGTCGCCGCTGCGGTCGTAAACTTTGCCTTTGAAACTATGCACTGTGGAACTCGGCGGCACGTTTACCACAATTACGGTTTTGCCTTCTATCTCAACAGCCTCGCACGTAACAACGCAAACGGGGTCAAATAGTTTTGGGTCGTTGCAGAGGTTGGTGAGGTTGCGCATAAGATTTTCGGCAGATTTTTCGGGAACGCCGCAGATGGTGCCGTTGTCGAGTACGCCGAGCATTATGTCGCCGCCAAAACGGTTGAGAAACGAGCATACGGTTTCGAGAACGTCTTTTTCGATGTTCCCGCCGCAACGTTTGAACTCCTGTTGGTTGCTTTCGCCTTGTTTAATTTTTTGTAGTACAACTTCCGGTGTCATTGCTTTGTCCTTTTGTGCATACCGCAAATATACTATTTTTTGTGCATAAAACAACAACGTGCACAAATTTTTTGATTTTTTGTGCATATTTTGGCAACGTGCACAAATTTTACTATTTTTTGTGCATATCGAAAGAACGTGCACAATTATTCCACCGACAATTTCCCCGACATCAATCGCGGAAGCAAGAGGTCGCGCTGAGTGGTGAGGTTGGTGATTTGGTCAAATAACAAATCAGCCTTAATAATTGAGGCTGAAATAGTATCAACAAATTGTTCTTGTAATTTTAT
The DNA here is from genome assembly GCA_017651345.1 of Bacteroidales bacterium. Taxonomy (GTDB): domain Bacteria; phylum Bacteroidota; class Bacteroidia; order Bacteroidales; family UBA3824; genus UBA3824. Next base: position 1,441 of record JAGCDD010000322.1, on the reverse strand, counting down.
ACTGGGCAACAACACTTTAAGTTTTTTCATCATTGTTGCGGATAATTCCGGAAATGTTGCTCCTGTTGCTATACTTTGTAGATAGTTTGTATTCATCTTAAAAAAGAAATACAAATACAAAGGTTTTATTTTTGATTGATTGCAAACAACACTTTTGAAGCCTTGATTTGTGCAAATGGGATTTTTTGCAAGTGCGACATATCCAACAGGAGCGCGTGATGACAATAAGACGGTATCTTTGGGCATCATCTTGGCACTTGATTTTGCTAATCCTAATTGCGTAATATTTTTATTACCCTTTGATACATAAATGTTTGTATTGTCTGATAAATCGGCTGGTGAAAGCCAAGGAATTTCACCATTCCAATATTCTTCTTTTTCGGTTGATGGTGTTCCTCCACCAATTATTTCTCCAATTTCGCCCAACTTCTCCACCTTCCATCCTACCGGCAACCCGTTATTGAATTTAGCGTTTTTGTAACCGGGGAATCTGAAACGGACAAACCATTCCTTGTAAAGTTCGCTTGCGGCAGACTGCAAGGCGGCGATTTGACGCTTGTAGTTTTGGATTAGGGCGTCGTAGGTGGAAAGAATTGAGGCAATGCGGTGCTGGGTGGGGAGAGGGGGGAGTTGGATTTTCAGTTTTTTAAATGTAGAATGAGGCAAGTCTGGTTGTGCCACGCCGGCAGCCATAGTATTAGCCCATTTATATGTTGATGGTGATTTCAAGTACCAATATAAATAATCCTTTGATAGTATTTTTTCATCATAAGGGAAAACTCTAAAACAATTGTTATGTACTACACCATATTGTTCTTTAAATACCAATCCAACTTGACCTGTTCTTGTATAAATAATGTCCTCAGGTTTTGCTATGTACCGCAGTGGAGTTTCAAGTTTCATAAAAACAACTTGATTTTGTGCCTGCATATCAGCAATACGTAAAAGAGGTAAAGTCGTTTCAACTTTTGAGACCAAATGATTTGATTGTGAATTGATTGCCATTCCTTGTTTAAGTTCAACCAATTCTCCTATTCTATATTCTTTCCAATTTTCCATTTTTTCGTATTTCTTAATCATTCATTTTTTTGTTATCAAATTCCGTCCATCGTGCGGACGAAATTTGATATTTAATTGTCCTACAAATTTTGTGGTCGAAATTTCCGACCTCAAAAAGTTTTAAACAATTCCTCCAAATTCTTCTCTATCTCGCCCTGCAACTTCTGTGCTTCTGCGTTCAGTTGTGAGAGTTCGGAATTGAGGCCTTTCATTTTGTTGGCAAATTCGGTTTCGGTCATTCCGTCGTCTTCGATTACAACGCCTACGTAGCGTCCGGCGTTGAGAGAGTAGTCTTGGTCGGCGATGCCGTCTTCGCCAGAGATGGAGGCGGCTTTGCAGAGACCTATTACGTCGGTGTATTTGCCGTTGGGGAAACGCTCTG
>JAGCDD010000321.1 GCA_017651345.1 Bacteroidales bacterium | reverse complement strand
CATACACCAGTCGTAAACAAGTACCTCCTATGAACACCATTTTTTTTGCATACTCGGAGCGAGTAATCCATTCCAATGCGAGCAATTCCACGTATTCTTTTAGAATATGTTTCTGAAATACGGCATTGTCGGCAATATGCGGAGGATAAAACCCGCGAATGTACATCATATCAATCATAAATCGTATGCTTTATATAATAAACGCAGTCGGCTTGTCACGGCATGACTGCCAATTCTTGTAGCGAAATCTTCCAAACGACTTTTGTCTAATTCATCTTGTAGCCAATCTTCGTCCAAGCGCAAATCTCTAAAGTCGTCTTCTGTTCTATATTGTGGATACAAATACAACAAATCCATTAGGGCTTTTTCCGGAACAGCCATCATATACTGCTTTCCGTCAAGCATAGTCTTTGGTTCAAACCCCCAATACAAATCCGGTTGAATTGTCTGATACGTATATTGACCAAATTCATTATTGTAGGAGCAGGTCCTTTGTGTAGTCACACTTGTTATTGCTATCACCGCCTCTGGAATAATGCCGTAGAACGACAATGCCGTGTGTAAGCTGATATACGACGGGGAATATATTTTGTTTGCAAAATAACGTGCATAATCAGGTTCATGAATTAAATCTGCAAAGGCATACCACCCTTTCCGCAACGAAATGATGTACCCGTTCTTCTGCCACTGATGAAAGTTTGACCTATTAAATGCAGGATATATCGCTTTTACTTGTTCTATAGAAAAACAAGCGAGCCGATGCCATTGAGAATAAAAATATGTGTATGTCATTGTATTTGTTTCCAAAACGCTGCAAAATTACAACATTTCAGAAACAAAATACAAGTCTTTGTATTTTTTTGCACCCTTCAAAAACAAAAAAAACGGCCGACAATCTCTTGCCAGCCGTTTTGTATATCATTCTCTCTTGTTAATAATGACCTCGCACAGACGTCCATAAGTCTTCAAGGTTGATCTTCTTACCTTTGCTTGCACGACTACGTTCAATCTTTTTTACAAATTCCACGTCTCGCAACTTTTTTAGACAACACTCTTTTACAAAATGTTATTTGCAAATAACATTTTTCTTAAAAAACGTTATTTTGAGATAACGTTTTCTTTGAACTTTGGATAATATTATTAAATTTGCCACAAAACAAATTAGAAAAAATATGGAAATACAAGATTTGTATGCGAGTTCAGCAAGATTGGTTAGAGGAATAGACACCAATTTCAAGCGTTATCTATATGACGCAATCGATTGGAATGTACGCATGCTCTGTATTCGTGGTGCAAAAGGTGTAGGTAAAACTACAATGATGCTGCAATACATTAAAGAACATTTTCCAAAAACTTCATCGGCATTGTATGTTACTCTTGACGATCTTTGGTTCTCCAACAACCGTCTAATTGATTTGGTGGACTACCACTATAGCCACGGTGGAACCCATTTTTTTATTGACGAGGTGCATCGTTATCCGTTTCTTTCGTGGTCAACAGAGTTGAAAAATGCATATGACAAATATCCGTCACTTCACATTGTGTTCTCTGGGTCATCGCTATTACAACTAAATCAGTCAACCGCCGACCTCTCCCGCCGTTGTATTTTCTATGACATTCAGGGATTGTCGTTCCGAGAGTTTGCAAGGTTGGACAAAAAAATCGAACTTCCATTGCTCACATTGTCCCACCTACTTGAAGAACACGAATCAATTGCAATTGATATTACAACCAAAACCAAAATACTACCCCTTTTCAGTGATTACCTTAACCACGGCTACTATCCCTTTTACAAGGAAACTGGCCGTTCGTATGCCAAAGCGGTTCAGCAGGTTGTTACAAACATCATTGACAATGATTTGCCTTCAATAAAAAATATCGAACATATAACAACCGTCAAACTTAAACGTTTGTTTGTTATCTTATCGCAGATTGTTCCATTCTCCCTCAACCTCACATCGCTTGGTCAACAATTGGAAACGCCTCGTCAAACGGCATTGAAGATGTGTATGCTATTGCAGGAGGCAGCGTTACTCAATCTACTTTACAGTGAAAAAAAGAGTCTCAATCAGTTGTCAAAACCCGAAAAACTTTATCTTGAGAACACAAATCTCTTGTATGCAATGTCGAACCATGCCGAGATTGGCACTGTACGTGAAACTTTTTTCGTCAACCAACTTAAAGAATCCCATGAAATATCATACACCGACAAAGGTGATTTCAAGATTAATGGAACTTACATTTTTGAAGTTGGCGGACGCAACAAAACGTTTAAACAAATCAAAGACATACCTAATAGTTTCCTTGCGATTGATGACTGTGAAAGTGGATATGGAAACAAAATTCCACTATGGATGTTCGGATTGATGTATTAACATTTTGAAATCACTTTATTTGAAAGAAAACGATTTCATCTCGAAACCTCAACCTCATCCAAAAAGAAACGGAGATGCCGAATGTTCAACATCTCCGTTTGGAATTTATAGCAACGCCTTATATTTTCTTTTTACCGAAGTTGAATTCTTTAAACATTGAACCAACGCGTTATATTCTTCATCCAACAAACGACCTTTTACTTCTATTTTTGTTTCATCATTACATTCCTGTACACAGAAAACGTACAAGTCAAATAACTGCAACCTAAATCCATAAACATATGTTTCTTTGGGAAATGAAAAACCATTTGAACATACAACACGACCTTTTTCAAATAAATAACAGTTGAAATTAATATCGGACTGGTTTATACAGCCATGTTTCTTCTCCAACGAACCAGGAACATGATCTTGAGAGGTTGGCAACGACGCAAGTATCAGATTCTGCTCGTCGCAATGCAAAACGAGGAAATATTTATTTTTAGGTTCATCACCATTAGAAAAAATAAATGGCGAGAAATACAATATGGAACCTTTCTCGAACCGACTATCGTTTCCCATACTGACGAACTGTTTGCAGAAAATCTAATTGTTCTTCGTAAAACTTACGATTACATCCTGACAATTCTTCACCGAAATCAATGACACAGTCCGAATTATTTATCTGTTTTTGCTCAAATGCCTCAAGTAAATCGTTACGTTGTGCGGTATTATACCATAATGAACCTTTCTTATGGGTAATCTTCACTAATTCGGTTGCGGTTTTGTTGCCGTATTTGGCAAGAATTTCATCCATAACCAACATATCGTTGTCAGAAAATTCGTCATCAGAAAATTCCTTAGCTGGCTTTATATATGTATTTCCGTCTTTGTTTACCTTCTCAACATACCCCTCCAACAAAACCGGCATTTCCGACAAATCTATAAAAACATCCTTAATCACAGGACCTGCCTGCCATACCTCATATTGCAATCCTAAAAATGGCGTATGGAAACGGCAGACACTATACTCTTCCATAAAGAACAACAATTTCAGCAACTTTGTCTTGCTTAAGTCCTTTATTCTGGCAGCAATATACACAATTGCATTCCCTAATTTTTGTTTGTCGGAATCGGTATATTTTAATTTCTGCATAACATGTTATTTACGTGGTTATTCTTTCGCAAATGTACATCTTTTTTTATTCCTCACAAGACAAACTACCTTTTTTATAGACAAATTCAAACCCTTTGTTAGTTTGAAATCACTTTATTTGAAATAAAACCATTTCATCTCGAAACCTCAACCTCATTAAAAAAAAACGGAGATGCCGAATGTTCATCATCTCCGTTTCTTATATATATGTATAATATCGTTCTAAAACATCTGCAACACTTGTTCCACTACGGGAGCCATGTCGTAGTATTTATATTGTCCCAGACGACCACCAAAAATCACATTTTCCTCTTTTGCGGCAAGCTGACGGTATTGTTCCGCCAAAGCATTGTTTCTGTCGTTATTAACGGGATAATACGGTTCCATGCCGTCTTTGTATTCCGTGGAATACTCCTCGCTGACGACCGTCTTAGGACAATCATACACCGCCTGACCGAACATCTCAAAATGTTTGTGTTCTATAACACGCGTATATGGCTGTTCGTGTGACGTATAGTTTACCACGGCATTGCCCTGATAAT
>JAGCDD010000320.1 GCA_017651345.1 Bacteroidales bacterium | reverse complement strand
TCAATTCCGCGCGAAACATTAAAAAACTTTTCGGCATCTACTTTAATAATCATGCTGTCGCCACTATGAATAAGATGAAGAGCCTCTTCTACACAGCCAACCATCGAATCGGCGGGACATTCCATCGTAAAATTTGAGGTAACGCTCTTACTATCAAACAATAGCGAATCGTTTTCGTCGTAATATCTTACATCAAGATTCCAAGCGTCGCCTGCTTGGGCAATTGCGCTATCCTCGTTGCAAACAATATATGCAAATTCAACTCCCGAGGGCAATGTATTAAACACCACCTCAGGCTCAGAACATCCTGCCACTATCAGCAATAATATTATAAAATGCCAAAAGTTTTTCATGTTAATACGATTCTTCAGCAGAAGGGAAAGCTCCTGATTTAACGTCGCTTACATAGTTTGAAACAGCATTTTTGATTACCGACGACAAATCGGCATATTTGCGTACAAACTTAGGCAAAACCATATCTGAAATACCCAACATATCTTGATATACAAGCACTTGACCATCACATTCGTTGCCAGCACCAATGCCAATGGTAGGAATTGTCAATGTTTTGGAAACTTCGGTGGCAAGATGCGCAGGAATTTTTTCTAACACAACCGAAAAACATCCGTAATCTTGCAACAATTGGGCGTTTTGAAACAAGGTTTGAGCCTCTTCGTTACCCTTAGCGCGAAGTCCATAACCACCAAACTTATTAACACTTTGAGGAGTTAAGCCAAGATGACCCATAATAGGAATACCAGCCGAGAGAATAGCCTTAAAAGACTCTTCGATTTCTTGACCGCCTTCAATCTTAACAGCCTGACAACCTGTTTCTTTCATAATTCTCACAGCATTGCTAACGGCAAGTTTCGGGTCGCCTTGATACGAACCAAAAGGCATATCTACCACCACAAAAGCACGTTTAACAGCGCGAACCACGCTCGCAGCATACGTAATCATATTATCTACCGTAACGGGCAAAGTAGTTGGATAACCCATCATTACATTGCCAAGCGAATCGCCTACAAGAATAGCATCGATTCCAGCAGCATCAAATAATTTAGCGGTAGAATAATCGTAGCAGGTGATCATAGAAATCTTTTCGCCATTTTGCTTCATCTGCTGAAAGGTTTGTGTGGTAACCTTTTTTACAATATTTGTATCTGACATAATTATTTTTATTTTTTCTGCACAAAAATATAAAAAATTCGAAACATTATCTAACAATCCACGTATAAAAAACTACATTGTGAATAAAGAAAGAAAAAGTTTTTATAATTAACGTTTTTTAACATCAATTATTTTGTTAGATTAAATTATCAGTATATTTTTGCATCATAAAAGAAAGGAGAATTTTTAAGTATGTTTTTTTCATAATATAAAGGTTTAGGTTAATAATTAGCTAAGGGGAACATAGTGATTATGTTCCTCTTTCTTTTATATACTAAACAAAAAAAGCGTACACAAGGTACGCTTTAATTTTTTGAGTTTCAATATTTTATTACATTGCTTTTAAACTCATGTCGAGACTCTTGATTTGATGAGTGAGAGCTCCCACAGAGATAAAATCAACACCGGCAAGAGCATAATCGCGAAGATTTTCGAGTGTGATACCTCCCGATGATTCAGTTTCAAAACGTCCGCCAATCATTTCAACAGCCTTTTTGGTGTCTTCAACATTAAAATTATCGAGCATAATGCGACGAACACCGCCGATTTCTAACACTTGACGGATTTCGTCGAAATTGCGGGTTTCGATTTCGATGTCAAGATTTTTACCTTTTTGCTTGCAATAGTTTTGAGCTGCAAGAATGGCATTTTTGATACCGCCGGCAAAATCTACGTGATTATCTTTGATAAGAATCATATCAAACAAACCGATACGGTGATTGCAACCTCCGCCTATTTTTACAGCCTCTTTTTCAAGAAGACGCATACCGGGAGTGGTTTTGCGAGTGTCGAGGACTTTAGTTTTGAGGTCGGCAATTTTTTCGGCATAAATATGTGTCTGAGTTGCCACACCGCTAAGACGCTGCATAAAGTTGAGCACAAGACGCTCAGCCTGCAAAATCGAAATTACACGTCCCTCAACGGTAAAAGCTATGTCGCCTTTTTTAACCTTTGCGCCATCGTTGAGCAATAAATTTACTTTGATATCTTTATCGATAATCCTAAAAATTTCCAAAGCAACATTGATACCGGCAAGAATACCGTCTTGCTTAATAATGAGCCTTGCCTTTCCCTGCGCATCGGCGGGAATGGTAGATAGTGAAGTATGGTCGCCGTCGCCAAGGTCTTCGGCAATTGCTATTTTAATAAGGTCGTCTACAAGTTGATGCATGATATTATGTTTTTTTGTTACGCTGCAAAAATACAAATTACTATTTAGTAAGCAAAACTTTATAACTATTACCGTTGACAATTACAAGGAAAATACCTTTGCGATTGAGGTTAATTTCCTCGCGGGTTGAGTTAGTTGACGATGATTTTATAACACGTCCGCTAAGGTCGATAATTTGATAATCGGTACCTGATAGAGTTTCGATATAAATTGCACCGCCATTAGCCCATACTTTGGTGGCATTATCTTCAACGTTGGCAACGGGAGTAATTTTGTCGAATGTGCCAACAATCTCAACATCGTCGGCAGGCATGGTGGTAATCACAGGATCCCATCCAAGAAATTTGTAACCCTCTTTTACAGGAGCGTCACGCATTGTAATTGCATCGCCATAATTGTAGGTTTCCTTGCTGCCATATACTTCACCATCAATCAGATAGGTTAAAGTATAGAGAATAGGCTCCCAATCTGCCTCAACTGTAAGATTTTTACTTGGCATAGTTTCGGGCAAAGTAGGATTCCAACCTTTAAACTCGCTACCAACTTGTTTGGGAGCAGTGATTGCAGTAATGGTTTGACCTTCAGTAAATTTCTGAGTATTATAAACTGTGTCGGCAACCATGTAGGTGATGGTGTATTCCGGATCAATTACAACATTAGCACCGTTTTCTACAAAGTTCATATTATCAATGTTTTTCCATTGATCATTGAACGAGATAGAACCGAAAGTCTTATCTTCGTAATAGGCATGCAATAGCGAAGTAAATCCACCATCTGTGCGGAAAACATATTTACCTTCAGAGTCAGAATAGAGATAAAAATCATCTAAGCCCCAAACTTGATAAACCATCTGTTTGTTAGTTTCATCGTAATAATAATTGCAACGGTCGTCGTCGGTGCAAACATCTGCCGTTAATTTGATGTAATAACTATCACCCGGTGTAACTTCGATTAGCTTACCAAACTTAAAGTTGACAAAATTAGAATTTTTGGTTGTGGGTATTGGAGCGGAATTATAATCCTGACTCCAAAGTGTATTACCCGAAGCATCAATAATAGAAATGTGGAGATCTCCCGGGTCGCCCGTGCGGAAAAACATAAGATCTAACTGCGTGAGGTATTTCTTAGTAGGAACAAACTCCTTAGTAACACCCTCTACCTTAATTCGATAACCACTTGTGCTTGGAGTAGGATTCTTTTGGTCGATAACAGATTCAGGTATAGCCGAAGCAGTTGTTATTACAGCTCCTGCAATGGGATTATTATCTTTATCCAAAACAGAACCCGAAATATCGATGTACGTAAATCCTGTTTGAATAATATTCTTGTTCTGAATGTTTTCTGTTACATCGTCACATTCAATACGTTCAAAAACCATATCGGCGGTAAAGGCGGTAAAATTTACCGAAGAATATTTACCTACCGAATATGAATAACTTCCATCAGAACCTGACTTAATATAAGGAACATCAGAAGCATAAATACGGAAAGCTATATTATGTTCTTCATCGCAAGAAGCGTAATAGGTATTAACACCTGATTCCCAAATCTCGGAAGACAAAGCTACATAGTATGGATCGAATGGCACAACAAATACAGTTTCGTCAAAATCGATATGCATCCACCTATTAGTAACCACGTCGTCATAAGGTATCTGTTTGCTCCAAACTACTTCTTTTTTATAATCTAAAATAGCTACGGTTAATGCACCGGGATCACCTTTCTTAGAATTAATTCTGATATCTAATCCTGAAAGACAATTTAAAGAGGAAGCAAAAGTATTGGTACGCCACGAAGGAGATTTTGGAACTGACCAATTGTTAGTAGTAATCTCGTAAGAATCCTCTAACGATATCACAGGCATATAGTATGAAGATGATATCATAGCGTTAGGAACAGGATTTCCGTTCAAATCCAAGACCTTGCCTGTAACATCTAAAGTAAAATCAGTTCCCTCAATCATAATTTCACCCAAATTGAGGTTGTGCCAAAAGTTGAGTTTGTAACCCTTGTCGAGAGTAATTTTGGCAGATTGAGAAGTAAATAATCCTGTCCAACTAAAAGGACTTGTGGAATTGTCTAATTCAATGGGATCTTTTATATAAGGAGCGATTTTAGAACCGTCGGAATATTCAAAATAAAACTCAAAAGTACCGGCAGGAACATCAACAAGGTCTTTTTGGCGATATGACCATTTGTTAGAGCCATTCTGCTCCATATCGATTTTTTGAGAAAAATCGTTATCGACACCTTTTATATATAGATATTTTGGGTCGGGTTTAAGATATGCAAAATTTTCAATGTTGGGATGAGCGATAATAATGTTGTAATTAGTTGAATATTTGGCGGGTACTTTAAACCAACCATTATCTTTGCCGCCCCAACCATATTCAAAGTGAAACATATCACCGTCGATGCCGTCAATCATAAACGAGTGTCCACTGCCTTCAGAGGTTTGACCGCCTACAATTACAGGCCAACCTTTTTTGATAGCATCGGCAATAACATCGTTGTAAGTTAAATCCAAATTAGGATATTTAGTATAACTATAATTTACATAATCGTATCCATACAAATTTTTGATAGCCTTCATCTGCTTGTCGCGAGTGGTAAGAGTAACATCAAGACCAAAACCGGCTTGCTGAACAAATGCAATAGCCAACAAATACTTAGAAATTTCACCAACATCATATTTCATTGCCTCAAAATCAGGTGTGAACAGGGATGTAGAGTATTGCTTGGCAAAATCGTAATCAAAAGTAACATAATCTGTACCGTCTTCATTCACTTCTTTTACATTGCTCATAAAGGGAGAAGAAAGAGCAGGTGAAATGCCCGCAATCTTATTTGTACCTTTCACCTCAAAGGGTTTGCAGTAGTGAAAAAAGTTCATCAACATACCTGACGAAACCGAAGTACAACCTACCAAAGTGTGTTCATCTTCGCCGTTTGCATCTTTAAGTGTTGGGAAAAGGTCGTTGTAGGGCGAAGTTTGAAACCATTTGGTCTTGATCAACGGTCCGTATACTTCCGATAATGTAGGTGCAGCCTTTGTTTTGGGACGTTTGTTTACTTTGGTAACTGGTTCAACTGCGTAAAAGTCAATTAGTTCTTTAAACGCAGGAGGAAGATTATCAATGTCTAAAACGCCATCGCCATAACCCACAAGATTGTTGCCGTGCAAAATTTCCCAACCATGAGAATATTGATACACAGCCACATTGCCGTTTTGATAAATGGGGGAAGTTTGTGCAAAAAGAATGTTATTGCCAAACAATATAATCAATACCGCAAGAATACATATAATACGGCATTTAGGCAGGTCATTACAAATGTCTGTTCTCATAATTATATATTTTAAGGTTTAAACAAAAAAGGTTATTTCAATATCTCTGCAACTACATAGTTGCTTCCGCCGAGAAAAATGAAATCATTTGGGGCAGAATCTTTTTTAGCAGCTGCAAATCCTTCGGTTACCGACGAATATACACGTCCCGAAAGTCCATAATGAGCTGCCATTTCGCACAATTGTGCAGCTGGTAAAGCACGTTTAGTGTCGGCATTAACAAAATAATATACAGCATTTTTGGGTAAAAGTTTCAAAATAGAAGAAATATCTTTGTCTTCTACAAAACCGATTACCATACGCAAAGTTTTACAACTTTGAGCGTTGAGCTGCTCTGCTACATATTGTATTCCAGCAGGATTATGACCTGTATCGCAAACAGTTAGCGGATTATTATCAATCACTTGCCAACGTCCAAAAAATCCTGTATTGCGGTTTACGTGTTCAAATCCATCGTAGATATTTTGCTCGGTAAGGTTGATACCCAATTTTTTCAGTTGTTCTGCCGCAGCAATAGCAGTAACAATGTTTTTTTGTTGATATACACCAAGTTGAGCACATCTGATACCACGATAAACAGGTTCGCCACAGCAAAAAACATTAAACAACTGCACACCATCGGGAGAAATCTGTCCTGTTGAAGCCGACAACTTATTAGAAGCCAAAATAATAGGAGCTTCCATCTGTTCTGCCTTGTCGAGAAAAACGGGATTGGTGCGCGAATCGCTCTCCCCTACCACCACAGGCACGCCACGTTTGATAATTCCAGCTTTTTCGCCAGCAATTTCTTTGAGCGTTGAACCAAGAAATTGAGTATGATCTAAGGCAATATTAGTAATTACCGAAAGTATCGGGGTAATAATATTAGTGCTGTCGAGACGTCCGCCCATTCCCACCTCAATAACGGCAATGTCCACCTTCTTAAAACGGAAATATTCAAATGCCAAAGCAGTGGTAAGTTCAAAAAAAGTAGGTTTCAAATGAGCAAACTGCTCGGCATAGCGGTTAACAAAATCAGTAACATACTGCTCGTCGATTTTTTTGCCGTTAACACGTATACGTTCTTTAAAATCAACAATATGCGGCGAAGTAAAAAGTCCCACATTGTAGCCAGCCTCTTGCAAAATAGATGCTACAAAGTTAGATACAGAACCCTTGCCGTTGGTTCCGGCAATATGAATAGTTTTGTAAGCTTGATGCGGAGAATTGAAAAAACGGTCGATTTCGGTAGCGGTTTGCACACCGGGTTTGTAGGCACTGCCGCCTGTACGTTCAAATACCGGCAACTGTGTAAAAAGGTAATTTTCAGCTTCTTGATAAGTTAGGTTCATGGTGGTTTGTTTTATTCGCAGAAAGGTTCTAAAAGTTTAGCGCCAAGTTTTTCAAGAGGTTTTGAAGGCAAGGTTGACCATTTTTCCTTTTCGTCGCCATCTTCAAACATATTGTAGGTGATAGTCTGTTTTTTGTGAGTTAGATAGTTTTCGCTAACTTTCTCAGCCTCGCCAGAATAACGCGAAAACGAACCGTAATCTTTGCCAATTAAAAAGAAATCGTTGTTTTGATAACGGTAAACATACTCAGTGTTAGGCACTTCGGTACCGCCAGCAGAACAAAACATGCCAACGCTAATACGGATAACGCCTTTGGCATTGACGCTCATACTAATTTCGTGCGAACAATTTTCGTTGTCTTCATCGTCGCCCGGAATTGTGTTGTTGTATTCTTTAAAACGTTTGAGCTTGCCGTCTTGTCCACCAAAATATATTGCCAAAACTCGCTTATTAAAATTGTAAACATATCCATCGTCGCGTGTGCGCATGTGGGTAGGGTCTTTGGGCAAAGCAATTACAGCAAGGTCGTTGATACCATCTTTGTTAAAATCGCCCTCAACTTTGTTACATTCAGAGTCGATATTGAGCGACTGCTCTCCTGTCCAAAATTCAGGAAACAAGTGAGTGGCAAAACCTTTTTGAGCCTCTGCAACCGAGGAAACCATAACTGCGCAAACGGCAGCTGCAAATATCTTTTTAAGCATAGTTTGTTATCGTTAAAATTAATGTTCAAATATATAAAATCTAACGAAAACAGCAACAAAAATTACACCGAAAATTAATTTGCGTATTTCAATTTGGTTTCAATTTCGTCGTAAATAGCTTTCAACTGCTTATCGGTTTGGAGAAGGTCGGCAACGGTTTTGCAAGCGTGAAGCACTGTGGAATGGTCGCGATTGCCAATTTGCGCACCGATAACAGCAAGCGAACTATTGGTAAGATTTTTGGCAAAATACATAGCCAACTGTCGCGCCTGCACAATCTCGCGTTTGCGGCTCTTGGTGTTGAGCACATCGGGATTCATCTTAAAATAGCCACAAACCACCTTTAATATATAGTCAAGTGTAAGGTCGTACTTAGGCTTGCGGATAATTTTTTCGAGAATGCTACGAGCAAGGTCGAGAGTTATCTCCTTGTGGTTGAGTGTACTTTGGGCAAGAATAGAAATCAAAGCACCTTCGAGTTCGCGAACATTAGAAACTACAGTTTGTGCTATAAATTCAAGCACATCTTCTGGAATATCCATACCATCGTTGTATGCCTTCTTGCGAAGGATATTGAGGCGTGTGGGGAAATCTGGAACTTTAATTTCTGCAACAAGACCCCATTTAAAACGGCTCAAAAGACGTTTAGAAAGACCTTTGAGTTCTGAAGGATCTTTGTCGCAAGTGAGAATAATCTGCTTGCCGCTCTGCTGCAACTGATTGAAAATATGGAAGAATGTATCTTGTGTACTCTGTTTTCCGGCAAATTCTTGCACGTCGTCGATAATAAGGACGTCGAGCATCTGGTAAAAATGGATAAAGTCGTTGCGGTTGTTGCTTCTTACGGCATCGCAATACTGAGTTTGGAACTTATTTGCCGAAACATACAGCACTAACTTATCGGGATAGGTGTTTTTGATGCTGTTGCCGATAGCTTGGGCAAGGTGAGTTTTACCAAGACCACTATCGCCATGGATTAGCAAAGGATTGTAAGGAGTACGGCTAAGCTGAGCCACAATTGCCTCTCCTGCACAACGACCAAGACGGTTGCATTCACCTTCCACAAAATTGTCGATAGTGTAGTTGGGATTCAACTGCGGATTGATATTGATTTTCTTGATACCCGGAATAATGTAGGGACCAAGTTGTGGTTGCTGTGGAGAAAAGTGCGGCTGCTGCTGAGGCTGCTGTTGTGGTGCAGTATATGGCTGCTGAGCATTGCCAGGAAAAGTGTAAGTACCCGTAACACGACCAGGGACAGGACGAGAAGGAGTCTTTTTGCCACTGTCTACCAAAATACGATACTCCAATTTGGCATCGGGGCCAAGAGTATGTTTGAGCACCTTACTGAGAATGTCGATATATTGCTCCTCAATGTATTCATAAAAAAACGGAGACGGAACTTGAATAGTCAATAAATTTTTATCAACTTTAAGGGGGATAATGGGCACAAACCAAGTCTTATAACTTTGTGCAGGTACATTATCCTTGATACAATTTAGACATTTATTCCATATTTCCTGTGCCGATAATTCCATTGCTAAAAAATTTTGTTTTTTCCTTGTACGCTAAGTCCGTTGAATTTTGCTGTAAAGTTTGGTAAAATTTTCGAGAAAAAAAAATCTATTTTGACACCTTTTTTTTTGTTTTGTTTTATCGGTGTAATTATCAACGTTTTAGTTTTGAAAAAAAAATTTATTTTTTTTAAATACTTGATAATCAGTACTGAATATTGTAATACGTTGTTAATAACTTGTTTACAACCTCGATTTTGGC
>JAGCDD010000319.1 GCA_017651345.1 Bacteroidales bacterium | reverse complement strand
GTTAAGTTGTCGGGGCTCCATATATCCGAGCGAGTGACCCGGACGGGCAAATTTCCAAGCAGTGCCCGGACCCCAGCCGTCTTTTTCGATAGGGCTGTATTCAAACGAGCCGTTTTGAACGAGTTCGGCGCACAAACCGCCGTCGGCAGAGGAACTGATATCCTCAAAAAAGATACCGATAAGTTCGTTGCTAATCTTTTTGCCACCTGCGGGCTGAGCCATCAAACCCGCTGTACTGCAAGCAAGTAGCGATACAGTAAGTAATTTCTTTATCATATTATTAGTATTAAAAATTAGTGTAAAAAATACAATTATTTTTTGTTAGCAAAAATATTGTATTGCGATGATACTACCAAATTTTTTTTTGAGGGGGGGAAATGAATAGTTAATCTACCCAAACAACTCCTCTGCCACCACTTCGTTTTGAATGTCTCCGGCGTAAGCGTTGTGTATCAGTCCGTTGGTGGTTATCATAACAGTGAAGACCGCTTTTTTGGTTTCGGTTTTTGATTTGAAGATGGAGGCTTTGTGGCGAAGTTCTTCGGCGTATTTTTTCTTGATTTCGTATTTGCCGGTAGAATATTTTATTTCGCAAAGATTGATAACTCCGTCGGCACGGTCGATAAGCATATCTATTTGAGTGCCTGATTCTTCTGCACTTTTGGGACGATATACCCACGAATATACGCTACTGATAACACCCGTTATGCCAAGCGATTTTTTTATTTGTTCAACGTGCTGAAAACAAACCCTTTCAAATGCCAAACCACTCCAAACGTTAAACGCTGTGCTGTCTAACGACCGCGACCAAAACTGGCTGTCTTTCACTTTGTTGCCCTCAACAAATCGGAAATAAAACAGTGTAAAATTGTCTAACAATTGATAAAGACTTTCTTTTTTTGATTTGCCGATAGAGTTGTAAGAACGTATAAAACTACACATTTCTAAGTCTTTGAGTATTTTAGAAAGCGTTCCGCCGTGGTCTTGTCCGATATGTTGGGCAATTTCGCCGCGTGTCATTCCCGCCTTTTTTTTGCCGAGAACTGTAACCACTTGGATATGAGGTTCTGGATTGCGGAAAAGCGACGAATAAAGTGCTGTAAATTCGTCTTTTAGGTCGGCGTTTTCGTCAAAAAACAAACGGTCGATATTTTGCGCCCAACTTAATCCGCGGCGGAGGAAACTCCAATAATATGGCACGCCGCCCAATACCATATAAGTTTGCAAAACTTGTTCGCGAGTCATTTTAAGTTCGCGGGCTGTTGCATAAAGTTCACATTCGCGAAGGGTAAATGGTTTGAGATAAATTTGACGTGTCAAACGGTTGTGTAGTCCGCCATAATTTTTTACGATTTTGCTTACAATCCACGAAGTTGCACTGCCGCAGACAATTAAGATAATATCGCGCCGCATAGTTGCCCAACCGTTCCAAAAATGTTCCAATGCCGTTACAAATCCCGATTTGGGAGTATCCATCCACGGCATTTCGTCTATAAAGATGATTTTTTTGCCTGAGGTAACGCCTTTTAAAAAATCTCCAAGTGCATCGAAAGCATCGAACCAATCGTTAAGTTTTTTGCATTTGCTCATTCCTGCGTTTTCGAGCGATTTGGCAAAACGTGACAATTGCACATCTTTGTCGCCATCTTGCACGCCTGTGTGTTGAAAGGCAAAGTTATAGTTAAACGTTTCTCTAATCAGATACGTTTTGCCTACGCGCCGCCGCCCGTAAACAGCCACAAATTCCGATTTGTCGCTCTGTGCTATCTCTAAGAGCAATTTTTGTTCATATTGACGTCCTACCAGCATAATATTCGGTGTTAAATTACACTGCAAATATAAATCATTTTCCCGAGATAGCCAACTAAATCTACCTTTTTTTACCACGATTTGGTTGGCTATCTGCCAAAAATTGGCGTTTTTCCGCCGATAGCCAACTAAATCTATCTTTTTTTACCCACATTTGGTTGGCTATCGGACGTTTTTACATTTTCATTCGTTGGCGATGGGTAAGTATCCACAGCACTACGGGCACGCCAAACACTGGTGTAACGGCATTGAGCGGCAGAACTCCAAAATCTCCGGGAAGAATGCACAATATATTGCACATCAACGCTATACACGCGCCTATGTAGATGCTTGCCGGAAGTATTCGCTTGTGATTTGAGGTTTTGAGTACCATCCTTGCCACGTGAGGCACAGCCAATCCGATAAATGCCACTGGTCCGCAATAGGCTGTTACCGCCGACACTAAAACTCCCGCCAATAGTAGCAAAATGGTTTTTGTTCGCGCCGGATTAACGCCTAAGTTTTGAGCATAATTTTCGCCTAAAAGCAAAAGGTTCAATGGTTTAACGGTAAGAAATGCCGTTGCACAAAAGACTGTTACCACAATTGCAAAAACGGGTATTTCGTTGAGCGTTACGCCTGCGAAACTGCCCATATTCCACACGGTGAAGTTTTTGACGCTCTGCTCTGTTCCAAAAAAATTGAGCACCGTAACAGCCGCTCCCGAAAGGTAACTTATCATAATGCCGGCTATCAAAAGGGTGAGGTTGTTTTTGAGAATTTCGGACAGCACCACAAGCAACGCTAACACTGCCGCCGAACCCATTAGCGAGCCTATAATTACCGAAACTGTGCTGTTGAAATTCATAAAAACTGTTGAAAATAAGAATGTTACCACAGCCACGCCAAGACTCGCCGCCGACGATATACCCAACACCGAAGGCCCTGCGAGCGGATTGGCAAACACAGTCTGCATAATAAGTCCGCTTACTGCTAACGCCGCCCCTGCCAACAATGCCGTAACAGCCTGAGGTAGACGGTTTTCGAGGATAATTATTTTGTAAACTTCGTTATCCGATTGCCCTGTCAGCACCTTAAAAATCTCTGCCGCAGGAATCTCAGCCGAGCCCACAAATAGGTTCAGAAAGAATAACACCAGCAACAATATGGCTAATAGAATTGGCATTGTTTTATTTTGTTCACTGCAAAAGTATAATAATTTGTGAACATAATTGAATGGTTATTCGTCACAAAAATGTGTGAGATACCTCAAACTTTCGTCACAAAAACGTGCAAGGTGGAGCAATTTTTCGTCACAAAAATGTGTTTTTATTTGGATAATTGGGTGATAAACAGTATGTTAAGAAAATTGTACTTTTACGTATTGAAAAATGTGTTTTAGTTAGTCTTTTCTCAAACTCTTTATTGCATTTGCATAAAATTGTTATTTTTGCATTGCATAATATAATCTTTTGATTGCTATGACAGATATTCCACCATATATTGTACCTATTGGTTGTTATGAAAATAACGAATCGAAATTCTGTGGAACAGGTTTTATTGTTGGTGATTATTTGATAACGGCGTATCATGTAATTAGAAAGGCACTATTTAGTGGTGCTTTTGCTGTAATCAATAATAATCAATTTAATATTTGTGCTTCCAATCAGCGAAATAAATACACATCAAATCTTAAAGATAAAGACCATTTTGATGTTGCAATAATCTCTTTGCGAGGAAGAGATCTTTGCAATCCCAATAAGAATGATGAGGATTTTATAGTTGATAGTCCGTTAAAATTGTCTATTGAGGTTCCACAAAAAGGACTTCAAGTTAGTACTAAGTTTTTTCAAGGAACTTTTCCTGAATTAACCTTATTTGAGGAAACCGAAAATGAAGTGTGTGATTTCCCATTTACATCATTACCAGAATCTTTATATCAACGATGGGATACATCATTTACCATTAGACATTCTGGAAGAATAACTCATGGTTCAAGCGGAAGTCCTGTTTTGATTGGAAATAAAGTTATCGGTATAATTACTAATGGTTTGGATAAACAAAATTTAGAGAAATATAATCTGCCTCTTGATTATCTATATTACTGTGAGTGTTTACGTGTTGATGTGTTAAAATCACAATTTCCTGAACTATTTGGATAGTTTTTTATGATTTAGTAGAAATCTATTACATTCTTTAATAACAAAAAAATCGCCGATACTACTTCCGAAAATGCATTTTTTTTGCTAATTCGGAGGTGATATCGGCGAATCAGTCATAGAAGAAGCCTCTAATGTTTCTTAATCCTTATTAATAATTATCGAATTGCCTGTTAGAGTTTTGGTTGTTCCATCCATATAAGTGATAACTATTTTTACAATTCGCATGTGGTCGGCAGCCGCAGATGTATAATGAGTTGCCCTATCCCATTCCCAAGTACCAGAATCAAACAATTCCACAGGACCAACGCCTCTTACTTTTCCAACAGTCGTCTTGTAATCGAGTAAACATATATCATTTACTGCATTAAACACACTAAAATGGAATTCAATGTATTTAATAGTTTTATCGTTGGTATTAAAAAATTCAAAACTTGGTTCTATACCATTAACCGAATTTAGGCTCCAACTATAATCCTTTATGAACCCATAAGGTGCTTTCTCTTTTAACTTCATGCAAAAACTTAAAAAAGTAAGGTTGTTGTATCTATCCGCATCTTGTGGAGTAGATTGTGGATTACATTTCGGATTTGCAATGGTATCTTTCCAAATTGTAAAAAAAGGATCTTTAAGATAGGTAGATATTTTAGAATAATGTACTTCTTTGTATTCAAGTCCCAACATTTTTATTGTTGGTTCATTACTTAGATAATAACAATAATTTGAATCAATGGTTACAAGATAGCAATCCTCTAAGTGATGATATTCATCGCACGACAAACATTTTAAAAATGCATGAATGGAATTTTTATGCCAATCGTGTGACAACCTAAATTCGTGTCTTTTCAGTTCTTCTTTTTTGACTTGTTCGAGCGAATCCTTTACAAATCTTTCTCGCTTTAAGCGCTGTATTTCGAGAATTGAGTCGTTTTTTATTTTGTATTGTTTTTCCATCATATCATATACTTCTAAAACAGCTTCATTTGTAGTTTCGGAATTAACCTTTTTAATTTTGAATTTCAATACATTTCTTTTCATTGGTAGCGAATTTTCAGAATTAAATGCAGGGACAATATATCCGATTAAGTTGTCACTATAATAATAATACCTTTTTCTTTTTTATCAGTGGCAAAAATATGACATTTCCCTTCGCACAATCGGAGAAATTCATAAGAATAGAATTTACTTTGTTTTATATCATTATTATAATGATACAGACCATCTTTCTTCTCTGTTGAGAATAACCCATTCTCGATGCTAAATATACCAATAATATATATATCATCTGATGCAGAAAGTTTTTCTGGCGATAGTTCAAAGGTCTGCCCAAATGCCTGAGTAAAAGCAACCATCAGCATCAGCAAAATTGTAAGTGTTTTTCGTTTCATATTATTCTATATTTTATGTTATACAATGAGTTAATTGTCTATTGGATAACATAAAAAATCAGGGTGCAGGTATTTCATAGCGTAACTGAGGCCGACCAAAGCCCTGATAATACTACAAAATAAGCCCACACCCTTATACGAGTGTGAGCATTTGCGAGAACTGACATTA
The DNA here is from genome assembly GCA_017651345.1 of Bacteroidales bacterium. Classification (GTDB taxonomy): domain Bacteria; phylum Bacteroidota; class Bacteroidia; order Bacteroidales; family UBA3824; genus UBA3824. The sequence continues at coordinate 8,498 of JAGCDD010000319.1, read as the reverse complement.
TCATGAATTTTGGTCGTTTCAGTTACATCAGTCGCAGGCAAACGCTCTTAATTTCTTATGTCTTACAAATGTAAATTTACGGCACTATAATTTAAAAAGCAAATATTTTTAATACTTTTTTCTTAAAAGACTTTAAATGATTTATTTTAAGATTGTTATTGATATTTAATTTAAAATAACCTTCCTCCCTCATTTACCCGTCCTCTGCAAATAAATCATCCATTGTGATTTCTCTGTGGACGGTTTGAGAATACTTGTTGCGTTTTAAGCCGTAGGTTGTTATTAGCGTGGTGTGCAGAGATTTGCGAGTGCCGGTGGCAGCACGGAAGGTTTCGCGGCGTGTGTTTAGGCGGTCGGCGTATTCTTGTGTAACGGCAAAAGCCTCTGATGTAAATTTTGCTTCGCAAAGATTGATTGTGTCATCACGACGGTCGATAACAAGATCTATTTGTGTGCCTTTGTATTCAGTTCCGTTTTTGTCAACGAAAGATTTGCTGCTCCACGCGCACACTTCGCTCAAAATGCCCGAAATGCCCAAACGCCTTTTAATTTGAGCAATGTGGTGAAGACAAACCATTTCAAATGCGTATCCCTGCCATACGTTTCTGCGGGGGTTGTCTTGCATATTGCTCCAAAAATGAGCATCTTGTCCGTCTGATTTGTCAACGAACTGTTGATGAAACAACGAAAACAAATCGGTTAGGTGGAATAATTGTCCATACTCTTTTTTGCCGAATGCAGAATAACGTCGAATAAAGTCGCATTTGCAAAGATTGTCGAGTACTTCTGTAATCATTCCGCCGTCATCGATTTTTATTGCCGATTGAATATCTGCCCTTGTTAATCCGTTGCGGTTGGTAGATAGTAGTTCCACCACAGAACGGTATATTTTGGAATCTTTAAACAGCGAACGGAAAATAAAATTGTATTCGGTATGCAGTGCTGCACCTTCTTCAAAGAAAAGGTGGTCGATGTTTTCGTTTAATGTTAACGATGGTTCGAGCATATCTAAATAGTATGGAATGCCGCCCATTGTCATATACGCTTCTATAATTTGGTAACGTCCCCAATCTATGTTTTTTTTGAGAAGAAACTGCTCTGTTTCGGCGAGTGTGAATGGGCGAAGGTAGATTTGACGGTTTACACGTCCGTGCATTCCGCCTTTGTCGCCAACGAGTTTTGAAAGCATCCACGTTGTTGCCGAACCACAAACAAATAGTTTGAGGTTGGTTTGCGATGATGCCCAACTATTCCAAAAGTAACTGAATGCTGAGAGAAAACTTGATTTCGGAGTGTCGAGCCACGGAAGTTCATCGATAAAAACAATTATCCTATTTTTATTGAGTGTGGAAAGGTAATCGCGCAATTGGTCAAACGCCTCGTACCAATCCTTAGGTTTAAGGCGTTTTTCGTGCGAGTATCGTTCCAATTCTTTTTTGAATAATGTCAATTGAGTGTTGCGTGGGGTTTCAAACGACCCTGTGAAGTAGAAGTCGAAGTCGTTGTTGAAATATTGTTTCACAAGGTAGGTTTTGCCTACACGTCGCCGTCCGTAAATGGCTACGAGTTCTGCTTTGGAACTTTCGCAATACTCTTTCAATAAGTCTTGCTCGTTTTTGCGCCCTATTATGTTGGTATTATATTCCATAGTCTTACTTATAAATTTTGGCGCAATATACAAAAAAAATCGCCGATACTACTTCCGAACATGCATTTTTTTTGCTAATTCGGAGGTGATATCGGCGTTTTTTAATTTTATATGTAAAATTTACATCATCTTCTCAACATTCCACACAAATGCTCTTACACCCATTTCGAGGTTGCGGTTGTCGAGTTTTTTGCATTTGGAGAGGAGTTCGTCAACTTTTTCGTCGGGGATGATGGTGAGAAGCGACGAGTTGAGTTCGGGCCAAGTGTGGGTGCCACGGCGGGGTTCGCCATCGTTGGTGCCTTGTCCAAATACTTGCTCCCACATTGTGTAGCCGCGGATTTCAAGACGCTCCAACATATATTCAACACGTTCGGTGTTGGCTTGGTTAAATACGATAAATACTGCTTTCATTTTCTAAATTGAAATTTTAAAATTGAAAATTGAAAGTCAAAACCTCATTTCAACTTTCAACTTTCAATTTTCAATTAAACATTAATCCAATGGTTTACGTGAATCGAATACTGCGTCGTCGGCCATATCGTAGAATACGAAACTCTTCTTCACTTCTTCGGCTTTGTCGCGTTCGCCGTGTTTAGAGAATATTGCGTAGAGCACAGGTACGATGATAAGGGTGATTACTGTGGAAACGAGCAAACCTCCGATTACCACCACGCCCATAGGTGCCCACACTTCGGCGCCTTCGCCCGACGACAATGCCATAGGTATCATACCGAGGATTGTGGTGGCGGCGGTCATAAGCACGGGGCGGAGACGAGAGCGTCCTGAAAGTACGATTGCTTCGTTGAGTTCGTAGTCGCGGTCGCGCATAAGGTTGATGTAGTCTACAAGCACGATACCGTTCTTTACTACGATACCGGCAAGCATTATCACACCAAGCATACCCACCATATTGAGGTTCATACCCGTGATGAGGAGCGCGAAAATTACGCCCGAGATTGCAAACGGGATACTCATCATAATGATAAACGGCTTGCTGAGCGATTCAAACTGCGATGCCATCACAATGTACACGAGGATGATGATAAGTCCGAAAAGGAGTGTCATATCGGCAGAAGATTCTTGCTGCTCTTCGTAGTCGCCGCCGATAACGATTTTTACGCCTTCGGTTTTTTCAAATGTGTCGAGAATTTTTTGGATATTTTCGGCAAGTTCTGAGAGTGAAACGTCGTCGGGAGTTACCGAAACGGTGTTGACACGCTGACGAGTTTTGCGGTCGATTTGCGGAGGTGCCCAATATTCTTTTACGGTGGCCAACTCTTTAACTTTTACGCGCTGACCTGTGGGAGTGTTGATGGTGAGGTCGTAAATTTTGTCGAGCGAGTTGCGGTCTTCTTCGCGCAAACGAACGCGGATGTAATATTCGTCGCCGTCTTCTTTGAGGAATCCTGCGGTAAATCCGTTGATTTTGTTGCGGATATATGTGCCGAGTGTGGCGGTGTTGAGTCCGAGCGATGCCACTTTTTCTTTGTCGAATACCAATTGAAGTTCGGCGCGGTCGGATTCGCGGCTAATGCGCACGTCTTTTGCGCCTTCCACGTTTTTGAGTGCCTCTTTGAGGTTGGCGGCTATGGTGTTGGTTTGGTCAAAGTCGTAACCGTAGATTTCTACATCGATAGAGTTGCTGCTCATACCGCCGCCCGAAGATGTTGACACTGTGTAGTTTACAACCTCAGGTGTGGCGTCAAACTGATCGCGGATGGTGTTGGCGATGTCGAAGATTGAGCGTTCGCGTTCCCATTTTTTGGTGGCACGGATATACATCTGACCTTTGTAGTTGCTTGTAGACGACATAATTGAGGTGATGCCTGCGTCGTCGTTGGATCCTAAGGTGGTAGAAATCAGTCGGAGTTCGGGGTTTTGAGCCGCCATTTCTGCCTCAATTTTGCGGGCTATTTTGGCTGCCTCTTCCACACGTGTGCCGCGCTGCAATTCAAATGTTACGGTCATACGGCCTTCGTCGCTTCGTGGCATAAAGTCCATACCGATTTTTTCAATTGCCACAGGAATGAGCGAAAGTGCAAAGAATCCTACAATTGCCGAAATGGTTATCACCTTGTGACGCAGTGCGATAGCAAGAAGTTTGGAGTATTGGATGTCGAGCCAGTCGAGACCGCGGATAACGGTGCGTTCGTAGAGGCTCTTGCCGTGTTTCTTCACTTTCGACTGTCCAAGTTTTTCCATTATTATCGACCTTGCTTTCAACATCTTAGACGAAAGCATAGGTGTAAGGGTGATTGCCACTGTTGTGGATGTACATACACAGATGGTAACGATCCAACCTAATTCTTTAAACAAGATACCGGCGATACCCGAAAGCATTGTAAGCGGGATAAATACGGCGCAAGTTACAAGCGTGGTGGCGATTACCGAAATCCAAACCTCGTTGGTGGCGTAGATGGCTGCCTCGCGCGGAGATGCGCCTCGCTGAATGTGCTTGTCGATGTTTTCCAATACCACAATGGCGTCGTCCACAACCATACCGATTGCCACAGTAAGCGACGACAACGATATGATATTGAGCGAACTGTCGGTTGCCAAAAGGTAGATGAACGAAACAATCAACGAAATAGGTATACAGATGGCGATGATGAGCGTTGCCCTCCATTGTCCAAGGAAGAAAAGCACCACCAAAACCACGAATATCAGCGCGTAGCCCACACTCTCAAACAGAGAGTTGATAGAGTTTTGGATGGTTTCTGACGAGTCGTTGATGATTTGGAATTTGATGTCGGGAGGAAGGTCTCTTTGGATTCCTTCCATAAGTTTTTTCACGTCTTTACAAATCTGCACGGTGTTGGCGCCCGACTGTTTCATAATGATAAGTCGGCAGCCTTCTTGCGAGTTGATTTTCGAGTCGAGGAAAAGGTCTTTGATGGTGTCGCGCACGGTGGCTATGTCTTTGATAAACACCTTTTTGCCTTGCGGAGTGGTTGTTACCACAAGGTTGTTGATTTCGGCGCTCTCTTTAAACTCGCTTTTTACGCGGAGACCGTACTGCTCTTTGCCCATCTTTACAGTACCCGAAGATACGTCGATGTTGTTGGTTTGCACAGCCTGAGCCACTTGTTCGAGACTTATACCAAAAGCGTCGATTTTCTGCTGGTCAACGTCAACGTATACATAACGCTCGGGTGCGCCCATTACCGAGAGGTTACCGATACCGTCTACGCGGTTGAGCACGTTGGTAACGTTTTCTTCAAGGATTTTGTCTAATCCTGAATAACTCTCTTCGGCGGTGATGGCGTACATAAGGATAGGCATCATCGAAGTGTTGAACTTAAACACAATAGGCTTGCCGCAGCCGTCGGGAAGGTTGTCGGAAATCATATCCAACGCACTTCGCACATCGTTGACGGTTTCGTCCATATTTTGGCCCCATTGAAATTTCATCGACACCACGGCGATATTGTCCTTAGAAGTAGAGGTCATCTCGTCGAGGCCTTCGATAGAGTTGAGGCTGTTTTCCAAGAGTTTGGTAAGGTTGGTTTCAATTTCGGAACCCGAGTTGCCGGGGTAGGTACACATCACCGACACGTATGGTGGCTCCATTTCGGGAAACTGGTCGATAGGCAGTTTTGCCAATGCAAACAAACCAACGATTATCACACCTATAAATATAAGTGATGTGGTAACGGGTTTTTCTATCGCGGTTTTGTAAATACTCATTGTTGTCTTTATTTAATGGTTATAGGTGTTTTGTCGTGGAGTTTTTCAACGCCTTGAACAATCATTGTTTTGCCTTCGGTGATTTCGTCGGCTATGATTTCTACGTTGTCGTCGAAACGCTGACCAAATTTCACCACTACGCGGTGTGCGCGGCCGTCTTGGGCAAGGAACACAAAGCGTTCGTCGCTACCCTGAACTTTCTGAACCGAGTTGTAAGGCACTACGATTGTTTTTTCTTGTCCCATTTCGAGGGTTGTGCTAACGTACATACCCGGACGGAGTTTGCGGTTGGCGTTGGGAATTTTCAACTGTACCGAAAATGTGTGCGAACGTTCGTCGATGGTGGGGTAAACAATCTCCACTGTTGCAGGGAAAGTTTCGCCTGCGTAGGTGTCGGTTTTTACGTTAACCTTCATACCCACTTTGATTTCGGGAAAATATGTTTCAGGTATTTGTGCAAGGGCTTTGAGAGTGTTGATTTGCACAATTTCGTAAATAGCCTGACCAGAGAACAGTTCTCCGGGTTCGTAGTTTCTTGCCGAAATAACGCCCGAGAGAGGTGCGCGGAGGTAGGTGTTTTGTTCAAGATTTTTGAGCGAAGTTTCCAACACGTCGAGACCCGATTTTGCTTGGTCGTAGGTTTGCTTGGCAATGTTGTTGCTGTCGTTAAGAATCTTGATACGGTTAAAATCGTTTTTGGAGTTTTCGTAGTTGAGTTTGGTAGAAAGATACTGCGTTTCGTCCATTTTGGCTACGAGTTGACCCTTGCTAACGTTTTGACCTACTTCTACATAGAGGTTGGTGATACGTCCTTGGAGAGCGGGAGCCACAGCCACTTTTTCGTAGGGCTGCAACACGCTCGAAAGAGTGAGCACACGCATAATTTCTTCTTTTTGCAATTCCTTTACCGACACGGTAACTGATTTTTCTTCAACGGTTTGAGTGTTAGACGACTCGCCGCTGCACGATGGCAACAACAATGCGGCTGCTGCCAATACTAATGGATAATGTTTTATTTTTATCATTGTTTTTATTTTTTACAAGTTGTTATAAAGTTTGAGTAGTTCGGTTTGAGCGTTCATTACTTGGTAAAGGCTCTGAATATAAGTGCTTTGAGCATTCAAGAGGTTGTTGTTAACAGTAATGAGGTCGCTGCTCGAAATTGTTCCCACGTTGAATTTCTGCACGCTGTTGCGGAATATTTTTTCGTAAAGTTGCAACGATTCGCGGCTGCTGTTGTAGGTTTCGATGGCGTTGCTGAGGTTGAATTTGAGTTGCGATTCTTGAATTTGCAACTGTTCCATAGTCTGCTCCATCTGAGTTTGGGCAATATCTACGTCGATTTTTGACTGACGGCACTGCGCATAGCGGTTTCCCGATGAGAAAATCGGAATTCTGAGCGCAAATGTTAGCGAGTTAGGTGCTTGTTTCATACCTGCGTCTTTGCCAAAATAGGTTCTGCCGCTGTAACTGTATTGCACTGATAGGGTAGGACCGTATGCCCAGCGTGTGAGTGTGAGTTGTTTTTGAGCCATTTTAACGTTCATTTCTAACTGCTGAACGGTGATACTGTTGTCGAGTGCGCCTTCGGGAAGGTCTATTTCTTCGTTTTCAAAAAAATAGTCTAACGATTCGGTGAGCACCAGTTCGGTATTGGGTTCTGCTCCGAGAGCCAGCAGAAGCGAACTTTTTGCCAACTGAATATTTCGGTCGGCGGCGCGGAGGTTGTTGTCGAGAACCATTAACTGCACCTTTATTTGGTCGGCGGAAGTTTGCTCTGCCATACCTACGTTAACAAGTTGAACTACATTGTTGTAACTCTTTTCGAGGTTTTCGCGGCTGTCAATGAGGGTCTTTTTGCTTTCTTGTGCAATCAAAACCGAGAGGTAAGCGGTGGTGGCTGCTGCTCTTGCATCGTTTTCGTTTCCTTTTTGTGCAAGTTTCTGCATATCTATTGCCATTTGGCTGAGTTTCACTGCCATAATCATCTGACCATTGACGGTGGCGCTGGCTGTAATACCGAGAGTTCCCACATCGTTGTTTGGAATGGCGAATCCTTCACCGAGTTTCATTACGTAACCAAACATTGTGGTGTAACTGAGAGTTCCATCCACATTGAGGAGCATATTCGAGATGCTCTGCCATTTAGCCCATTCTGCTTTTTGAATGTTGAGCGAGGCTGTACGCATTGTTTTTGAGTGTTCTACGGCGTACGCCTTTGCTGAATCGAGGGTCAAGATAAGCGGCCCTTGGTTTGCGGTGCTGTCGGTTTGGGCTTTTGCACCCGAAATAACCGCCACAGCCGCAATCAGCATTAATGTTCTTTTGAAATTCATTTTGTTATCTTGTGTTTTTTATTGTTACTTGATTATAACTCGTCGATGTTGAACTCTTTTTCGTATTCGTCCATTTGTGCTTTCCAAAAAGTGAGTGATTTTAGCATCGCTTGTATGTTTTTGGCAGAGCGCGAGTTGCGGTCTTTTTTTAGATCAAGAGCAGCACGGTTTACCTTTTCAAACCGTTCGATATATTTTCGCAGCGACTGAATAAAAGTTTTAGGGGTGTTGACCTTGATGCGGAAATACCGTTTGCGGTCGCCCGGATAGGTGATGTACTCAATTTTGTCGGATTCCATCAAGTGGTTGAGTGTGGTAGAAACCGACGATTTGGAAATTTTGAGTCTGTCGACAATCTCTTCAAAAGTAAATTCCTCTTGGTCGAGAAACGACAGCAAACCGAGGATTCTGCCTGCGAGTGCAGTGCCGCCTCCGCGACAGGAAATCCTGCCCATAATTTCTACAAGTTCGCCTTGTTTTTCTTCTCTTTCCTTATCGGTAATGATGTCTTGCATTGCTTATGTTTGGTTCTATTATTTCCGAACTAACTAAAAGTCTTTAAATTTTTACGACGCAAAGGAAAGAAATAAATAGAAAGAAGTCAATAGGTGAAAGTTAAGTAATGGTTAAAAAATATGGAGAATTTTAAGAATTTTTCTATCTTGCGGCACTTTAATGAATTACCAAAAATGCAAAATTTCAAGGCTATAATTCAATACGACGGCACCAAATATAATGGTTGGCAAATTCAGCGCAATGGCGGAGTAACTATTCAAGGAAAGATTTCGGATGTGCTTACTCAAATGGTTGGCAATCAGGTGGAT